>JBBQZM010000006.1:0-49010 GCA_038207685.1 Burkholderiales bacterium
GTTCAGCGTCGCGCCGTTGGCCAGCGTCAGCGCGCCCCCGCTCAACGTCCCCGTCCCGCTGCTGTTGCTGATCGCCCCACCCGCGGCCGCCACCGTCACCGCGTTGGCTACGCTCGCCCCGTCCGAGATGTCCAGCACCGATGTACCCGCCGCCAGGCCGATCGCCCCCGTGCCCGCCGCCGTTGAGTTCGTCAGCTTCAGCGTCGTGTTCGCCGCCACCGTCGTGCCGCCGTCGTAGCTGTTGGCCGTCGTCAGCGTCACGTTGCCGGCCCCGGCGGCCACCGCCGCACTGCCGGCCGCATCGTTGATCAGCCGCGCAATCGTCAGCCCTGTGCCCGTGCTCGTCAGGTTCAGCGTCGCCCCGTTGGCCAGCGTCAGCGTGCCCCCGCTCAACGTCCCCGCCCCGCTGCTGTTGCTGATCGTGCTGCCCGAGACCACCGTCACCGCGTTGGCCACGTTCGCCCCGCCCGAGATGTCCAGCACCGAGGTGCCCGTCGTCAAGCCAATCGTCCCCGTGCCCGCCGCGGACGAGTTCGTCAGCCTCAGCGTGCCACCACTGACCGTCGTGCCGCCGCTGTAGTTGTTGGCGCTGCTCAATGTCAACAAGCCTGCGCCAGCCTTGATCAGTCCGAACGCGCCACTGACCAAGCCGCCCACTGTGGAAGCCCCGGCGCTGGTCGTCAGCGTACGGGTCGCTCCCGTCAATGCGAGGTTGCCGGTGATGTCAATGGTTGCACCCGACAGGTTGGCGCCAAGTGCGTGAACGCTGGCCACGTTGACGCTGCCGTTGTTGGTGATGGTCAAAGCCTGGTTGGCGATGACATCGGCGTTGATGATGACTTTGCCGGTGCCGGTGGCCGGGCCGCCAGGGTCATTCGCCGACAGCGTGATGTTGCCGCCGCTACCGGTGCCCGTACTGGTGACGCTGCCCGATACGGTAATGTCGCCCCCAGCACGCAGCGTGAGGCTACCGGGGCCCGAAATCGCCGAGCCACCGCTGACGACGTTGATGAAGCTCTTGGCCTCGAGCACCAAGTTGTTGGTCGCCAGGTGCGCATTGACGGCGTCCTTGGTGATGGCGCTGCTGACGGCGGCAAGGGCGTCAAACCCCAATGTGGTGTTTCCGACGCCAGACAGCGTGATGTCGCTCAGATCGTTGCCGGGCGTCCCGTCAACGTTCGCCAAGCTGTTCTGGATCGTGATGCTCAAGGGATCGAGCAACAGCGTGCCACTGCGCCCGGCAACGGCCGACAGATCGGCTGTGCCCTGGAAGTCAAGGGTCGCCAGTCCCGATACCTCGCTGAAGCCGCCATTGCCGCCAGCCGCGCCACCGCGCGCACTGATATTGCCTTGAAACCGGGTAACCCGATCCGACCAGAGGATCACCCGACCGCCGTCGCCTGCGGCACCGGCATCGGCGTTCAACCTGGCGCCACTCAGCACCGTCACCATCTCGGCGTTACGCAATTCGGGATTGGCGCCTTGGTAATCACCGCCCACACGAATGCCACCACCACCGCTCGCGCCGGAGGCGTCGATCCCGGCGCTGGCGATCAGGCCGATCTTCTGGCCTAGCACCACCACATCCCCGCCCCGCTCACCTTCGCCGCGCCCGCTGGCATCCACCGTGCCCGCCACCCGCGTTACCCCGTCGGCGCCGCCGTCGATGACGATCTGCCCTTGCCGCACGCCGATACTGCGCGCCTGCACCACACCTTCAAGGTTGAGCACGGTGTCGGCAAAGCCGGCGCGCGCCACTGCGCGCAGCTCCGCCAAACCGCCGTCGGCTTTGATCGTGCCGAGCTGGTTCAAGCGCGTGGCCAGGCTGCCATCGTTGCGGGCGTTGAAGAAGATCAGGCCGTCTCCCTCCACGTCCACCTGCACGTCGGTGGCGGCGGCCAGGCCGACGCGGCGGGCATTGATGCTGCCGCTCTGGGTCAACTGGGGCGCCACCAGCACGACGCTGCCGTCACCGGCGTTGAGCTGCCCCTCGGCGCGGATCTCGCCGGCCTCGCTGCCCAACCGGCTCAGCAGCAGGCGGCCGGAGGCCAGGTCGCTGTTCGAGATCGACAAGGTGCTGGCCAGCAGCCCGCCCACGTCCACCCGCGAGTTGGCGCCGAAAATGATGCCACGCGGGTTGATCAGCCATACCGTGCCATTCGACTGCAAGCTGCCGAACAACTGCGACGGATCAGCGCCCACCACACGATTCAGCAGCACCGACGCGCGGTCGGGCTGGCTGATCACCACGCGCTCATTGGCGCCGATGGAAAACGTGGTCCAGTCGATACCCGCTTTGGCGCTGGTTTGCTGGATGTTCAGTTGCTGTGGGCTGGGCTGGCTGATGCTGGTCTGGCCAAAGCTGGGCTTTGCGCCTTCGGGCAAACCGTAGCTGACCGGCGCCACGCCTGCCAGGCATGCAGCCAGGCTGATCGGCCGCAGCAGGAATCGGGTCAGGGGCAGGCGCCGTGAGACTGGGCGCTTGGACAGCGAATTCGACATGGCACTTCCCCCGACAGTGCCGCGCACGGCACGGAACCCGATCAATTGAAGAATTTCGTCGCCAGCAGGTACAGGCGCGGCTTGCGAACCAGTGGATCGCTGCGCGGCTGGCCGGATACCGGCGTCGACAGGCTGACGCGCAGCGCATACTCGGCCGGCCGCACCCAGGACAGGCCCAGCCCGACGCCGGTGAAAGTGCCCGTGTTCGGTAGGGTCTGGGTGGTGGCTGCCGAGAGCTGGTGCCGATAGCGGACATAGCCGGTATCGACGAAGGCGCTCAGCACCAGTTCGTTCGAGATGCGCCCAAACCATGATTCCGGCGGCAGCAAACGCGCCTCCAGGCTGACCACCACACCCTCATCGCCCGTGCCTTCGCCGGTGGCGAACGCGCGCACCCCCTCGGCCCCGCCAATGCGGAACTGCTCGGTGGTGTCCAGGTTGTCGGCAGCCAACTGGCCGCGCACCGAGAAGTAGGCGAGCATCTTGCCGCTGCGCTTGTCCTGCATCTTCGGCATGATGAACAGCAGATCCTGCAGGCGCGAGAAACCGAAATTCAGCTTGGTGAAATTTGGCGCGTCCTCCAAGCCGCCGGGCCTGCCGTCCGGGTAGTTGACCTTGCCGCTGGTCAAGCTGGCGTCATAGGTATTGACGCCGCCACCCAGCACGGCATCGCGAAAGTCGCCAGTGGCCCCCAAGGCCAGCGTGTCTACCGACTTGCGGCTCTTGCTGTCGGCCGCCGACTGTCGATCCTCGTAGGTCTTGTGCTCGGCGGACACCACCGAGAACAGGTTGAGGTTGCGCGACCGGATCACCGGGTACAGGCCAAACCCGGTGAGGGTGATCGCCGTGCCGTTCAGGTCCAGCGGAAACACGGCCTTGTCGAGCTGATACTTCACCGCCGACAGGGATGCCCCAAGCTTGAGGCCGTCACTGCCGATCGGGCTGGTGTAGCCCAACAAGCCGAAGGCCAGCCCCTGGGTGGTGGACACCAGGGCATTGGCGGTGAGTCCGTCGCCCCTGCCCATCGGGCTGTTCATCTGCACCAGACCGCCCAAGCGGTACTCGCCCAAAAAGCGCGAGCCGTTGATGTCGGCGTCAGCCTTGCCGGACCACACACTCTCGGGCTCGGGCGTGACCACCAGATCGGCTGTACCCGGCCGGCTGCCGGCCTGCACCTCAAAGCGGGTTCTGATACCGCGCAGGTCATTGACCAGGAAGACGACCCGCTCGACATCGCGCACCAGCAGCACGCTGCCCTCCTTCAGGCGGTCCAGATAGGCCTGCAAAACCTCGCGGCGCACCGGCATGGTCTTGTCGACGGGCCATTTCAGCACCACCCGGCCCAGCCGCCCCTCCAGCACCGCGATGCGCACCACGCCGTCGCGAAAGGTCTGCTCGGGCACATAGGCATAACCCAGGTAATAACCAAGCTCACTTTGCAGGAAGCGCGTGACTTCAACCTTGGCGTTGTAAAGATCCTCGAAGCTGCGGTTCTTGCCAACGAAGTCTTTCGTCAGCGCTGCCAGCCTGGCCTTCAACGCTGCTGGCGCGTTGTCGTCCACAGCGTAGCGCTCGATATCGATGCGCACGTCGTCGTCGGGCTTGCCGAGTTCACGCGGCACCTCGGCGGGCACCGCCGGCATCTGCGCAGGCGCTGGCGTATCCAGGCGCGGTGGTACCAGGTCAGCGGGCCGCGGCACCACTGTCGGCGTACGCGGCGCCTCGGGTGGGCTGCTGGTCTGCGCCTGCGCCGCAAAAGGCCAAGACAAACCCAGCCACATGGCCATGGGCGCAGTGCCAACCCAAAACGCGCTTCCCATCCCGACCTCACTTTGAGAATCATGTTCTCGGCTCATGGTATCGAAGCAACCCCGCGAACGCCACCAAGCAAATCCCTTGAGTGTGCAATGCACGCCCCCCCAAGTTTGAAGGCAGGGCTGCGACGCGTCCCATCCGACATTGAGGGGGTTCTCAATTGCTCGAATCCCTGACACACTGCGGCGCGCAGCAAGACGCTGGCTGAGGCGTTGAACCGGTGTGATCCGCGTCAGGGTCGCGCCAAAAAGCCGTAGAGAACGGCCTATCCGATGAGCGATTTCGAAGTCGAGGATGTAAGAGTCGCGGCCTGGCTGGTGCCGCTGGCCGATGAAACCGCGCCCTGCGGCCCGGATCTCGAATACGACAACGATTTCCTGGCGCTCAACCAGGCGGCCGCTGGCAAGCCTGAGTCACAGTTCGGCGCCGCCGAACCGCCCAACTGGCGACAGGTGAGTGATCTCGCCGAGGCCCTGCTTGACCGCTCCCGCGACCTGCGCATCGCCACCGCTTGGCTGCGCGCCAGACTGCAGCTCGGCGGATACGGTGCGCTGCCGGCTGGCCTGCGGCTGATCAACGGGCTCATGACAGAGCTTGGCGAACATGTCCATCCCCAGCCTGATCCCGACGACGGCGATCCCTATGCGCGTGTCAATGCCCTGACCTTCCTGAGCAACAACGACGGCCTGATCGCCGATCTTCGGGCAACCCGGCTCTTTCAGGACCGCGCGATTGGCGAGTTGACCGTCGGTAGCGTTTCGATAGCGCTGGGCATGACGCAGGCCGGCGAGGGCGAATCGCCGCCCGGCAAGGACCAGATCATCCGCATGTTGGGCGACGTGTCGGCCAAGTCGCCCGAGTTGCGCAGCCAATGCGAATCGGCGGTCGTCCTGACGCGCGAACTGATCAGCATCGCCAACCAGAAACTCGGCGACGCAGCGCCCGACCTGCGGCCGCTGTTTGCCCTGACCAATGGCATCGTCGGCCTCCTTCCCGACGATGGCGGCGTGGCCGATGGCGAGACCGACGCCGATGGCGACACCGCATCCGGCCAGGCCCAGGGCGGCGGGACGGGCAGGAGCCTGTCCGGCGCGGTGAACTCGCGCGAAGACGCCATCCGAGCCATCGACCTGGTCTGCGCCTACCTCGAGCGGGCCGAACCCACCAATCCTGCGCCGCTGTTCCTGCGCCGTGCTCGACAACTGGTCGGCCAAAATTTCCTCCAGCTGATCAAGGCACTCGCACCCGAGGCCTTGGCAGGCGTCGCCGGCATGGTGGGGGTCGACCCCGACGCTGTCGAGGGGCCCGACAGTTCATCATCCAGTGGCTATTGACTAAGCCGCGCGTTTCGGCGAGAACTCGTCTCTTCACCATTTCATCCTTCACTTTCACGTCGACCAGGAGTTCCGAGCATGAGCAGCAGCCAGAAATTCATCGCACGCAACCGCGCGCCGCGGGTTCAGATCGAATATGACGTTGAGTTGTACGGCGCTGAGAAGAAAGTTCAGCTCCCGTTCGTCATGGGGGTCTTGGCCGACCTGTCAGGCAAGCCGGCCGACCCCTTGGCGCCCGTTGCCGATCGCAAGTTCCTGGAAGTCGACGTCGACAACTTCGATGCCCGCATGAAAGCGATGAAGCCCCGGGTGGCGTTCCAGGTGCCCAACTCGCTGACCGGCGAGGGCAACATGAGCGTCGACATCACCTTCGACAACATGGACGATTTCACACCCGATGCCGTGGCGCGCAAGGTCGACTCACTCAACAAGCTGCTGGAGGCGCGGCAGCAGTTGCAAAACCTGGTCACCTACATGGACGGCAAGGGCGGCGCCGAAGAACTGATTGGCAAGCTGATGGCCGACCCGGCTTTGCTGGGCGCATTGGCCACGTCCGCCAAGCCGACAGACGCCTGAGCCGGCCCAACCGCAAAAATCGAACAAGGAGCACCCATGGCAGAAGCCCAGACCGCCAGCGCACTGGCTGGCGTCACGATGGAAGGCGGCGATCTTGCATCGCTGCTGCAAAAGGAATTCAAGCCCAAGTCGGACGACGCCAAGAGCGCTGTCGAGCAGGCGGTACAAACGCTGGCGCAGCAAGCGCTGTCGCAGACGCAGCTGATCGGCAGCGACGTCGTCGCCTCGATCGAGGCGATGATCGCTGCGATCGACAAGAAGCTGTCCGACCAGATCAATCTGATCATGCACCACGACGACTTCCAGAAGCTGGAAGGTGCCTGGCGTGGCCTGCACTACATGGTCAACAACACCGAGTCCGACGAAAACCTGAAGATTCGCGTGATGAACGTCTCCAAAGCGGAGCTCGGCAAGACGCTCAAGCGCTACAAGGGCACCAACTGGGACCAGAGCCCTATCTTCAAGAAGGTCTATTCGGAAGAGTTCAGTCAGTTCGGTGGTCAGCCCTTCGGCGCCATCGTCGGCGACTACCACTTTGACCAGAGTGCGCCTGACGTTGAGTTGCTAGCCGAGATGGCCAAGATCTCGGCAGCCGCGCATTGCCCCTTCATCACCGGCGCATCGCCCACGCTGATGCAGATGGACTCCTGGCAAGAGCTGGCCAATCCGCGCGACCTGACCAAGATCTTCACCACGCCCGAGTACGCCGCCTGGCGCTCGTTGCGTGAGTCGGAAGACTCGAAGTACATCGGGCTGGCGATGCCCCGCTTCCTCTCGCGCCTGCCGTACGGCGCCAAGACCAACCCGGTCGAAGCCTTCAACTTCGAGGAAGACACCGGCTCGGCCGAACATGGCAAGTACACCTGGTCCAACGCGGCCTATGCCATGGCCACCAACATCAACCGCTCGTTCAAGGAATATGGCTGGTGCTCGCGTATCCGCGGCATCGAGTCCGGTGGTGCGGTCGAGAACCTGCCGACCCACTCATTCCCGACCGACGACGGCGGCGTCGACATGAAATGCCCGACCGAGATCGCGATCGAGGACCGGCGCGAGGCCGAACTGGCGCAGAACGGCTTCATGCCGCTGGTACACCGCAAGAACAGCGACTTTGCCGCCTTCATCGGCGCACAGTCGCTGCACAAGCCGGCCGAGTATGACGACCCCGATGCCTCGGCCAATGCCAAGCTGGCGGCGCGCCTGCCCTACCTGTTTGCCACCTGCCGCTTTGCGCACTACCTGAAGTGCATCGTGCGCGACAAGATCGGCTCGTTCAAGGAGCGTGACGAGGTCGAGCGGTGGCTGTCCAAGTGGATTTCGCAGTACGTCGACGGCGACCCGATCAATTCGTCCGAAAGCACCAAGGCCACACGACCACTGGCCGCGGCCGAGGTGATCGTCGCGGAAGATCCTGCCAATCCAGGTTACTACCAGTCCAAGTTCTTCCTGCGGCCGCACTACCAGCTGGAGGGTCTGACCGTATCGCTGCGCCTGGTGTCCAAGCTGCCGTCGGCCAAGGGCGGTTGAAGACCACTGAACTGCGCTACCGTTTCATAGCTCTCCAGTCGGCTGCACGGCTGGGGGTACCTGGCAGATCAGGTGCTTTCTGCAGTATCCAGGCCCGTATTGGACCGAAAATCTTTTTAGGAGATCGTCATGGCAATTGACATGTTCATCAACATGGGCGCAAAGATCAAAGGGGAATCCCGCGACAAGGTGCAGGGCCCCAAGAATGACATTGATGTGCTGGCCTGGAGTTGGGGCATGTCGCAGTCCGGTTCGATGCACACCGGTGGTGGTGGGGGCGCAGGCAAGGCCAACTTCCAGGACCTGTCGTTCACCAAGTACGTCGACAGCGCTTCGCAAGCACTGATGGGTGCATTGGCCAAGGGCTCGCATACGCCCGAGGTGACGCTGCTGGTGCGCAAGGCCGGTGAGGGCCAGCACAACTACATCGTGATCGTGATGAAGGAAGTCATCGTCACGTCGGTGAGCACCGGCGGGTCGGGCGGCGAAGACAGGCTGACCGAGAACGTCACGCTGAACTTTTCCGAAGTGTCCTTCGACTACTTCAAGCAGGACGCGAAGGGTGCGGTTGCCAGCGCCGGCATCTTCAAGTGGAACATTGCGAAGAACGCAGCAGCCTGAGATCAGAACGCCCGTCCGCCGGCTTTCGCCTGGCAGATTGGCCTATCTGCGTTGCACTTCGGGTCGAAGTGGCGAGTTCGGCATTTGCAGCATGGTTTCGCTTCGACTGGCGTCCTTGCGCGTGCAGCCATGTGGCACGGCAGGCGTTGCGGTTCGCCTGTCGAGCTCGTGCGTGACCCGATGCGTTGATTTGGCCTGCCCGCGGTCTTCGCCGCCACGAGGCTGACTGCCTTTTAGGCTTGGGCAGGGGTTCGGCCGTTGCGACGACGTGCTTCAGTTTTCATTGTCCTGATGTAATCAAGGCGTAACCACGATGGCCGATACCAGCGCTGCAGAACAGGCTCTCAAGGAGGGTGATGCCCAGCGCGCACTCAAGCTGCTCACTGAGCAAGTGAGGGCGCATCCGCAAAATGCCAAGTTGCGCGTCTTCCTGTTTCAGCTGCTGTGCGTCCTGGGGCAATGGGAGCGGGCGCTGAACCAGCTCAATGTGTCGCTCGAACTGGACGCCGGCACTTTGCCGATGGTCCAGACCTACCGCGAGGCCATCGCCTGCGAGCGGCTGCGCATGCAGGTGTTCGCAGGCAAGAAGGTGCCGATGCTGTTCGGCGAGCCCGAGACCTGGGTGGCCTTGCTGATTGAAGCGATGTTGCGCGATGGCCGCGGCGAACCCGATGCCGCCCGGCAATTGCGTGGCGAGGCGCTGGAGCAGGCCCCAGCGTCCGCTGGCACCGCCAACGGCCAGCCGTTTAAGTGGATCGCGGATGCCGACACCCGGCTCGGTCCGACGCTCGAAGCCATCATCAACGGCAAGTACTACTGGCTGCCCTGGAACCGGCTCAGCAAGGTCGACATCGATCCGCCGGAAGACCTGCGCGACGCAGTGTGGATGCCGGCGCACTTCGAGTTCACCAACGGAGGAGATGTGGTCGGTCTGATGCCGACCCGTTATCCCGACACGGTGCTGGCGGCCGGCGAATGGCTTGCGCTCTCACGGGGCACCGACTGGCGTGAGATTGCCCCCGACACCTTCATAGGCCTGGGCCAACGGCTGATCACCACCGATGCGGCCGAATTCGGGCTGATGGATCTGCGCAGCGTCGTGATCGATCAGGGCGCGACTTGATCGGCGCTGCGCCGGCCTGACGACAATGGCCACATCCCATGCCCAGGACAGGTTGCAACCGGCGCTGCTTGACCGGCTGACCGACGACACGCCCAATATCCGGACCGAAAGCAACGAAGTCCGGGTGATCAACCGTAACCGGCTGCGCGAGATGGTGTTGCGCGACCTGGCCTGGCTGTTCAATGCCACTTCTCCGTCGGAGGGCATCGATTGGAGCACCGCGCCGCACGCACAGCGGTCGGTGCTGAATTTTGGCCTGCCGGCGCTTTCCGGTCAGTCGACCTCGGGCATTGACCTGACGCAGCTGCAATCGCGCGTCAAGCAGGCCATCCTCGACCATGAGCCCCGCATCCTGGCCGACACCTTGTCGGTCGAGGTGGTGTTGTCGAACGCCCAACTCGACCACCACAACCTGATCGGCTTTCGCATCAGCGGCCAGCTGTGGGCTCAACCGGTGCCCATGGAGCTGTTGTTGCACACCGATATCGACCTCGAGACGGGTCGCGTCGCGGTGCGAGAAACCGACCGCTGAGCCCGAAAATAGCAACGACGACGATGGATCCCCGCCTGCTGCGCTATTACAACGAGGAACTGCGCCACCTGCGCGAGATGGGTGCCGAATTCGCCCAGCAGTTCCCCAAGATCGCGGCCCGCCTGGGCATGGAGGGCCTGGACGTCACCGACCCCTATGTCGAGCGGCTGCTGGAGGGCTTTGCCTTTCTGGCGGGCCGGGTGCAGTTGAAGCTCGATGCCGAGTTTCCGCGCTTCACCCAGCGCCTGCTCGAGATCCTGTATCCGCAGTTCCTGGCCCCCACGCCGGCCATGCTGATCGCCCAGTTCAACCCCGACCTCGGCGACCCGAACCTGGCCAAGGGCCTGAAGATCGAGCGCGGCAGCACGATGCAGGGCCGGGCAGGCAAGGCGGGATCGACCACCTGTGAATTTCGCACCGCCCATGAGCTGAAGCTGTGGCCGTTGGAACTGACCCAGGCCGAATATTTCAGCCAGGCCGCCGACCTGCCGATGGCCGCCGTGCCCGAGTGGCGGAAATACCGCTCCGGCCTGCGCATCCGGCTGCGCACCACGGCCGGCATGTCGTTTTCGCAACTGGCGCTGCAAGACCTGCGGTTGCACTGCAGCGGCCTGGACGAGGTGGCCTACCGTGTACTCGAACTGGTGGGTGGCCAGGTCATGGGGGTGCTGGTGCTGCCGACCCAGCGGCCGGCCACCTGGCATGAGGCGCTGGATGGCGAGTGCGTCGAACTGGCCGGATTCGAAGACAGCGAAGCGCTGCTGCCGCCTACGCTGCATGGCTTCGATGGTTACCGGCTGCTGCAGGAGTACTTCGCCTTTCCGCAGCGTTTCCTGTTCTTCGACCTGCTCGGCATCGGGGAGGCACTGCGTCGCCACGAGGGCAAAGAGCTCGACATCGTGCTGCTGTTCAACCGCATCGACAACGCGCTGCTGCAGGCGGTCGATGCCGGCAGCCTGGCGCTGCATTGCGTGCCTGCCATCAACCTGCTCGACCGCCGCTGCGACCGCATCCATGTCAGCACCGACACCAGCGACTTCCATGTCGTGCCCGATCGCACGCGGCCGATGGACTTCGAGGTGCACACCGTCACCGAGGTGGTCGGCTACGGCAGCGGCGTGAACAGTGAATGGCGCTTCCTGCCGTTTTACAACGCCTTCCACACCGAGCAGCAGGGCCACAACGCCTATTTCTCGACCCAGCGCGAGCCGCGCCTGATGTCGCAAATACAGCTGCGTGACGGCCCGCGTACCGCCTACATCGGCACCGAGGTGTTTCTGTCGGTGGTCGACGCCCAGGAAGCGCCCTTCCCCGAAGAACTGCGCCAGATCGGCGTGCGCGCCCTGTGTACCAACCGCGACCTGCCGGTGCTGATGCCGGTGGGTGACGCCCGCGGAGACCTGACGCTGGCCCAGACCGCGCCGGTCAAGACAATCCAGGTCATCAAGGGGCCGTCGCGGCCGATGTCAGCGCTGCGCGAGGCCAACCTGGCCTGGAAGCTGATCAACCAGTTGTCGTTGAACCACCTGTCGCTGAGCGACACCGATGCCGAACAAGGAGCGGCCGCGCTGCGCGAGATCCTGCGCCTGTACGCGCCCGCCGGCGATGCGGGAGCCCAGCGCCAGATTGACGGCCTGCGGTCGGTCAAACTGCAGTCGGTGGTGCGCCGGCTGCCGATGCCGGGTCCGATCACCTTCGGCCGCGGGGTCGAAGTCACGGTCGAGGTCGATGACTTGTCGTTCGAAGGCGCCAGCGCTTTCCTGCTGGGCTGCGTGCTGGAGCGCTTTGTCGCTCGTCATGTGTCGATGAACGGCTTCACCCAGCTGCGACTGCATTCCGCCGCACGCGGCGACATCCTGGTCGGGAGGCCGCGATGCGGGACCCGGCCGATCCTGTGATGCCCGACGACGAGGACACCGCGCAGCCCGCCGCCAGCACTGGCGGCACCGCTGACCACACCACCAGCGCTTCAACGAATGACGGGGCGGCGGTCGGCACCGATGTCGCAGTCACGCTGACCGCTGGCGATAAACCACGGCCCGAGCCGGCGCCGCGCCGCCACCCGCTGGCCGCCGCCGCTGCGGCGCCGCACCGCTGGGACTTCTACCGCGTGATGCGGCTGGTCGATGCGCGCCATCGCGACAAACCACGGCTGGGCACCGCGCGACGCCCTGTCGATGAGCCGGTGCGCCTGGGGCAATCGGTCGAGCTCGCCTTCGCGCCGTCACCACTGTCGGATGTGACGCTGGAAGACCGCAGCGGCAAACCCCGCATCGAGGTCCGCTTCTTCGGCCTGTTCGGCCCCAACGGGCCACTGCCGCTGCACCTGACCGGCTACGTACGCGAACGGCAAAAGCCCTGGCGCAAGGAGCGCGACGACGAGACGCTGGCGCGCTTTGCCGACATGTTCCACCACCGGTTGCTGCTGCTGTTCTACCGGGCCTGGGCGCAAGCCCAGCCCACCGTCAGCCTGGACCGGCCCGACGAAGATCGCTTTGCCGACTACGTGGGCTCGACCATTGGCGTTGGGGGCAAACACTGGCGCCAACGCGATGCAGCGCCTGACCATGCGCGACTGGCCTTTGCCGGCCTGCTGTCGCGCCAGGTCCGCAACGCCGACGGGCTGGCGCACCTGCTGTCGGGTTACCTGGGCAAGCCGGTTCGGGTGGAGCAATTCGTCGGCCGCTGGATGCCGTTGCTCGAAGCCGAACGCAGCCGCATCGGCCGGCGCGCGGCGTCGCGCCGCATGTCGACCTCGCAGCTGGGTGTCAGCGCGGTGCTCGGCCGCTCGGTGTTCGATCGTCAGCACCACTTTCGCGTGCACATCGGGCCATTGAGCCTGGCCGCGTTCGAAGCGCTGTTGCCGGTGGGCAGCGCGCTGCCGGCACTGCAGGCCTTGCTCAAGCACTATGTCAGCCTCGAGTTCGGCTGGGATCTGCGACTCGAACTCGACAAGTCCCAGGTGCCTGCCTGCCGCCCCGGCAGCTATGGCCGCCTGGGCTGGACCACCTGGCTGAACCACCCGCCTGGCGACCGCCCGGCCGTGCTCCATCTCGTTCCGAACCCGAAGCACTCTTGAGGAAGACAAGACCATGGCTGAGATCAACCGCGTCACCCTGTTCGGCAAGCTCAACCAGCCGACCTACAAGGCCGTCGAAGGCGCGACCGTGTTCTGCAAGTTGCGCGGCAACCCGTATGTCGAGCTGGAACACTGGTTGGCGCAGATGCTGCAGGGCGGCGATTCCGACTGGCACCGTGTCATCAAGCACGCCCAACTCGACATGTCGGCGTTGGCCAAGGACCTGACCACCGCACTCGACCGCCTGCCGCGCGGCGCCACCAGCATCTCGGGCATTGCCGAGAACATTGCCGATTCGATCGAACGCGGCTGGGTCTACGGCACGTTACTGTACGGCGACAACGTGGTGCGCAGCGGCTACATGCTGGTGGGCATGCTGAAGACCAAGAACCTGCGCAATGCGCTGGTGGCCATCAGCCGTCAGTTCGAGAAGCTGAAGGTCGAGGACTTGTCCGACGGGCTGGCCAAGATCATCGCCGGCTCGCCCGAGGACGGCCAGGGCGCCAGCGACGGCAGCAGCGGCGCGGCCGGCGGTGCTGCACCGGGTGAGGCCAGCGGCGCCATCGCGCCGGCGGCGATGGGCAAGCAGGAGGCGCTGAAAAAGTTCACTGTCGACCTCACCGAGCAGGCGCGCAGCGGCAAGATGGACCCGATCGTCGGCCGCGACGACGAGATCCGCCAAGTGGTCGACATCCTGATGCGGCGGCGCCAGAACAACCCCATCCTGGTCGGCGAAGCCGGCGTGGGCAAGACCGCAGTGGTCGAGGGCTTCGCCCAGCGCATCGCCCGCGGCGACGTGCCGCCCAGCCTGAAGGAAGTGCAGCTGCTGGCGCTGGACGTCGGCCTGCTGCAGGCCGGCGCCAGCATGAAGGGTGAATTCGAGCAGCGGCTGCGCAGCGTCATCGACGAGGTGCAGGCCAGCCCGAAGCCGATCATCCTGTTCATCGACGAGACCCATACGCTGGTGGGAGCGGGCGGTGCAGCCGGCACCGGCGATGCGGCCAACCTGCTGAAGCCGGCGCTGGCGCGCGGCACGCTGCGCACCGTGGGCGCCACCACCTTTGCCGAGTACAAGAAACACATCGAGAAAGACCCGGCGCTGACCCGCCGCTTCCAGACTGTGCAGGTCGATGAGCCCGACGAACCCAAGGCCATCCTGATGATGCGCGGCGTGGCCAGCACGATGGAGAAGCACCACCAGGTGCAGATCCTCGACGAGGCGCTGGAGGCAGCGGTCAAGCTCAGCCACCGCTACATTCCGGCGCGCCAGTTGCCTGACAAGAGTGTCAGCCTGCTCGACACCGCCTGCGCCCGTGTCGCCGTCAGCCTGCATGCCACGCCGGCCGAGGTGGACGACGGCCGCAAGCGCATCGAGGCGCTGGAGACCGAACTGCAGATCATCGGCCGCGAGAAGGCCATCGGCATCGACACCGACAAGCGCGAGACCGAAGCCAGTGAACTGCTGGCTACCGAGCGCGCGCGGCTGGCCGCGCTGGACACCCGCTGGGCCGAAGAGAAGACACTGGTCGACGAACTGCTGGACCTGCGCGCCAAGCTGCGCGCCGGCATCCGCCCAGTGGAAGGCACCGGCAGCAAGCTGGAAGCCGATGCTGGCGAGGCAGGCGCCGTCGAAGGCGCGTCCGACGAAGCACGTGAGGCCGAACGTGTCGCCCAGCTGGCCCAGCTGAAGGTGGTGCAAGACAAGTTGAGCGCGCTGCAAGGTGAAACACCGCTGATCCTGCCCACGGTCGACTACCAGGCCGTGGCGGCGGTGGTGGGCGACTGGACCGGCATCCCGGTGGGCCGCATGGCGCGCAACGAGATCGAGACCATCCTGAAGGTGGCCGGCACCCTGGCGCAGCGCGTGATCGGCCAGGACCATGCGATGGAGATGATTGCCAAGCGCATCCAGACCAGCCGTGCCGGGCTCGATAACCCCAGCAAGCCGATCGGCGTTTTCATGCTGGCCGGCACTTCGGGCGTGGGCAAGACCGAAACCGCGCTGGCGCTGGCCGAGGCGCTGTATGGCGGTGAGCAGAACATGATCACCGTGAACATGAGCGAGTACCAGGAAGCGCACACGGTGAGCACGCTCAAGGGCGCGCCACCCGGCTATGTGGGCTATGGCGAGGGTGGTGTGCTGACCGAAGCCGTGCGCCGCAAGCCCTACAGCGTGGTACTGCTCGACGAGGTGGAAAAAGCCCATCCCGACGTGCACGAGATGTTTTTTCAGGTCTTCGACAAGGGCTTCATGGAAGACGGCGAAGGCCGCTTCATCGACTTCAAGAACACCCTGATCCTGCTGACCACCAATGCCGGCACCGACCTGATCGCCAGCCTGTGCAAGGATCCCGATCTGATGCCCGATCCCGAGGGCATGGCCAAGGCGCTGCGCGAGCCGCTGCTGAAGGTCTTTCCGCCGGCGCTACTGGGTCGGCTGGTGACCATTCCCTATTACCCGCTGAGCGACGAGATGCTGGGCAAGATTGTTGTGCTGCAGCTCAACCGCATCAAGAAGCGGGTGGAGGCGCGTTACAAGATCCCCTTCACCTACGGCGAGGACGTGGTCAAGCTGGTGGTTTCGCGCTGCACCGAAAGTGAATCGGGCGGGCGCATGATCGACGCCATCCTGACCAACACCATGCTGCCCGACATCAGCCGCGAGTTCCTGACGCGGATGATGAGCGACCAGCCGATCGAGCGTGTGCTGGTCAGTGTGGACGACGGCAGCTTCCGCTACCAATTCTGACTTCAAGGGCCAAAGCCAACTTCTTACCTAACCCGCCAACGGAAGACACCATGACACTGTCCATCGACCAACCGCTGATTGCAACCGACATTCTGGACGTGCGCGAGCTCAAGGATGGCAAGATTTTTTTGCTGATGGGCCGTGACGACAGTCGTCTGGTGATCAAGGCTGAACCCCAAGTCACTGGTGACAAGATCAAGGCCGCGGCGTCCACCCTCAAGGCCATCGACCCCTGCGTCAAGATGAAGCCGCTGCTGCCCGCCGAGATAAACGCGCTCAAAGAGTTCGTGCAGAACTGGGAAAAGTTGGTAGCCACCATCAAGAGCGCGATGAAGAGCGACCACGAACCGGTCACTGAGAAAGAGAAACAGAGCATCGCCAAACTGAAGGCGGCGATCCAGACCTATGGCAGTGCCTCGCCCAGTGGCCGCACGGACATTGCCAAGATGAACTTTGTACAGATGACCACACTCGGCGTGGTGCTCGACGTCGAAGGCACGGCGCAGGACGATGGCTCCTGGGACGAGGCGCGCCGCACCTTCGCGAAGTTCATCAAGGCGCTGGACAAGTCTGGTGGGCTGGAAAAGCTCGGACAGATCATGGCCGGTGACTTCTTTATCGGCAACCTCGACCGATTCTCCGCAGATGGCTCGGGCATAGGCCTAAAGTTGTACGGCGAGACCAAGATCAAGAAGCTGAAGGTTCTGTTCAACCTGAACAACATCATCCTGATGAAGGAGGCCAAGGGTAAGAGTACGCGGCCTTCGATGCTTGATTACATGGATCCGAACACCCAGCATCTGTTTTTGGACAATACCTTGGCCAACTCGCCGGCGGCGGCTGATTGGCCGATGCGTGTTTTGCTGAACAGTACGTCGCGCAAGAAAATCGCGCAGGACCTGATCGATGACTTGAACTACGTACTCAGGCCGGAGCGCAATATGTTCGGAACATCCAAGCTTGGTGGGCGAAATCCGGTCGGGCGTGTCGATGACGGCATCGTCGCGGGCATCAAGGCGATCATCAAGTCGGCCGAAGGCCGGCGCGCCAAACTGCCCCCCCTGATGGTTTCCTACCTGGACGCCGTCAAGACAGCCAAGTTGTAGGCCTGGTCTGCACTGACCAGCGCGCCCGAATCGATCGTGCTTCTCCGTGCGATGCTCCTTGCGACACCGTCAGTACCGGCACCTGCCGTGGTGCTTCAGTGGAGGGGCCGTCAAAACCGCTGGTGATGTTCCGAACAATGTCCCGATGAAGTATCAGGCGCACGAATTGCCTGTAATCATGGGCGTTGCAGCTTGACATGACGCTACACCGGACCCTCCCTGCCACGCCTGTGCAGCCTCAGATCACTCCGATGGCAGCGTTCGCCAGAACCGCGTCTGCAGCGCATCAAGTTCTGCCGGCGTCATGCCTATGTCCTGCGCCATGAACGCCCGTTGGTCCGGCGTGTGCAGCAGAAAGGCCTGGGCCTCGTTGAGCATCAGTTCCTCATCCTGCCGGTTATAGCCTGCACTGGCCAGGTAGACGCGGATGCGCTCACGCTGCGGCTCGGTCAATTCGGTCCGCCAGAACTGCCTGCTATGCGCTTGGTAGACCGGCCGAGTGTAGAAGCGGCCGTGACTGGCCTCGTGGCGCAGGATGGACTCCCGCTGCCCTTCGTCTATGCCCTCGTCGGCCGGCGTGGCCGGGTCGTCGGTCTGCGGAGCGGTGAAGGTGATGAGCGCCTGCACCTTGGGGCTGACATAGCCCGGCGCGCCGCCGCTTGCCGGCACCACCACGCCGGCACCGGTCAGTACGACGAGCAGGCGCTGCTCATGCGGGTTCAAGGCCAGTTGCTGCGCCTGTGCCAGCGCAAAAAATCGCGCCAGGCCGGCACTGACATAGTCGTGACCCAGGTAGAAGGTCTGCGGGTTGTCGCCGCCACGGCTGATCAGGTCGTGCAGCTCGGCATCGCCGAGCACCCTGTCGCGCGGCGCACCAGTCTTCTCCAGCAACGCGGCAACGCGGTTCATCGCTGCGCCCTGCTCGGCCAGGTTGGGAAACTCGATCACCAGCACTGCCGGCTCTTCCGTGAGCCAACCAACGCGCCAATCCGCCTCATGACCGGCCAGCCACTGCCTGAAGTCCAGGCGGGCCAGCGGCATGGTGCGGGCCTGCGCTGCCTGGGCCAGCAGCGCAGGCGGCTGCAGCCACCACCAGCCCAGCGCCATCAACAGCATCAGCAGCACCGCCGAGGCACCAGCCCAAAGCCAGGGCCGCACAAGCCCGGCTTGCGCAGGCACCAGCGTCACGACAGGCGCCGTCGGCGCCAGCCGCCGCGACCGTTGGGGCCGGTTGCTCACGCCCATGCCGAAACGCAACGCAATGACATGAAGACCCCGCCTGACAGTGACAGGCTTCGCGACGGGATTCGACACCGGACGCGGTCAGACATTGTGAGATCTCCCAGGGATGAGCAAGCAGCGGCTAAGCATGACAAACAACGGTGACAAGCAGGCACGCCAGACACGCCAGACACGCCATGCCTGAGCAGTGACACATCAGCCGTCAGCCGCGATGCTGTTCGGAGTATCGGCGTCATCATGGCGATGCTTAGCCAATTTTCAGTCCTGCGGACACTCTCAGCAGGACAAAATGCCGCCCACAGCGGTTCTGCCCGGCGCTCACCGCGTACAACCCCTGGCGCTGCGGGCCAACCGTCAAGGATGGGGTGGCGCGCCGGGGCTTGATTCGGTAGGCTCCAGCCAAGCGAGCCTGTTGGCCGCTATTCACAGCACTCAACGCACTCGCCGCACTCAACCCATGTTCAACAACTCCCGGCAGATCGGCCCCTTGGGCTGGCGGCGTTTCGCCGTGGTGCTTGTGATCGGCCTGGCATGGGTGGCAACCCAAGGGACAGCAATGGCAAAGATGGTGATCTTCTCGCCGGTTAGCGGCCGTGTACTGCTGGACGGCAAACCGGTGGCTGGCGCAGTGGTGGAACGCAAGTTCAAGTGGGGCTGGAAGGACGAGACTGGCACCGACAGCGCCACCACCGACGCCACGGGCGGCTTTGCCCTACCGCTCATCGAGCGCAGCTCCCTACTTGGCTCGTTCCTGCCGCATGAGGTGGTTATCGACCAGATCATGACGATCCAGCACGGCGGCAAGTCCTACAAAGCCTGGGCGCTGTTCAAGCGCGATTACGACCTCAACAGCGAACTCGAAGGCAAGCCGATCAAGGTGACCTGCCGGCTGGAAAAGCCCCCGGCACGGCGCGGCAGCGTCTTTGGCATCTGTGAAGTTGACTGAGCCGGCGGAGACACCATGAGCGCATTGACCCCCACCCAGGCCGCCGACATCGCGCAAGGCGTCTACCTGTTGATCGACCACTCGGTGGCCGAGTTGCGCGAACGGCAAGAGCCGATCGGCTGCGAGGGCCTGTTCGCCGCCGGCGACAACGGCAGGTTCCAGGGCAAAAGCGGCGGCCTGATGTTCAAGAAGATCTCCGGCTTCGGCTACGTGGCCGTGGGTGAAGGCGCACGCGCCGGTGAATTGCTGGTGGTCACCCGCGGGACCAAGATCAACATCGACTGGCTGAGCAACCTCAACATCGCGATGCAACTGGGCCCGAGCAGCCGGCCGGTGCACGCCGGCTTCAACGAGGTGTGGAAAAGCGTCGCCCCCGAGATCCGCGAGATGATGCGCGGCCGCAACTTCAGCCGCATCCACTGCGTGGGCCACAGCCTGGGCGGCGCGCTGGCGGCGCTGAATGCCGATTCATTCTCTGCCGCCGGTGCCGCGGAGGTGCTGCTCTACACCTTCGGCTCGCCACGCGCCGGCGACGGCCTGTTTGCGCAGGCGCTGACCAAACGCGTGACGCCGCAGAAGATCTTCCGCGTCTCGCACCCGGCCGACCCGGTACCGATGATCCCGCTGTTCCCGTTCTGGCACCTGCCCTTTGGGCAGGACGGCATGACCATCGCCAAGACCTCGAATACGCTGATCTCGGTCGGCGCCCATTCGATGCGCAACAGCTACGGCAAAGGGGTGGCCAACCACAGCTGGAGCACCTTGGGCCACGGCGGCGGCGGTGCGCCCGACGAAAGCGCGCGGGTGAAGAGCTGGCTGCAGGGCGCGGCCGAGGGCCAAGGCGGCCTGGCGATGGGATCGGCCACACTGCTGACGATGATCGGCCGCGCGCTGAAGTGGCTGATCGCCAAAACCGGCAAACTGGTGATGGGCACCATCGGCGTGACGCTCACCGCCACCGCCACCGTGCTGGACCAGCTGGCCTGGCTGCTGAGCCAGGCGGCCAGCATCTCGAAGGAGATCGGCGGCCATGTCAGAAGCCTGATTGACTCGATCTTCAAATTTCTGGGCCGCAAGATGATCGGCGCGACCGACGTGACTGTCGCCTTCCTGCGCTGGGTGCTGGAGCTGCTGTTTCAATCGCTGCGCACCGTGGCGCACCGTGCGCTGGCACTGGTGAACTGAGCGCCGGCGACGATGTACCGCCTGCGGCCCTGGTTCAAGGATGGCGGCACCGACGCCGGTGTCGGCCGCGGTGATCCGGTGGAAGCCCGGCAATGGCTGGACCGGCAGGTGATCGACGACGTCGACGCCAGCCAGCTGCGGCTGTATGCGCTGGGCCAGCGCGACGGCACTGACTGGAGCCGGCTGGACGATACGCAGGTGAAGGAGCAACTGGCCGCCGCACTGGACAGCGGCCGCCTGCGCACTGGCGTGGGCGCACAAGTGGACTTGCGCGGCCTGGGCCAGGTGCTGCCACCAGCCCCACCGCCCCGGGCGCCCGCCCCGGCCAGCAGCCCGCGCCCGGCGCCAGTAGCACCACCGCCGCCAGTCGAAACCACCTTTGCCCTCGATGTGGACGTGGCCGCCCAGGTGGCGGTGCTGGTGCAGGCGGCGCAGGACGGTGTGCCGTTCTGCGAGGAATGCGAGCGGGCCAAGCGCCAGCGCGCAGAGGCAACCGCATGACACCCGAGCAGCGCGAACAGATTCTGCAGGCGCTGTGGCCGCAAGGTGCCCAATCGAAACTCAGCGTCTGGGCCATCCTGGACTGCGCACGCGACCCGAAGATCTACCTGGCGCTGCTGGAATCCAAGCTGGAGTTCCGCTGCCTGTACAGCGGCAAGCTGCCGCGTGAGCTGGAAATGGTGGCGCCGCATCTGGTTGAACTGTCCCCCACCAACCGGCTGATCGGGCGCTGGCTGGACGAAGGCTGGGGGCAGGCCTGGGGTGTGTTCCTGAAGATCGATGATGCGGCCAATTTGCGGCATCACCTGCGCAAGTTTCTCAAGGTGCAAGACGAGGACGGGCGGCAGCTGGTGTTTCGCTACTACGACCCGCGGGTACTGCGGGCCTATTTGCCGACCTGCCGTCCCGACGAATGGCAATACGTCCTCGGCCCTGTGGACAGCGTCGCCATGGAAGACTTGAGCGGTTCGTCGCTGTTGGAGTTCACCCGCGCTGGCCAGCGGCTGATCGGTCGGCACGTTCCATTGGGAGAGGGTGCACCCATTGAGCCATCCGGATGAGATGCGAACTTTTTATGGGCTTCAGCGATCAGGATTCGCAATTTCCGGGGATGCCCGCGAATGGGCTTGGCCACGCCGTTGGGCTTTTCAGTCGTTGCTCGACAGGCAGCGGCTACATTCGCGATCGGGTAGCGTTGCCGCGGTGCATTCCGTTCGGCAAGCTCATTGGGTTGAGAGGCCCGCAACTGCAGCAACGACATGGCGGAACCATCGGTGACAAAGCTCACCTCGCCACTGAACCAGTGCCAGTTCCGGCAGTGCGCCCTTGGGTTCACCTGGCCATGCCACGGGCCAGGGCCGGAGCAGCATGAGATTGTTCGGTCGAGCGTTACCAACTGTCGCCGCGCGCGAACGCAGAGTGTGTTCATTCTCGGCGTGCTCGCGGCGATGCGCGTAGCGCCGTCGCTGGTTCAGCGTCGCCATGGGCTCGGCACAAGGCGTATCGTGCCGGTTGCCATGCAGAGTCGTTCGGTGATCGCCTTCAGCCGGCGCAAGAACCTGGCCCAAGCGTGCCGTAGGATCGTTGGCCCGCCTTCTCCCCTGGTAGAGGATGTTCATGCTCGTCATCCGGCACGATCAACTGGTCACCCTGCAAGGGCTCGCCGTGAGCCGATTCGAGGCCGACATGCTCGCGCATCTGGGCCGGCACTACCCGCTCGACAACAGGCTGTTGGGCGACGACGGCATGCGGGCAGTGATCCGATATGGGCGACAGAAGGCGATGGCGGCCGGTTTCAACACGGCCGAAGATATTGCTCGGTTCGTCACGCTGAGCCTCGTACTCGGAAGCGGATTCACCAACGACCCCTTGTTGCCCTGGGCTTCGCGCCTCGTGGCCCAAGGGGCCGGCACGCCGGGCACCGGCGAACGCCTGGTCGAGGAAGCGGAGGTATATCTCGAACTCACGAACGGCGCCGATGGTCGGGCCGCTCTGGTGGCCATGCTGCGCGCGGTGTCGCTGGATTTCGCGACCGCGACCGCAACCGAAATCGCAGCGGATTCCGGCCTCGATCCCGACCCCGACGTCTCGTTGTGGCAGTTGCTGCGCCATCTTTGGCCGCGCAAGCATCGACGCATTCAGCCAGTTCAGCGCGTGGCCTTCCTGAAGGCCGCGAAGGCGGCGGCCGCGGCAGACGGCATGGACACGGCGGGCAGCGTGCGACTGCATTCGATTTTGAGCTTTTTGCTGGGCGTTGATTTTTCGAACGACCCTGCGCTGCCGTGGGCACGTGCAGCATTGACAGCGACCGCAGGTGCACCTGGCCACGTTCGCGCCCACGCGCTCTACGACTCGGGCGTGGCGGCGGTAGCGCGGCTCAAGCCGCTGTTGCCGCTGGAGGCTTGACATGGGGCAGACAAGCGGCTCCAAGCAGCTCCGAGCAGCCACGGCCGGTACGCTGTCAAGCCAGTCCACACCACTGAACGGCGTGCTGCAGTGCAAGAAGGGCAAGACACTGCTGAAGGTATTTCTGCGGCGCATTGACACCGATGTGGCTCTCGGCGGCGAGACCGTCAAGGCCGGTCTCAAGACACCCGGGGCACCGATGCCAACAGCCAACGCTACCGGGTTGGCAGACTACGGCGCGGTGAACCCGGGAAAATATTTCTTTGACGTGCAGCTCTCGGCGGCCAGCGCAGAGAAGTACCACCCCTACGTCACGACATCGTCGGACGTGCCGAAGCAGGTGGACTTCGGTGCCACCCTGCGAATAGTGCCGATCACCAAGTTGCTGGTCGTGATCATCGACCGCGTGGCCGGCGCCGTGAAGGGCGCAGCGTGGCGCATCAGTGAACCCACCGACGCGGTGCCGCTGACCGGGACTACAGCAGACAATGGGCTCATCGACGCCGTGGTGCCGTGGAACTGTGATGCGGCGAAGGTCGAGATCACCTTGCCGAAGGGCAAGCGCGTGGCCAAACCGGCGGTGGTGGCCGCGGATGCGAAAGATCCGCCGCCCTATCCAGTGACCATTCGCGAGGAACACTGGGATCCGGCGCCTGCGAAGTCGCTCGCCAAGGCGGCTGACCCTCCGGTCTTCCTGCTGGAGGTCGAGCTGGTGAGACTGCCCGACGCTGACGACGAAACGGGCGCAAAAGCGAGGCTCGCCAACCTCGGGTTCCCCAAGGGTGACGCCGCCCGCACCCTGCGCAGCGTCAAGGCCTACCAGCGGCTGCACGAGAAAAAGTACGCCGGCTCCGGATCGATTGCGGACATCAAGGCACACCTGACCTCCTTGCACGACACCCTCTGAGAACATGACGGTCACCCTACAGAGCGGCTTGCTCATCACATGCAAGGCCGAAGGCGAAAAGCACGGCAATCATGTGCGCCCGCCGCTGATCGGCATCCGCGACCTGCGCCTGAAGGCCAGCGGCAAGAGCAGCAAATTTCACCTGCCCGAAAACGCACCCGACCCCGAAACGCCCGCGGCCGGCAGCGACGCCTTCAACTTCCTGCCTGAGCACGATCTCTGCGATCTCGTGTTCGACATCGACAACCCGTTCGACATGGTCGACCGCGCGCGCATCGAGATCACCACGCGCTTCGATACGAAGCCGCTGTGGACCATCGACCTGATGAAGCTCGGCCCCACGTGGACACGCCACGGCGTGCACACGGTGAAGTGGCCGGGGCAGGTGTTCGACGACGGCGCCGAAATCGCCGGCACCATCAATGGCGAGGCCACCGACCATGACCTCGCCGCCGTGGCAGCCAAGGCCGATGCGACGGACGACGCGCCGTTCCCGGACGGCTGGCTCACGCTGCAGCACGCGCCGTACCGGCTGCAACTGGTGTTGGAAAGCGATCTGCTGCCGGATCACCCTGCGGCCGCGTGGACGTACTTTCACGTCATGCTCGAGAAGATCGAAATCAAGTTGGGCCCGGAGGAAGCTATTCCGTCGGGCGGTGTCAAACCCACGCTCGACATGGAAAAGGCTGTCCGCAAGCAGTTCACCACCACCGATGGGGGTTATGCCGGTGCGGTGCCGAAAGACGGTGAGTCGGCGAAGATCTTCCTCGTCAGCAACAACTTCAAGACCACCGATGCCGAGTTCGCTGCCGGCAGCCGCGCGGACTTCACGACCTATGAAGCGCTCTGGGGAGACGGCCCCAGAATCCCGTTGATTGCCAAGTTGTGGATGCGAGCCGCTGACGGCAGCGAAGTCGACATCGAAACGGCGCCGAAGGGTGCCAAGGCACTCGGGCGTGCGCGCTTCATGTGGGACTGGAAGGACCCGGACGAAACCAACACCGCGCCGGCCGCCGAGTGTGTTGCATACATCGCCAATTCCCGCACCCGCTACAAGAACGCCACCGACGCCACGCGCCCGGCGAAGGACCACACCTACCCCGAGGGCGACAACTGCCATGTCGACCTCGGCGGAGGCCGCGGGCCCGATGCCGCGGCAGTCTTCCCTGACCAGACGGGCTACAAGCCGAAGGCCGTGCTCGATGCAGGCAAGTTCCCGTTCGATGTCGGCACCGCGCTGGTCGACCCGAAGAAGCGCAAGTGGGCAGCCTTCAGCACCGGGTGGACTGACGGCAAACTGAAGGGACACACGGGCGTGCTGTTCCGCCCCACGCGCATGGCCGGCGACAACTTCATCGTCTCCGTGACCTTCGCCTGGGACCGCGACAAGGACGGCAAGTTCGTCACCGACGTCGTCGACAAAGACATCAAGGTGCCTGCCAAGCTGACGGCCAAGACCGGCACCTTCGAGGTCTGGCGCCGCATCAACTTGTCGCGCTACATCCGCAAGACCGCTGCGGTACCGCGCTTCACGAACCTTGCGGCCGTGGCGGCCTACTACGCAAAGGCCTTCATCGAGTTTCGCAACGACATGGCCGCCGCCGACGACTACACCGTCGACCAGCACCATGACACGCCGGGCGGACCGCTGTCGAACTACAACACGATTGCAGCCGGCATTCTCGGCGCCGCCGGTCTTGACCTGTATGACCAGCAGGTGCTGGCGACGCCAGCAGAGGATCATGCCTCGGTCAACGCAGTCTTCAAGGTCGCACCGTACGCCACGTTCGTGCGTCGGGTGCATACCATCCTTCAGCCCCATCCGGACGCTGATTTCGACGACGAGGGCGCCCTGCTCACAATGACGGGCGACCAATTGGCGGCCACGATGGGCACCAAGACCTTCAGCCCCGTGCCCGTCGGGCCCACGTCAGTGGCGACCAATGCTCGTCGCCAGCGGCTCACGCTCACGAAAAACTACCTGGTCAGCGAGGCTCTCGACACGCTGGGCAAATTTTCCGAGACGATCGAGAACAAGCTGATGGCGCTCGACCTCGACCTCAGCGTCGCCATCCAGTTTCCGTCGATCGACGGGTGCGGACCGTCCGGCGCAAAGGCCAAGCCGGGCATCGTCGTCTTCCATTGGGAATACCTGCACAGCGGCACGAAAGAGTTCGTGGATGCGGGCAATGCCGACCACGACGGCGCGCGAGGGGCGGCGGTTGACGCCGCCGGAAAGACGCGCGACACGGCAGTCTTTGCACTGCAGCGGCTGCTGGTGCCGACATTCGCGCATGAGATTGGACACCACATGTTTCTGCCGCACACCAACCCGCCCGCGGGAGATGCGGCTTCATTGCAGGTTCATGACAGCCTCGATCCGCGTTGCCTGATGTCCTACGATCCCAATCGACACGACTTCTGCGGCTTGTGCCTGCTGCGCTTGCGCGGCTGGGACGTTGCGAAGCTTGACCGCGATTCGACAAAAAACAAAAAGCCATGATCGGCATTACTTTGACCGCAGGGCCTCTTGCACAGCCGGGTTGCGATTGCACGGTGGGAGTGCTGTTGCGCAACGACGGCAGCCTGCCGGTGGTCTTGGACAACCCCGCGGCACTGCTTGCCTTGCCGCAATGGCGCGTGGCCCGCTGGCCGGACGGCGCTTTCGTGCTGGCCGACAACGCGCAGCACTTCGAAGCCCCGCCCGGCCAGCCGGCGAAGTTGGAACTGGCACCTGGCGCCACCTGGCAGGGCAGCGTTCGCCTGCGGCTGCCGCAGGAGAACAGTGCCCCGGGCGATTACGGAGTTTTGCTCACCCTCGACACCCCGGACGGTGAAGTGGTCAGCGCCGCCTGCCGGGTGCGAGTGGGCAGCTGGGCATTGACGCACGGCAGTGTTGGGTACGGTGCGGCGCCCGGGCTGAAGGCCGCGGGCGAAGCCTTGTTCATTCAGGCCGGCGAAGCCGAAAGCATGCTTTACCGCATGCCCTGGGCCGACAACCACTCTGACCGCACTGGCCACGGGGGCGTCACACCTGTGCCGCTGACGCCCGTCGCAAACAGTGCGTGCGACCCGTTGGTGCCGGTGCGCGACGCGCCGTTCACGGCCGACCCGGCGCGCTGGCTGCTCTGGCGCGAAGGTGCGCAGATGCATGCACGCAATGCGTTCGGGCAGCGTGTCGCGCTGCAGATGGCGCTGCCGCCGGCGGCCGTTCTGCGCCCGGCCTTGCAGCGCAACGGCGGGGCGATCGAGGTGTTCGTGTTGGCGGCGGCGGGGCGCCGGCTCGACGTGCTGCATTTTCCGCGCCTGGCCGATGGTGTGCCCGCCGTGGCCGCGCAGTTCGATCTGCCAGCGGTCGCGGTAAATGGTGCGGCCGCGTTTGCGCCGCAGGGTGGGTTCGTGGCTGCATTGGCTGGCAACGGCGCGTCGGGCGCGGTGCTGATGCTGCTTCGCCAGGGGGTGGTGCAGCAGGCACTCGTCGAGAATGTGGCGCTCGAAGTATCGGTGCCGCCGGCAGTGCAGGTTCTGGCCGACGGCGCCGTGCTGGTTGCCGCGCTGGTGCGCAACGCCGAGGGTCTGTCCATCGCGAAGCTTCGGTTCGAGGCTGCGGGTGCAGGCGGGGTCGAACTGCGCCCGGCCGGCCCGCCGCCCATCACCGTGCGCGGCGGCGTGCTCCTGCTGCTGCCGGCTGTCAACGGTCACGGCCACGATCGTCAAGGCCATGCTGGCGTGGAGTCGGCGTTGAATCTGGCGGCCGCGCTGTGGACCGGCGACGGCTCGATCATGACCCTGGACCAATCAGGGGCGCTGGTGACAGGCGTCCTGCAGGCGCAACCCGTCTGGCCGGGCGCAATGGTGGCCGGACATGCGCCGCTGCTGCTGGCATGCGATCCGCTGCTGGGGCCTTACATGGCCGAGGCGTGATCAGCCGGCGTGCGCTGCTGGCGACCCTGGCCGCAGACCTGGCAACGCGGCAGGCTGCGGCGCAGACCGGCGCGTGGGCCAATGTGATCGGCGATGTCGGCTACGGTGCACCAGTGAACGGCACCATGCAGGGCGACGCGTTGCTGCTGCGGCGTGAACCCGACACCAGCCAGACGCTGCACCGTTGGCCCTGGTCCGAGCGTAGGACGGAGGCCGACACCGGCGAGACGACACGCCAGCTGATCGCCGTTCCCGCCACCGCCACCGACCCCCTGGTGCCCGTGAGGGAAGGCCCGTTCCTGCAAGACCCCGTGCGCTGGAAGCTATGGCGAGACGGCAGCACGGTTCACGCCATCGACTCGGCCCTGCGGCGCCAAGCTCTGCGACTGGACGAGCCGGCATCGTTGGTGCGCCCGGCGTTGCAACGGTCAGGTGGCGACGTGGCCGTGTTCGCTTTGGCAGCGCACCGCCGGCGCCTCTTGCAACTGACGCTGCCCCGCGCGGGCGACGGCGTGGCGCGCGTCGCCCGCACGATCGAATTGCCACTGCCGGTGGGTGAAGCCTGCGCGGCGTTGGGCGAAGCGGGGCGATTCGCGGTGGGCTTCTGGACACAGACGGCCGACCGTCTTGAACTTGGCATCGAAGACGGCAAGTCGCTGCAGCGCGCTGCGGTGGCGGGCATATGGCGGGCGCTGTCCAGGCCGGCACTGACTTGCGGCGCGGCGGGCTTGCGTCTGGCTGTCGTGGCGCATGGTCTGGACGGCGGCGTCGTCCTGGTGCAGTTCAGCGCCGGACAACGGGCTGCCGAAATGATGCCGATGCCGATGCCGGCGACTTCGATAACGCCGCTGGCCACCGCATTGGTGTTCGGCCCGGCGGGTCAACCTCTTGTCTTCGCCCTGATGGCCGACGGCCACGGCTTTCGGCTGACACCCGGATCGGCGGCCGAGCCCGTGAGCATTGTCGCCCCGCCCTTGCAGCCGCTGGTCTTCGTATCCGGCACGCGCGGCGGGTGGTTGCTGTGCTGTGATCCGTCGAGCGGGCCGGTCATGGCCCCAGTCTCGCCGTGATCGAAGTCCGTTCTGCTGGCCTGCTGGCCGTAGATCTCACGTCACTGCGGACGGCGCGAAGCACCTTTTTCAAGGTTGAACGGCCCGGATTTTCTGTCATCACACCTGACCGGTAGCCAATCACGGGTGGTGCAACATGCCCGCCATATGACTTCTACGGCAACTGCAGCGCCAGAGTCGGCGCTACCGCGGCGCCAAGCCGAATTGGTGGGCCGGACGCAGCCAGCCATGGGTTCGAGCCCCGGGCCGCTCCATGTCAAGGCCGAGCCGTGGTGCTAACGAGTACCCAGGGCCAGCCCCGCCGCCGGCTCCGCCACCGACTGAAACCGCATCACCGTCACCGCATTGGTATTGCGGTGGCTCATCACCGGCATCAGCCCGGCGGCGAGCAGCGCATTGCCGCCCTGCTCGCCCAAGTAGTGCTCGGCGCAGGCCTGCAGTTCACGCTCGCCGTCCTTCAGGTAGGTATAGGCCGGCAGGTCGCCGATCTGGCGTTCGTCGCCGGGCTCGAAGTCCCAGCCCTTGGCAGTGAAAGCGCGGCCGATCAGCAGCGCCGCGGCCAGGCCGCCGTTGCCCCACAGCAGGTCTTCGTGCGCGGGCTCAGCCACCACCTCCTCGAAATTGAACGACACCACCGGATCGCTGGCCTTGCCATAGGGCAGGCGCAGCAGCACACGTGGCGCGGCCAGGCCGATCCAGGGCGCGGCTTCGCTGCCGCGCAGCGCCTGCCAGCCGGCCAGCGTAGCGGGCTCGCCGGTGGCCAAAGTGGTGTCGCCGGCCGCCAGCAGCGGGCCGCCGGCCTGTGAGGCGATCAGGCCCAGCGCGGCCAGCAGGCCGATGTCGGTGTCCGACGGGCCAAAGCTGTACAGGCCCGCCAGCAACGTCCAGCCTTCGGCGCCGGGCTGGTTGCGCCAGCGGTCGGCCAGCGCCTTGTGCAACCCGGTTTGTGCCAGTTGGCCCTGGGCGGCGACCACGTCGGCCAGCAGTTCGTCGCGGCTGACGTCGAACAGGTGCAGTTGCAGGTCTTCGTCGAGTTCCAGGCTGCTGATCAACCACTGCACGCCGCGCCAGGCCGATTCCATGGCCTGGAAGGCCGGCGCATGCAGCATGGCGCGCATCTGCTCGGTAATGGCCGCATCCACCGAAGCCAGCAGGCCGGCCTGCTGCGGTGCGATGTTGGGCACGATGTGCGGCGCGACGATCTGGCGGATCAGCGCGTCGATGCCGTTCGCGGCGGTCTGCGCAGGCGAAGCAGGAGCTGGCGCGGCGGTCACCACCGGGTTGCCGCCCAGCAGTTGCGACAACAGGCCATCACCCGACGCCGCCGGTGCGGCCGGCGCAGCAGCCGTCGGCTTGGCCGCCGGGGTCGGCAAGCCGGCAGGCGCACCGGGCTGCTGTAATTCGGCAGCCGCTTGGGCAAAGGTGGCCGGATTCACCAGGCGCTGGCGCAATTCACGCAGCGCCTGGAAGACGTCCAGCCGGTTCAGCAGCGCGTCGGGATGGAAGTCATCCAGCCCTTCGAAGTCGACTTCGCCGGTGGGCATCTGCAGCCGCGGTGCCAGTCGCTGCATCACCGCATCAAGGCTATCGACGTCCACACGGTGCGTGGGCCTTGAAGCCAATGCCGGTTTCGGCCTGGCCGTCAAGCCGCTGAAGTCCCCCATCACCAGCAGCCGCATGGGCCCATGATGGGGGGTGCGCCGGGCGTCGCCGCGGCTTAAACTGAGATTGAACTCCATGCGTCCTGGCATCGGTGGCTCCTGAGCCCGTGCGGTGCGTCAACGCACCATCCATCGCTTGGCGCAACCTGCAGTGCAGTGTGCGTCAGGGGCCACGCCCAAGGCAACAGGGAATCGCATGACAGCCACCGCCAGTGCCACCACCGACCCGCTCACCGCCCTGGTGCAGCAGGCGATGCAGCACCATGTGCAGGGCCGCCGGGACGAGGCGCGCCAGGTTTACGACCAGGTGCTGAGCCAGGCGCCAGACCATGCCGATGCCCTGCACTTGCTGGGCTTGCTTGAAGCGCAGTTGGACAACTTTGAGCGCGCGCATGCGCTGATCTGGCGGGCCATCACGGTCAATCCGGGCGAGGCAATGTTCCACAACAACCTGGGCAACGTGTGTCTCGAGCGCGGTCAGTTTGCCGAGGCCGAGGTGCTGTACCTCAAGGCGATCAAACTCGACAACGGCCGCATCGACGCGCTCAACAACCTGGGCTTGCTGCTGAGCAAGACCGGCCGCAACGACGAGGCCGAAAAGCTGCTGCTCAAGGCGGTGGAACTGGCGCCGACCAACGCGGACTGGCGGCAGAACCTGGCCAATCACTACCTCGGCGTAGGCCGCGACAGCGACGCGCTGCAGCAATGCCACGATGGCCTGGTGATTGCGCCCCGCAGCCGCACTTTGCGCGGCCTGCTGGTGCTGGCCTACGCCACGCTGGGCTTGAAGGACAAAGCCGAGCAGGTGCTGCAGGCCTGGGTCAAGAACGAACCCGACGACCCCTATCCACGGCACCACCTGGCTGCGATCACCGGCAAACAGGTGCCTGAGCGTGCCAATGACGCCTATGTGGTCAGCGTCTTCGACAGCTTCGCCCGCAGCTTCGACGTCAAGCTGGCCGCGCTGTCGTACCAGGCGCCAACGCTGGTGGCCGCCGAGGTCAGCCGGTTGGCAGGCGCGCCGGCGCAGTCGCTCGAGGTGCTTGACGCGGGCTGCGGCACCGGCCTGTGCGGCCCGCTGCTGGCGCCTTTTGCGCAGGTGCTGACGGGTATTGACCTGTCAGAAGGCATGCTGCGCAAAGCGGCGGCGCGCGAGGTCTACGACGACCTGTTCTGCGGCGAGTTGGTGGCCTTCCTGGGCAGCCGGCCCGGTGCTTTTGATCTGGTGGTGTCAGCCGACACCTTGTGTTATTTCGGCAGCCTGGCCGGGTTCTCCCAGGCCGTGCAGGCGGCGTTGCGGCCCGGTGGCCTGCTCGTCTTCACCGTCGAGGCGCATGGCGACGACCCCGGATTGGGCGATTTCATCCTGCATGGACACGGCCGCTATAGTCAGAGCCGCCGTTATGTGGAGAGCTCGCTGCGCGACGTCGGCCTGGTCGACGTGACGACGCAGCCAGTGGTGTTGCGCAACGAGTGCGCCAAGCCGGTCGATGGTTGGCTGGTTTGCGCCCGTTCGGCCGGCGCCCGTTGAACCGAATCGAGGACCCATGGCGACAAGCTCCAAGGCGATTCCCGTGGCGCTGAAATCCGGCGCTGGCGACACGCTGCAATTCAGGTCGATGGCGGCGTACGAAGAGGTGTCGCGGCTGTTCGAGTACCAGATCGTCTGCGTCAGCAAACAAAACGACCTGTCGGCCAATGACATGCTGGGCAAGCCCGTGGTGGTTTCACTGGACCTGGGCAACAACGCCACGCGCTGGTTCCATGGCATGGCGGCCGCCTTCGGCATCGACGGCCGCGAAGACGTCGACCGCTACACCTACCGCATCACTGTGCGGCCGTGGCTGTGGATGCTGACGCGGTCGGCCGACCTGCGCATCTTCCAGAACAAGTCGGCGCTGGACATCATCAAGCAGGTGCTGGGCGAATACCCGAACGTCAGCGTCACGGTCAAGGCAACGGGCAGCTACAAGCCTCGTGTCTATTGCGTGCAATACCGCGAGACCGACTTCAATTTCGTCAGCCGGCTGATGGAAGAGGAAGGCATCTACTACTGGTTTGACCACAGCGCCGACAAGCACGACATGGTACTGGCCGACAACGCGGGCGCCCACGACACGATGGCCGGGTTCGAGCAGGCAGTCTTCCGCGTCGAGCAGGACGCACTGGGCAAGCAGGCAGTGATCTCGACTTGGCACATGCGTCACGAGGTCCAGTCCGGCAAGGTCACACTGCGCGACTACGATTTCGAGCACCCTCAGACGGACCTGACGACCGAGAAGGAAGTCAGCAATCGTCAACACGCCGAAGCCAAGCACGAGGTTTACGACTACCCCGGCCGCTACGCCGTCAAGGGTGACGGGACCGAGCGCGCCGGCGTCCGGCTGGACGAGTTGGCCGGCCGCTTTGGCCGCTTCACCGGCGAAGGTAACACCCCGGGCCTGTTCGCCGGCCGAAAGTTCAAGCTCAAGGAGCATCCCCGGGCCGACCAGGAAGCCGACTACATCGTGCTGGCCACGCAGATCGACCTGGCCCAGTCCGGTGACCGCACTACCTCCGGCCCCAGCGGCTTCCTCTGTCGCTTCACGGCCCAGCGCTTCGACGAACCCTTGCGCCCGGCGCGCACCTCCCGCAAGCCCACCGTGGCTGGGCCCCAGACCGCCAAGGTGGTCGGCAAGGGTGACCCGGGCGACATCTTCACCGACGAGTTCGGCCGAGTGAAGGTGCAGTTCCACTGGGACCGGCTGGGCAAGAAGGATGACTCCAGCACCTGCTGGATGCGCGTGTCCTCGCCCTGGGCAGGCAACGGCTTCGGCATGATCGCACTGCCACGGCTGGGCCAGGAGGTGGTGGTCGACTTCCTAGAGGGTGATCCCGACCAGCCCATCATCACGGGCCGGGTGCACAACGCAGAGCAGAAACCACCCTACGAATTGCCGGCCAATGCCAGCGTCAGCACAGTCAAGAGCCGCAGCGTCAAGGGCGGCACGGCCGATTTCAACGAGTTGCGCTTCGAGGACAAGAAGGGCAGCGAGTACGTGCTGTTCCATGCCCAGAAGGACCGACTGGAGTTTGTCGAGAAGATCTTCTTCAGCGAGATCGGCGAGGACGAGCACCGCACCGTCAAGAAAGACCGCAAGGAAAAGATCGACGGCGAGCACCACTTGTCGGTCACCAAGGACGTCAAGCAGAAGTTCTCGGGCAAGTTCAACCTCGAGACCGTCAAGGACATCTTGTTGAAGGCCGGCGGACTGTTCAGCCTGAAGACCGGCAAGGACATCGCCGCCGAATCGGGCACGGCGGTTTCTTTCAAATCGGGCACCGCGATCCACCTGAAGGCTGGCACCAACTTTGGCGCCGAGGGTGGCCAGAACGTGCACATCAAGGGTGGCATGAACGTGGTCATCGAGGCCGGCATGCAACTCACGCTGAAGGCGGGTGGCAATTCGGTGGTGCTGGGGCCGGTGGGCGTGTCGATCACCGGCGCGCCGCTGGTCAACATCAACTCGGGCGGCTCCGCCGGGTCGGGCGCCGGCATCAGCCCGGTGGCTCCCACTGACCCGGCGGCGCCGGTGGATCCCGAGCCGCCGGTCGACCCGCTGAACGACAAGCACCGCTAGCGGCCGACGATGCAACCCGAAGACACCACCGCCCACGAGGCCGCTGCCTGGGCCGACTTTGTCAAGCAGCTGGCCGACCACCTGGCCGGCCAATGGCCGGCCATGCCCGACCGGCTGGGCGAGCGCTACCCGGCATTTGTCGAGCTGGCGGTGCAGCAGGCCGGCGAGCGCGGCTTCAGCCGTGCCGCCAGCGTGGCCCGCTTCGTCAACCTGTGGTTCGTCTGGGGCCCGGCCTACCACGACAAACCCGGCTTCGAATGGGCCCAGGCCATCTTGGCGGCCGGCTTGGCCGCACCTGCCGCCGCGCCTTCGCCCAGCTGGCACCGAGAGGTGCCGGTGCCCGAAGCCGAATGGCGCACGGTGCATCAACTGGTGCAACGCTCGATGGCCGAGTTGCAGCGCCTGCCCGGCGCGCGTATCGCGCCGCAGGCGCTGGCCAGCGCCGACGCCAAGGTGCTGGCGCTGTTCGGTTCGCTGGGCCGGCGTGGCCGGCTGCACCCGGTGGCGCTGCAGGCGGTGCCCAGGGCCGCTTGCGATCTGGACGCCGCTGACCTGCGCCGGCTCGACGAACCGGTGTACCAGCACTACAGCCTGGGCTCCGGGCCAAGCGAAGGCCAGTGGCAACGTCTGGCCGTGCCAGCGCCGGCGGCCCTGCGCGTCGATGCCGGGCATCCGATGCCGGCCCTGGTGGCCCTGCTGTCGCACCCGGCCGATGCAGGCCCGCTGGCGCGGTTGCAGGTGCGGGTGCGCTCGCATGCCGTCTGCAGTGGCGACATTCACCCGGTGCTGGGGTTTTCTGGGCCCCAAGAACGCCAGATCTGGACCGGGCATGCGGCCAAGGCCGCCAGTTGGCCGGTGACGACGCGCCGGCCGCCGCCGCCCAAGGCCGGGCCGGGCAGCCTGATCGCCGAAGAAACTTCGGCCGAACCGCAGCGCCTGGAGATCGAGTTCTGCGGCCTGCGCGACGAGGGCGAGCCCTTGGGCACCGCGCAGACCCTCGTTTCGGTCTGGCCGGCAGCGCAGTGGTGGCTGGAACTGCAGCGCACGGTGCCCGCCGCACAGGCGCTGCTGCCCGGCAACCGCAGCTGGGCGCCGGGCAGCACGCGCTGCCGGGTCGAGTGCGACGGCTTGGTGCAGGATGGCAAGCCCTTGCAGCAGCAGTTCGAACAAGGTCTGGACGGCGCCACGGCACGCGGCCTGCAGGCGCTGAGGCAGGCCTGGTCGGCTGTGCCCGGCCTGCACAACGCCAGCCTGGAGGCGCAACTCGGCCTGCTCACCGGTCAGGCGGCGCTGAGCTGGGGCTGGCATTACGGCCCGGGTGGACTCGACGGCGACGCGGTGATGCGCGTGCTCGGGCAGATCAACCTGGCTGCCTGCCAGGCTGAGCTGCAACTCGGCGGCGAGCTTCAGATGCACGGCGCGCGCAGTCGCATCAGCCTGCAGCTGACGGGCCAGGCCGAGTTGCGTCAGACGCTGCACCGCGAACAGCCTTTGCCACCGCTGGCCGAGGTGATGGCCGGCGTGTTGGCACGCTGGCGATTTCCAGCGGTGTTGCGGCTGGATCCGATCGCGGTCGATGCGGGCAGCCTGCTGCAACTGGCAGGGCCGGCCACCGGTGCCCTGGTGGGCGAGGCCGGACTGCGCCCTTGTACCAAAGGCAGCAGCGGCTTCGAATGGTTTGTCGGCCTGCGGCTGGAGGCCGTGTCGGCGCCGCTGCAACTGGGCGACCCGCTGCTCGGCCAGCAGCGTTGGCAGCAGACCTTGTTGCCTGCCATCTCGCTGGTCGACTGGAGCCTGGGCTGATGGACCGCCAGGTCATGCTGCGCCTGGAGGTCGTGGGCTGCCAAGCCGAGGCGCTGTACAACGGCGTGCCGCTGGGTCGGGCTGGCGCGGCGGCCGGGTCTGATGGGGTCGCCCAGACGGCGCTGACACTGCCAGTCAACGAGTTCACGCTGAAGGGCAGCAACGAGCTGGAGTTGTTGGTGTTTCCGGGTGCACCCGGCGCTGCGGCGCCGCCTGAGCCCAGGCTGGCCGATGGCCGCACCGGTGCCAGCCTGCAACTGCTGCTGCCGCGCATGGCCGGCGTCGCTCATCCGGCCAGTGCGCGCTCGCTGGCCCAGATCGACTGGGCACCCGCGGCCGACGAGGTGTATGCGGCACCGCTGAGCTTGCGCAAGTCGGTTGAGCTGCCGATCGCCTTCCCGCGCTGGCGCTGGCTGGATGCGCCGATCGTCGCCGACAGCGCCGCACTGAAGCATGACATCGCCCGTTATCTGCTGGAGATCGCGGTCGGCCTGATCAAGGGCAACCCCGAGCCGCTGATCCAGGCCTCACGCCTGCGCCTCGAAGAACTGGCGATGGCCTACGAACGCCCGCTGGCCGATGATGTGGCGCGGCTGCGCAGCCAGGTGCAGGCCTGGCATGCGGCGCAGCCGCTGAAGCCTGCGCTGCCGGCGCCAAGCAAGCTGCTGCTGCGGCCTGTGGCCGGTGGACGACTGCTGGAGTGCCTGACACCCGATGGCTTGCCGCTGCTGCGCAGCCCCTTGGCCGGTGGTGGCGAGGTGGCCTGGCCGATGCGGCTGGCGGTGGTGGAAGGACGGTTTTATGTGCTGCGTTGAGCCCTCGGGGAGGCGCTTGACGCGACCGGATTCAGGAGTGATGTGATGATCGTGCTGACTGTGCTCAGCTACAGCGGGGTGCCTGCTGAGGGCCTGTCGGCCAGTTTCGACGAACTCGGTGGCAGCATTGGCCGCGCCGACAACAACCAACTGGTGCTGCCCGACCCCGAGCGCAGCATCTCGCGCATGCACGCGCGGGTGGTGTTTCGCGGCGGCCAGTACGCCATCGTCGACAACGGCAGCAATCCAGTCTCGGTCAACGGCAGTGCGGTGCCGCTGGGCCGCGAGCAGCCCTTGCAGCCCGGCGACCAGTTGCAGATCGGCAGTTACCTGATCTCGGTGTCACAGGCCGCGCGCGGCAGTGTGGCCGCAAGCAGCGCCTTCGACGACTTGTTCGGTGACGGCGTGCAGGGCCTGGCCGCGCCGCCGGCCACACCCAAGGCCACCGCGCCGGCCTGGGGCAGCCCGGCCGCAAAAAGCGCGGCCGCAGGCGGCGCGGGCGCAGCGGCGCCGGCGCCTGTGCCCTGGGATGCACCGTCACCCGCGGCCGCCGATCCCTGGGCCATGCCGCCGGCTGCACCTCGTCCACCCGCACAGGCCGCAGCCCCACCCGCAGCGCGCAACCGCATTCCCGACGAATGGGACGACCTGCTATCGCCCACGCCAAAGTCGGGTTCGGCCGCAGCCGGCGCGCCGGCCAACTGGGGCGCGCCAGCGCCGCCGCCGCCGTTTGGCTCGCCCTCCTCGTCGGCACCCGGCCTGGGGCTGTCGATGGGGCCGAGCTCGCTGGATTCGCTGGACGATCTTTTTGGCCTCGGCGCGCCCTCGGCCAGCGCCGATCCGCTGGGCGCTTCATCGCAGCAAGCCTTGCTGTTGCAGCCCAACATGGGCGCCCACGCCGACCCGCTGCAGTCACTGGGTCGATCCAACCAGGCAGCGGCGGCCAGCACCGCCGATCATGTGTCTGAGCTGAATACCCCCATGCCTTTGGCGCGCAGCCGCTCGCCGGCGCCGGCCATGTCCGCCGCACCATCGGCCGCACCTTTGGTCACGCCATCGGCCACGCCCAAACCGCCACCGCCCATGCGTGCCGCGCCCACCGGCGCCATCTTCAGTTGGGACGATCCCCCCCGTGACGGCCGGTTGGTGACCTTGCCCGGCCGGCCCAGCGCGCAGCGTCAAGCAACAGACGTGGCGGCGTCGCTGGATGACTTGCTGGCCCCGCCGTTGGCCAAACAAGCCTCGCTGCTGCCGCCGCCGGCCCAGCAAGCCCCTGCGCAGGCACCCTCTCCCGCCCTGGCACCAGCGGCGGCGGTGCCAGCGGCGGCGCAACCCGACAGCGCACGTCCGGCGCTTGCCCCGCGCGCGCCAGGTGCACACGACGACGCGCTGATCGCCGCCCTGCTGCAAGGCCTGGGCGCACCCGGCGTGCGCATCGATACCTTGTCGCCCGAGTTGATGCTGCTGATTGGCCAGCTGCTGCGTGAATCCACCCGCGGCGCGGTTGAGCTGCTGCTGGCCCGGGCGGCCTTGAAGCGCGAGATGCGGGCGCAGATGACGATGATCTCGGCCAGGGAGAACAACCCGCTGAAGTTCTCGCCCTCGGCCGAGGCCGCATTGCAGCACCTGCTGTCGCCACCCTCGCCGGGCTTCATGGCGCCGGCGCCGGCGATGCGCGACGCCTTCGACGACTTGCGGGCCCACCAGATAGGCGTGATGGCCGGCATGCGCGCGGCGCTGGACGGCGTACTGCAGCGCTTCGACCCGCAACAGCTGGAAGCCAAGCTGAGCAAGCGATCGGCGATCGACAGCCTGATCCCGGCCACCCGCAAGGCCCGGCTGTGGGAGGCCTTCCAGCAGCTGTTTGGCCAGTTATCCAGCGAGGCGCAGGACGATTTCGACGAGCTCTTTGGCAAGGCCTTCCTGGCCGCCTACGAAGAGCAGCTTGACCGCTTGAGCGCAGAAGACGGATCGAGGTAACAACCATGCTGGCACTGGAAGTTGCCCTGTTGACCGACCGGGGTGGCCGCAACTACAACGAGGATGCCTGCGGGCATTGGCACTCTGATCGCCATTTGTGCTGCGTGCTGGCTGACGGCGCCGGTGGTCATGGCGGTGGCGACATTGCCTCGCGGTTGGCAGTGCAGGAGATGATCGGCCGCTTCGCCAGTGCGCCATCGGTGGACGGCGAGGCGCTGGGCTCGCTGCTGCGGCTGACCAACGACGCGCTGATCGGCCAGCGTGTGCCCGGCACGCCGCGCGCAGACATGCACAGCACCGCGGTCTGCCTGGTGATCGACTTCGTTGACCATCTCACCCATTGGGCCCATGCCGGCGACTCGCGCATGTACTGGCTGCGCGGGGGGCAGGTACACCAGCGCACGCGTGACCACAGCCTGGTGCAGGCGCTGGTGGACGCCGGCGTGATGAACGAGGCCGATATGCAAGGCCATCCCAAGCGCAGCGAGCTACGTTCGGCGTTGGGCATACCGGCCGAGCAACTGCTGGTAGGCAGCGGCGATGGCGGCGACACCGTGCTGGCTGGTGATGTCTTCATGCTCTGCACCGACGGGCTGTGGGAATATGTCGACGATGCCACGCTCGAGCGCACGCTGGCCGCGTCGGAAACACCTCGCGCCTGGCTGGACGCGTTGTCGGCAGCGGTGATCTCCGCCGCCGGCCACAAGACCAGTCACGACAACTTCACCGCCTTGGTGGTCTGGACCAGCCAGGCCTGAACCGGCACCCCAGGAGGCACCAATGGCCAAGCATGTCTGCACCGGCGCCATGATGCAGTGCGCGATGGGCGCGGCGCCATCAACCTTCGTCGCCACGCCCAAGATGGTGAAGACCAGCTACATGGACGCCGGCAACATCATGGACTTTGTGCCCATGCTCAACATCCCGCCGTTCGGCGTGTGCATGAGCATGTCCAACCCCATGGTGGCCTCGGCCACCGCCGCCGCACTGGGCGTGCTGACCCCCATGCCCTGCATTCCGGTACCGACCGGGCCCTGGAAGCCGGGTTCGCCGATGGTCAAGGTGGCCGGCATGCCGGCGCTGAACGACAGCTCGATGCTGAACTGCGCCTGGGCCGGCGTCATCACCATCAAGGTGCCAGGCCAATTCACCGAGAACATTCCCTGACGACTTTGGACCGACAGGGGGTCGGGACACAAAAAAGCCCGCTGTCAGCGGGCTTTTTCCTTCACGGCATCGGTTGATGGCGCGAACGCAGCGACGCTCAGCGCGTTTCGGCACGGCCGATCTCGACCCGGCGGTTTTCTGCCGAGAACGGATCCTTGGCGTTCTTCAGCATGTTGGCACCCACACCCACGGGTGCCAGCATCGCAGCGTCAGCGCCCTTCTCGACCAGGTAGTCGCGCACCGCCTCGGCACGGCGCTGCGACAACACCTGGTTGGCCTCGGCGCTGCCCGAGGCATCGGCATGACCTTCAATGCGCACCACCTTGCCGGTACCGCGCCGCGAACGCAGCACGTCGGCAAACACCTCCAGTTGGCGTTTCAGTGAATCAGGCAGATCGGCCGAACCGACCTTGAACGAGGTGGCTGGCAGCGAATACCGCATCGACGGCTTGAAGCCCATGCACTTGAATCCGGCGGCCTTCAACTGCTCGCAATCGTCTTCGGGAAAAAGTCCTTCGGCAACCGCCTTGGCATCGGGCATGGCCTGTCCGACATCCACCGCGTCAGCCTGTTGCGCCCAGGATGCAGTGGTCCAGGCCAGAAGGCAGGCACTCAGCGCCGCTGCACGACCGGCTTGCGACGTGAAACCGCCCAGACTGGCTAGAAGTTGTGGCATCTTGTGTGTCATGGCAGCACCTCTTCAAATTGGCGGATTGGCCAAGGCCCGGACGAGACCAAACCAATATCGGATCGAGCCATCACAGCTGAGGACAGATCAAGGCAAAGCGGGCGCTCAGTCGAACTTCCCGCCCCATGGTACAACCATCGGGTCGCGCGTAACATCCCCAGATATGACTAGCGCCCAGCGCAGGCTGGCGAGATGACTTGCGGGGTCGGCCCGTGTATCGTCGGTTTGGTCTGTCTCGGGTCTGCGTGGCCTGAACTGGCAGTATCGGCTGGCCCGTCCATGCCTGCAGTGGCCCCGGAGTAGACCCCCCCAGATGACTTGGCACAACAAGGTGATGTGGACCGAGGGCATGTTCCTCCAGCCACAGCATTTCCAGCAGCAGGACCGGTTTCTGGGCAGGCAGTTGGAGGGGCGACTGGCCACCACCATCCCTTGGCCATGGGGCTTCTTCAGCTTGCAGGTCGACGATGCGGCACTGCTGCAGGGGCGCATCGTGGTCAATGCCGCGCGCGGTGTGTTGCCCGACGGGCAGGTGTTCTCAGTACCCGGAGACGATCCGGCGCCGCCCGCCTTCGAGGTGCCGTCCGATGCCCGCGACCAGTTGGTGGTGCTGAGTGTGGCGATGGCGCGGCCCGGCGTCGCCGAAAGCGATGTCGAGGCCGGCGAGACCGCCATGCCCCCGCGCTACCGCGCCACCGACATCGAGGTCGCCGACAGCCATGCCACCAGCCTGCGCGAAGCGCCATTGCAGATCGGCCGCCTCAACTTGCGGCTGATGCTGGCCCGTGACGCCAACGAGGGCTATACCAGCATCGGTGTCGCACGCATCGTCGAGCGCCGCGCCGATGGCCGTGTCGCGCTCGACCAAGGCTTTGTGGCTTCCATGCTGCACGCGCCGGCGCAGCCCATCCTCGACGGCTACCTGCGCGAGGTGCATGGCATGCTTTACCAGCGTGGCGAGGCGGTCGCCGCGCGCATGATCCAGCCCGGCCGTGCAGGCGTTGGCGAGATCACCGACTTCCTGATGTTGCAGGTGGTCAACCGCTTTCAGCCGCTGTTCGGCCATTTGCAGCGGCTGCCAGTGTTGCACCCCGAGCGGCTGTACGACCTGCTGTTGGGGCTGGCCGGCGAGTTGTCCACCTTTCGCGATCAACGCCGCCCAGTGGCCTACCCCGAATACAAGCACGATGACCTGGCCAGCTGCTTTCGCGCGGTGATGGCCGACCTGCGCCAATCGCTGTCTCTGGTGATGGAGCAATCCGCGATCCCGATCGATCTGGATGAACGTAACCACGGCGTTCGGGTCGCGTTGATCGCCGACGTCGAGCTGCAGCGCAGCGCCAGCTTCGTGCTGGCGGTCAACGCGCAGATGCCCGGCGAAGCGCTGCGCGCGCGTTTCCCCACCCAGGTGAAGATCGGTCCGGTGGAACGCTTCCGCGAATTGCTGCAATCGCAGCTGCCCGGCATCATGCTGCGACCCTTGCCGGTGGCGCCGCGCCAGATCCCGTATCACGCGGGCTTCACCTACTTCGAGCTTGAAACCCGCGGCAGCGAGCTGTGGAAACAACTCGAGACCTCGGGCGGCCTGGCGATGCAGATCGCCGGTGACTTTCCTGGCCTGTCGCTCGAGTTCTGGGCCATCCGCGGCTGACCATCATCCCCTTGCAACCGGCGGCTGAAAGTACACGATGAGTGATAAAGATCCCGCAGCCGACCCCTTTGCAGCGTTCGGTTCTGATCGCACGGTCATCAAGCCCAGCGCCGGCCGCGGCCCGCGCCCTGCCGACCCGGCGGCCGCTGCACCGGCTCCGGCCGGCTGGCCCGCACCACCGCCCACTGCTGCGTCGGCGCCTACCCAACACACCGCTCAGCCAGCGCCGCTCGATGGCAGCGCGCTGCCGCCAGATGCCAGCCTCAACCCGCTGGTTCAGGCGGCAGCGCCGCTGCTGGCGGCGGCTCCGCGGCTGCGGGTCATGCTGCGCCACCCCAATCCGGCGGCGCTGCGCGACTCGCTGGCCGAATCGGTGCGCCGGTTCGAGGCCGGCGCGCGCGCACAGGGCTTGCCCAACGAGCAGGTGGTGGCCGCCCGCTATGTGTTGTGCACCCTGCTCGACGAGGCCGCGTCCAGCACGCCCTGGGGTGGCTCGGGCGCCTGGTCGGCGCAGAGCCTGCTGGTGCAGTTCCACAACGAGAGCTGGGGCGGTGAAAAGGTCTTCCAGTTGCTGACCCGGCTGGCCGAAAGTCCGGCGCAGCATCGCAACCTGCTGGAGTTGGTCTACATCACACTGTCGTTGGGCTTCGAGGGCCGCTACCGGGTGCAGGCCGATGGCCGGGCTCAGCTCGATGACCTGCGCAGCCGACTGGCGCAAATGATTCGTGGTCTGGCAGGGCCGGCCGAGAAATCGCTGTCCACCCAGTGGCGTGGCATCAGCGCGGCGCCCACACGATTGCGGGATGGCATCCCGATTTGGGTGCTAGCTGCTGCCGCGGCGCTGCTGCTGGTGCTGGTGTTCATTGCCCTGCGCTTCTCGCTCAACGTGCAAACCGATGCCAGCTTCAGCGCGCTGCAGGCGTTGGACGCCCAGGCGGCCAAGGCGCCGCCGGCGCCGCCGCCGGCCACGCCACCGCCGCCACGGCTGGCGCAGTTGCTTCAGGCCGACATCGCCGCCGGCGCAGTCAAGGTCAAGGACCTGCCTGACCGGTCGGTGGTCACCGTGCTCGGCGATACCTTGTTTGATCCGGGCAGCGCCGACGTGGCCAGTCGCGCCACGCCGCTGTTCGAGCGGGTGGCTGCCGCGCTCAATCAGGTGCCGGGCCATGTGCTGATCAGCGGTCACAGCGACAACCAGCCGATTCGCACGCTGCGGTTTCCATCGAACTGGCACTTGTCGAAGGAGCGTGCCGAAAGCGTGCGCAAGTTGCTGGCGACCAAGATGCCGCCTACGCGGCTGAGCGCCGAGGGGCGTGCCGAGACCGAGCCTGTTGCCGACAACAGCACGGCCGACGGCCGCGCCACCAACCGTCGGGTCGAGATCACCCTGACGGCCACCGCCCAGAACTGAGAACCACGGACCTACCGCGATGAAGCGCTTCCTGCACTGGCTTTTGAGCCCGGTCGTGATCGGCTCGCTCGGGCTGCTGGCCTTGTCGGCCATCCTCTGGTGGATCGGCCCGCTGCTGGGCTTTGGCAGCGTCCGCCCGCTTGAGGGGCTGTGGGCTCGGGTTGGCCTGCTGGTGCTGCTGTGGGCGGCCTGGATTGCCCGGCTGGCCTGGTTGGCCATGAAGCGCCGCAAGACCAATGCGACGCTGCTGGCTGGCCTCAGCGGCGGGCCGTCGGCCAGCGACAAGGAAGCGCAAGTCCTGACCCAGCGCTTCAATGAGGCGGTGCAGCGGCTCAAGTCCAGCGCCGGCAAGTCGCGATTGGGCGGCGGCCAGCAGTACCTGTACGAACTGCCTTGGTACATCTTTGTCGGCGCGCCCGGCTCAGGCAAAACCACGGCGCTGATGAACGCCGGGCTGCAATTCCTGCTGGGCGACGGTGACAAAGGCTCGGTGCAAGGTGTGGGCGGCACCCGCAATTGCGAATGGTGGTTCACCCAGGACGCGGTGCTGATCGACACCGCCGGCCGCTATGCCACGCAGGAGAGTGACCGGGATGTGGACGCCAGCGCCTGGGACAACTTCCTGGCGCTGCTGAAGAAGACCCGGCCGCGTCAGCCGATCAACGGCGTGCTGCTCACCGTCAACGTGCAAGACCTGTTGCAGCAGGGCGCGACCGAGCGCGCCGAGCATGCCGCCAAGTTGCGCGCCAGGCTCAACGAGTTGCAGAACAAGCTGGGCGTGCGCGCGCCGGTCTATGTGCTGGTCACCAAGGCCGATCTGATCGGTGGTTTCAATGAGAGCTTCGAAGCACTGAACCAGGACGAACGCAACCAGGTCTGGGGCTTCACCTTTGCTGCTGACGCCGCCACCGCAGCCGATCCGCTGCCCGACTTTGCGGGGCTTTACCAGCAGTTGCAGAAGCGACTCGTCGAGCAGCTGGTCGACCGACTGGAAGGCGAGCGCGATGTGCTCAAGCGCAGCGCGATGTTTGCCTTCCCGCAGGAGTTCGCGGCGCTGCAGCCGGTGTTGGCCGACTTCTTGCGCCAGGTGGTCGCCGGCGGCGGCTCGCTGGAGACGGCGCCGCGGGTGCGCGGCGTCTACTTCACCAGCGGCACGCAGGAAGGTTCGCCGATCGACCGCGTGATGGGTGCGCTGAGCCGCTCCTTCGGCATCGACGCCCGCGCCGCCGCGGCGCCTGCCGGGCGCGGCAAGAGCTTTTTTCTGCACCGGCTGCTGGCCGAGGTGGTGTTTGCTGAACGCGGCCTCGACACCATCAATCCGGTGGCCGAACGCCGCCGCCGCGCAATGCGCAGCTCGGCCATGGCCGCCATCGCGCTGGCCAGCCTGGTGGTGCTGGTCGGCTGGGGCGTCAGCCGGTCGCGCAACCTCGACCATGCCGCGCTGGTGGCCGAGCGTCTGCCGGCGCTCAAGCAGTCGGTCAGTGCCTTGCCACCACCCAACAACGCCGACATCACGACGCTGCCCCCGGTGCTGAGCGCTGTGCACGACGCGGCGCGCAGCGACGCCTTTGCCATCGACGCGCCGCCGCTGCTGCATGGCCTGGGCCTGTACCAGGGCGACAAGCTCGACGCCGCGGCGCAGATGGCCTACACCCGGCTGCTGGAGAAGGCACTGGCGCCGCGGGTGGCGCGTCGCCTGGAGGAGCGGCTGCGCGCCGCTGGCAAGGACAACCTGGAGAACGCCTACGAGGCGCTCAAGACCTACTTGATGCTGTACTCGCCCGAGCAGTTCGACGCGCCCACGCTGCGCGCCTGGATCACGCTCGACTGGGACCAGAACTTCGCCCGCATGGCGCCCGAACAGCGGGCCGCGCTCGACCAGCACCTCGACGCCATGCTGGCACTGGGCCCGCCGCGCGCAGTGCAGCCACAGGACCACGCGCTGGTGGCCAGCGTGCGCGAGATGCTGGTGGCCTACCCGCTGGAATACCGCGTCTACAGCCGCATCAAGCGCCAGTACCGGCCCGGCGAGTTGCCTGACTTCACCGTGGCCGGTTCAGCCGGGCCAAACGCGGCCCAGGTGTTCGAGCGCGCCAGCAAGGAGCCGCTGAGCAAGGGCGTGTCGGGCCTCTACACCCGTGCCGGCTACGAGCGCATCGTCAAGTCGGCCGTGGCCAGTTCAACCCTGCGGCTGGCCAACGAGGAATCCTGGGTGCTGGGCCTGAAGAGTGATCCGGCGCGACTGAAAGACGTGGCGCTGGGTGGTGGTGTCGTCGACAAGGTGCGGCGCCTGTACTTCGAGGACTACATCAAGACCTGGGACGCCTACCTGGCCGATGTGCAATTGGTCAAGCTCAGCGGGCTGGACCGCAGTATCGCGGTGGCGCGCACGCTGTCGGCAGTCGATTCGCCGCTGGCCGCCTACCTGCGCGGGGTCACTGCCGAGACGCGGCTGGTGCCCGACCCGGCAGCGGCCACGGTGGCCGACAAGGCGGCGGCCAAGGCCAAGGAAGATGCCGCCCGACTGGCCGGCGCGACGCAGCTGCTGGCCACAGGCGGTGGCGGCCCGCTGGAACGTATGGTCGATGACCACTTTGCTGGCATCCACCGCCTGGTCAGCGGACAGCCGCCGCCCATCGATGAGACGCTGAAGATGTTCGGCGAGCTCTACACCCAGCTGAGCGCGGTGGACGCGGCGCAGAAGAGCAAGTCGCCCGCGCCACCGGGCGGCGGCGCCGAGAGGATCAAGGCCGCCGCAGGCCAGCAGCCCGAACCCATCCGCGCCATGATCGAGCAACTGGCCGACGCTGGCGCCAGCCAGGGCCGCAGCGCCGAGATCAAGGGCCTGGCCACCGAGTTGAAGCCCATCGCTGACTTCTGCAACCGCGCGATCACGGGGCGTTATCCGTTCGCCAGCGGTTCACGCTCCGATGTCCTGCCCGAAGACCTGGGCCAGTTGTTCGGCGGCGGGGGCTTGATGGATGACTTCTTCCAGAAGCGCCTGGCCAGCCTGGTTGACACCGGCACCACCACCTGGACCTACAAGCCGCTGAGCGACGGCAGCAAGCCGGTGCAGGCGGCGGCGCTGGCCGAGTTCCAGCGTGCCGAGCGCATCAAGGACGTGTTTTTCCGCAGCGGTGGCAAGACGCCGTCGATGAAGATCGAGATGCGGCTGGCCGAGATCGACCCGGCGCTCACGGAACTGGTGCTCGACATCGACGGTCAACTCAGCAAGCTGGTGCCCGGCGGCCAGTCGGTGGCCATCAGCTGGCCCAGCCAGCGCGTGGCAGTGCAGATCAAGCTGTCCACCGGTCTGGGTGACAGCGGGCCCAAGGCGCTGTTCGAAGGCCCCTGGGCGCTGTTCAGGCTGTTCGACCGCTATGAGGTGCAGCCCTCATCGGCGCCCGAGAAATTCAGTCTGGTGATGAACCTGGACGGCAAACGGGCGCGTATCGACGTCATTGCGGCCAGTGTGTTCAATCCCTTCCAGATGAAGGAGATCAAGCAGTTCAGATGCCCGGCGGCGCTGTGAGCCTGGTGATGAGTAGGCCTGCAGTCGATCACAACAGACCTGCGCCCCCCGGTTGGCACGGCAAGCTGCCGACGCTGGGTGACTTCGCTTCGCGCCGATTGCCGCCAGCCTTCCTCACGCCATGGGATGACTGGCTGGCCGCTGGCCTGCAAGGCTTGCGCGAGGCTGATCCCGCTGGCTGGCTGGATCGCTACCTGGCCGCGCCCAGCCTTCGCTTCCTGCTGATGCCGGGTGTGCTGCCGGGTGATGCTGGCCAGCAGGCCTGGGCCGGGGTGCTGATGCCGTCGGTCGACCGCGTCGGGCGCTATTTCCCGTTCACATTGGCGCAAGCGGTATCGCCGCTGCCGGCCTCGCTGGCGCAGGTGCAATCGCTGTGGGACTGGCTGGGCCGGCTGGACGAACTGGCGGCCGACGCGCTGCACGACGACTGGACCATCGACCGCCTGGAGGCCGAACTCGCCCGCATCGAGGGGCCCGAACTCGCCGCGTCAGAACCGGCCACCGCGGCGGATGTACCGCAGCCGCCCGCCGGCGTGCTGATGGCGCGCCGGCTGGGGCCTGGCCAGCACTTGGTGCAGTGGCTCGACCAGCAAGCCCAGGCCCTGTGGCAGCAGCAGTCCCAAGGCCGGACCTTCTGGTACACCAGCGCCGACCACCACCCCCCTGGACTGCGGGTGTCCCGGGGTCTGCCAGCCTCTGCGGCAGAGCTGCTTGGCGTCACAATCTGAGCTGAATCGCTCACCCCGCCATGACGCCCGACACCCCTGACGAAGACGATCGCACCGTGATCCGGCCGGCTGGAACTGCGGGCAACGTGACGACCGGCTGGGGCGCTGCGCCCGCGCCGCCGGCAGCAGCCGGCACGGGCGCGCCAGCCGAAGACGACCGTACCGTGATCCGCCCAGCTGGCAGCGCCGGCGGCACGGCCGCGCCGCTGGGCGCTGCCGGCTGGCAGACGCAGTCACCGTCGAGCGGCGATCGCACAGCACGCCAGCCGGCAGCCCCTGCGCCGCCAACGTCTGACCGTTCAGGCGCCGCCGGCAACGGCCTGCCCGTGGGCACCATGCTGGCCGAGTTTGAACTGACGCAGTACGTGGCTGAAGGCGGCTTCGGCATCGTCTATGCAGCGCACGACCACTCGCTGCACAGACGGGTCGCGCTCAAAGAGTACATGCCTTCATCGTTGGCCGCGCGCGGTGATGGCAGCCAGGTGTCGGTCAAGTCCGAGCGCCACCGCGAGACCTTTGAGGCCGGACGCAAGAGCTTCGTCAACGAGGCCCGACTGCTGGCCAGCTTCGACCACCCGTCGCTGCTGAAGGTCTACCGCTTCTGGGAGGCCAACGGCACCGCCTACATGGTGATGCCCTTCCTGGAAGGCATCACGCTGAAGGACCGATTGCGTGAACTCGGTCAGCCACCCGACGAGGCCTGGCTGCTCACCATGCTGGGCCCGCTGACCGAAGCCTTGGCAGTGATCCACCGCGAGCAGTGCTACCACCGCGACATCGCGCCCGACAACATCATGCTGCTGGCGGGCAGCCACCGTGCACTGCTGATGGACTTCGGCGCCTCACGGCGGGTCATCGGCGACATGACGCAAGCCTTGACCGTGATCCTCAAGCCGGGCTATGCGCCGGTGGAGCAGTACGCCGAGATCCCCGGCATGAAACAGGGCCCCTGGACCGATGTCTACGCGCTGGCTGCGGTGATGTATTACGCCATCCAGGGCAAGACGCCACCCACCTCGGTGGGCCGATTGCTCAACGACACCTATGTGCCGCTGGCGCAGGCAGCCGCCGGACGCTACAGCCCGGCCTTCCTGGCGGCGATCGACCATGCGCTGGCAGTCAAACCCGAGGAGCGCACGCAGTCGATCGAGCAGTTGCGCGTCGAACTGGGCCTGATCGGCTACAGCGCGCCGCCGTCGTCGGCGCCCATGACGACTCACGCGCCAGCGTCATCTGCCGGCAGCGCGGTGGCGGCGTCGGCACGCAAGAACACCCTCATGCTGGCTGCGGCCGCCATGGCCGTACTGGCT
>JBBQZM010000007.1:0-47183 GCA_038207685.1 Burkholderiales bacterium
CTTTGGCGCAGCGGCAGCCGCCTCATCGGGCGGCGGCTCGACGGGTGGCGACAAGGCGTCTGACTCGATCATCGCTGAATGCTAGCGCAGTCGCTGGTGGCGTGAATGTGGATTTCACATGAGGTCGGGTGAGGCTTCGGAACTGGTCTTCCTGAAAACTCTCACGTGAAATCCTGTTTCCGGGAGATCCGCGGGTGATTTATTTTCCCGAAAACTCTCACCTGACTGGGTGGTCGATGGGTCCTGGCCTGAGAGGCGGAAGGCAGGGGCCGGCTCACTGCTGTCTTTCGGAACGTCCGCATTCAGTCAGGCGTCCTGGCTCTGATGCGCGTGGCCGAGGCTGCCGGGCATGCGGATCACTGCGTGTCCCCCGGCGTCGGCCTGGCGGCCGCCACCTCCTCCTTTACCTCCGTGATCCCGTCACCCGACAACCTCGGCCACCAGTAGCTGGGTGGCGCTCTAACCAGCTGACCCGAGGCCTTGTGGCGTTTTGACTTCACTGACGCTGCGACCGCACAGCAGCTGCCAGCTGGCGAGGGCGTCGGGTAACCGGATCCCGGAGGTAAAGGAGGAAGGCCGGGCAGAGCCCGGCCTGGGGGACACGGAGGGATCCGGTTGCCCGGCGGCCTCGTCAGCCTCGCGCCAAACTGAATTGGCGGCTGCTTTTCCATTGAGAGCGAACGACAGCAACGAGCCGCGTGCAGCCCCCAGCACTGACGGCCACCGGTTCGCGCAAAATGCGCCCACCATGCCCGGCAAGCCTTTGACCTGGATCGAGAACCATGAGCCGCTGCCGCCCTCCGACTGGGCGCAGGGCCACGACAGCGACGCGCCGGGGCTGCTGGCCGCCGGCGGCAGCATCACACCGCAGCGGCTGGAAGAGGCCTACCGGCGCGGCATCTTCCCCTGGTACAACCCGCTCAGCCCGCCGCTGTGGTGGACACCCGACCCGCGCATGGTGCTGCCGGTGGCCGAGTTCCGGCTGTCGCACTCGCTGCGCAAGACGCTACGCCGCTTCATCCGCACACCCGGCTGCGAAGTCCGCATCGACAGCGCCTTCCGCGAGGTGATGCTGGCCTGCGCCGGCGCGCTGCGCGATGGCCAGCGCGGCACCTGGATCGTTGATGAGGTGATCAACGGCTACGTCGCCTGGCACCGCGCCGGCCGGGCGCACAGCGTCGAGACCTGGATAGACGGTGAATTGGTCGGCGGCCTCTACGGCGTGGGCATAGGCCGCATGTTCTACGGCGAATCGATGTTCAGCCGCCGCAGCGATGCGTCGAAGATCGCGCTGGCCGCGCTGATCGCCTTCTGCCGCGGGCATCAGATCCCGCTGATCGACTGCCAGCAGAACACCAGCCATCTGGCCCAATTGGGTGCGCGCGAGGTCAGCCGGGCCACATTCGAGGCCCACCTCTCCCGCACCTTGGGGGAAACGTCGCCGCCTGCCTGGACCTATGATCCCAGCCTGTGGGCGCTGCTTGATCTTGACGGCGCGGCGCCCACGCCTAGCCCGCCCACCGCCGACCGGCCCGCCGCCCCACCCGCCCTGCCCGAATCCGCGTGACCCATCCCAAGGAGCTTCCGCTGTCGTCGTTGCAGTTTTATGCAACGGCACCCTACCCGTGCAGCTACCTGCCTGACCGGATGGCGCGCTCGCAGGTGGCCACGCCCAGCCACCTGATCCATGCCGACGCCTACTCCGGCCTGGTGGCCAACGGCTTCCGGCGCAGCGGCATGTTCACCTACCGGCCCTATTGCGACAACTGCCGCGCCTGCTTGCCACTGCGTCTGCCGGTGGCCAGCTTTGCGCCCACGCGCAGCCAGCGCCGCGCCTTCAAGGCCCACGGCTGTCTGCGTACCCGGGTGCTGCGCCTGGGCTTCGTGCCCGAGCACTACCAGCTCTACCTGCGCTACCAGTCGGGCCGCCATGCCGGCGGCGGCATGGACCACGACAGCATCGACCAGTACACCCAGTTCCTGCTGCAGAGCAGGGTCAACTCAAGGCTGGTCGAGTTCCGCGATCCCACAGCCGACCCCGACGACAGTGGCACGCTGCGCATGGTGGCCATCGTCGACGTGCTCAACGACGGCCTGTCGGCGGTCTACACCTTCTACGACCCCGATTTCAAGGGCAGCCTGGGCACCTACGGCGTGATGTGGCAGATCGAGCAGACCCGCATGCTCAAGCTGCCCCACCTCTATCTCGGCTACTGGATCGCCGAGAGCGACAAGATGGGCTACAAGGCCGGTTTCGGCCCGCACCAGTTGCTGCGCGACGGCCATTGGGGCTGGGCCGAGCCCGCCTCCGTCGCAGCGTACTGAGCCCGCCGCCGGCCGCGGCGCGGGCCCTGCCCGCCTACAATCCTTGGATGGCACTTTCCCCTGTACCCGAGCTCGTCGCCGAGCTGGCCGCCGGCCGCATGGTCATCCTGGTCGATGAAGAAGACCGTGAGAATGAAGGTGATCTGGTGCTCGCCGCCGACCACGTTTCGCCCGAAACCATCAACTTCATGGCCAAGCATGGTCGTGGCCTGATCTGCCTGACGCTGACCCGTGAGCGCTGCGAAAGACTGCAGCTGCCGCCGATGGCCGCGCGCAACGGCGCCGCGCATGGCACGGCCTTCACCGTGTCGATCGAGGCCGCCGAGGGCGTGAGCACCGGCATCAGCGCCGCCGACCGGGCGCGCACCGTGGTCGCCGCGGTGGCCCGTGACGCCGTGCCCGCCGACCTGGTGCAGCCCGGCCACATCTTCCCGCTGCAGGCGCAAGACGGCGGCGTGCTGATGCGCGCCGGCCATACCGAAGCCGGCTGCGACCTCGCGGGCATGGCCGGCTGCACACCGGCGGCGGTGATCTGCGAGATCATGAACGACGACGGCACGATGGCCCGGCTGCCCGAACTGCAGGTCTTCGCCCAGCAGCATGGCCTGAAGATCGGCACCATCGCCGACCTGATCGCCCACCGCTCGCACAACGAGACGCTGATCGAGCGCCTGGGCGAACGGGAACTGGTGACCTCACAAGGCACTTTCCATTGCATTGCCTTCCGCGACCATTCTGGCGGCTTGCACCTGGCGCTGCGCCATGGCCGGTGGAACCCCGGCGAGGAAGTGATGGTGCGGGTGCACGAGCCCTTCACCGCGATGGACCTGCTTGATGTCGGCGGTAGCGCACACACCTGGGCCCTGCCCAAGGCGTTGGCGGCGATCCAGGCCTCGCCGGCGGGTGTGGCGGTACTGCTGAACTGCGGCCATGACGTGCAGACGCTGCTGCCGCAGGTGCTGCCGCAGCAAGCCCAGCGCGCGCCGCGCGGTATGCAGATGGACTTGCGCACCTACGGCGTCGGTGCGCAGATCCTGCGTGACCTGGGCGTCACCCGCATGAAGCTGCTGGGCAAGCCGCGCCGCATGCCCAGCATGGTGGGCTACAACCTGGAAGTCACCAGCTTCCAGGCATCCGACCGCTGACCTCTGCCGGCCTCGCTTCCCCCGAAAGAATGCATGCAAAACGCTGACCAAGGCACGGCCCTCGACATGGACGGCAGCGCGCTGTCCATCGCCATCGTGCAGGCCCGCTTCAACGCCGACATCACCGGCCAACTGGCCCAGGCCTGCCAGGCCGAACTGGCCGCACTGGGCGTGGACCCCGACAACATCCGCCTGGTCACCGTGCCGGGCGCGCTGGAAGTGCCCTTGGCACTGCAGGCGCTGGCCGAGACCGACGACTACGACGCGCTGATCGCGTTGGGCTGCATCATCCGCGGCGAGACCTACCACTTCGAATTGGTGGCCAACGAAAGCGGCGCCGGCGTCACCCGAGTGTCGCTGGATACCGGTCTGCCGGTGGCCAATGCCATCCTCACCGTCGAGAACCTCGAGCAGGCCCAGGCCCGCGCCGAAGACAAGGGCCGCGACGCCGCCCGCGTGGCGGTCGAAATGGCCAAGCTGCTGGGATCGCTGATATGAACGAGCGCCCCGAATCCCCGGACCACGGTGCCACACCCGCCAAGCCGGCGCGCAAACCACAGGCCAAGTCCACCCGCCGCCGCGCCCGTGAACTGGCGCTGCAAGGCCTTTACCAGTGGCTGCTCAGCGGCGCCGACGGTGCCGAGATCGAGGCCCACCTGGCCGAGGAAGAAAGCTTCGAGCGCTGCGACCGCTTGCACTTCGACGCACTGCTGCACGGCAGCATCGCCGAGGCCGCATTGATCGACGCCGTACTGGCCCGCCATGTCGACCGCAAGACCAGCGACTTGTCGCCTGTCGAGCATGGCGTGTTGATGATCGGCACCTACGAGCTGACGCACTGCCTGGATATCCCCTACCGCGTGGTCATCAATGAGGCGGTGGAACTGGCCAAAGCCTTTGGCGGCACCGACGGCCACAAGTATGTCAACGGCGTTCTCGACAAGGCCGCCGGCGATCTGCGCGCGGTCGAGGTCAAGGCGCGGCAGGCCGCGCGCAGGGCGGAATGAAACTGGCGCGCCGGCTCGATCACATCGAGCCTTTCTACGTGATGGAGTGCGCCAAGGCGGCGCAGCAGATCGCCGCCAGCCCGGCCTGCGACCCGGCCCAGGGCGGCGAGCGCATGATCTTCCTGAACATTGGCGAGCCCGACTTCACCGCGCCACCGCTGGTGCAAGAGGCCGCCGAACGCGCCATCCGCGCCGGCCGCAGCCAGTACACCGAAGCGATGGGCCTGCCGGCGCTGCGCGAGGCGATCTCGGCCTGGTATCTGCAGCGCTTCGGCCTGGTGATCCCGGCGCGCCGCATCATGGTCACCGCCGGCGCGTCGGCCGCGCTGCAACTCGCTTGTCTGGCCTTGTTCGAGGCCGGCGACGAGGTGCTGATGCCCGACCCCAGCTACCCCTGCAACCGCCACTTTGTTGCCGCGGCCGACGCCGTGGCGCGGCTGTTGCCCACCGGGCCGGCGCAGCGCTTCCAGCCTGACGCCCAGGCGGTGGCCCGGGCCTGGGGCCCGGCCACCCGCGGCGTGCTGCTGGCCTCACCGTCCAACCCCACCGGCACCTCGATCCATCCCGACGAGATGCGCCGCATCGACCAGGTGGTGCAGGGCCACGGCGGCGTGAGCATCGTCGACGAGATCTACCTCGGCCTGAGCTACGACGAGACCTACGGCCACAGCGCGCTGCAACTGGGCGCGCACATCGTTTCGGTGAACAGCTTCTCCAAGTACTTCAGCATGACCGGCTGGCGGCTGGGCTGGCTGGTGCTGCCCGACGCGTTGGTGCCGGCGGTCGAGCGGCTGGCGCAGAACCTGTTCATCTGCGCCTCCACCATCGCCCAGCATGCGGCGCTGGCCTGCTTCCAGCCCGAGTCGATCGCCGAGTACGAGCGCCGCCGCGCCGAGTTCAAGGCCAGGCGTGACCTTGTTGTGCCTGCCTTGCGGCAATTGGGCTTGGCGGTGCCGGTGATGCCCGACGGCGCCTTCTACGCCTATGCCGACTGCAGCGCACACCACGCCGACAGCTGGGATTTCGCCTTTGAGCTGATGCACAGCGCCAAGGTGGCGCTGACACCCGGGCGCGACTTCGGCCGCCACGAGCCACAGCGCTGGCTGCGGCTGTCGTTTGCCAGCAGACGCGAACAGCTTGAGGAAGCGCTGCACCGCCTGCAGCGTGTGCTGGCGTGAACGCCGCGGCCGACTGGAGCCACACGCTGCGGGTGTACTGGGAAGACACCGACGCCGGCGGTGTGGTGTTTTATGCCAATTACCTGAAGTTCTTCGAGCGCGCCCGCACCGAATGGCTGCGCCAGCAGGGCATCGGCCAACAGGCACTGCGCGAGTTGACCGGCGCGATCTTCATCGTCAGCGAGACCACGCTGCGCTACCTGGCGCCGGCGCGGCTGGATGACCTGTTGCGCGTTACCGTCTCGCCGCTGGAAGTCGGCCGCGCCACGATGCGCCTGCAGCAGCAGGCCTGGCGATTGCCCGTCACCCAGGAGGGTGAAGCATCCGGGCCGACGCTGCTGTGCGAAGGCCAGATCCGCATCGGCTGCGTTGACGCCGCCAGCTTCCGACCCCGCCGCTTTCCATCCGAACTCAACCCAATCATGCAATCATGAACCAGGACTTCTCGATCATTACCCTGATGCTGCACGCCAGCCTGGTGGTGCAGTTGGTGATGGTGGGCCTGCTGTGCACCTCGCTGGCCAGCTGGACCGTGATCTTCTCCAAGCTGTTCAGCCTGCGTGCCCTGCGCCGCGGCAACGATGAGTTCGAGCGCGACTTCTGGTCAGGCAAGAACCTCAACGACTTGTACAGCGGCGCCGCCGGCAAGACCGACAACTCGCCGATGGAACGTATCTTTGCCAGCGGCATGCGCGAGTTCCTGAAGCTGCGCGAGCGCCGCCAGGAGTCGAACATCCAGCTCGACGGCGCACGCCGCGCCATGCGCGCCAGCCTGCAGCGTGAGCTTGACCTGATCGAGGGCAATGTCGGCTTCCTGGCCAGCGTCGGCTCGGTCAGCCCCTATGTGGGCTTGTTCGGCACGGTCTGGGGCATCATGCACGCCTTTGTCGGCCTGGCCAATGTGCAGCAGGTGTCGCTGGCCACGGTGGCGCCGGGCATCGCCGAGGCGCTGGTGGCCACCGCGATCGGCCTGTTCGCGGCGATTCCGGCGGTGGTGGCCTACAACCGCTTTGCACGCGACATCGATCGCATCGCAATCCAGCTCGAGAGCTTCATCGAGGAGTTCTCCAACATCCTGCAGCGCAACGCCAGCCAGCCTGCGGCGGCGACTGCGGCGGCGCGGTAGATCACCATGCCCGCCATCGCATCCCGCAGCAGCGGCCGTCGCGGCCGCCGCGCCATGGCCGAAATGAACATGGTGCCCTTCATCGACGTGATGCTGGTGCTGCTGATCATCTTCATGGTCAGCGCGCCGCTGATCACCACCGGCATCGTCGATCTGCCCAGCGTCGGCAAGGCCGCGCAGCGCCCGAACAAGGTGGTGGAGGTGATCATCGGCAGCGATGAACGGCTGCGGCTGCGTGTCGACGGCGGCGAGGCCAAGACAAGCTCCTTCAAGTTGCTGGGCAGCGAAGTCCAGGCACTGCAGGCCGGCAATGCCCAGGTGCCGGTGGTGATCTCGGCCGATAAGGCGGTGAAATACGAGCAGGTGGTGCGGGCGATGGACATCCTGCAGAGGGCCGGCATCCAGCGTGTGGGCCTGTCAGTCAAACAAGGCGGCTGAAGACGCCCACCATGGCTGACGCTTCGCTCCCCGGGCCGAATCTGCTGCCGCGCCACGACAGCCGGCTGGGCCTGGGCGCGGCGCTGGCCCTGCTGGCCCATGCCGGCCTGATCGGCGCGCTGGCGCTGGGCCTCAACTGGCGGCTGCCGGTGCCCAACAGCGTGATGAGTGCCGAGCTCTGGAGCATGGTGCCGCAGCAGGCCGCGCCGGCGCCCACCGCGCCGCCCCCGCCACCCCCTGCGCCCGCCCCGGCGCCTGTACCGACGCCCGCCCCAACACCCGCACCCGCACCCCGCCCCGCGCCACCACCACCCCCCCCGGCCGCCCAGCGCGACGCCGAGATTGCGCTCGAGAAGGCCGCTGCCGATCGCAAGCGTGCACAGGAGGCTGAGGCAGCGAAGCAGAAGCAGCATTTGGCACAGCAGCGCCTGGCCGAACAGAAGTCGGCCAAGCTCAAGCAGGAACAGCTGGCACGCGAGGAACAAGCGCGCGCCGAGAAGCTGAAGGCCGAACTGGCCGAGAAGGCTGAAAAGGCCCGTGAACTCAAACGCCAGCAAGCGCTTGAAGCCAAGCGTGAAGCGGCCAAGGCCGCCGCCGAGGCCGAACGCGAGGCCAAGCTGCAGGAGGCGCGCGTGGCCAAACAACGCGAAGAGAACCTCAAGCGCATGATGGGCCAGGCCGGCGCTACCGGCGCGCCACAAGCCACCGGCACCGCAGCGCGCGACAGCGCCCCGTCGGCGGCTTATGCCGGCCGCATCAAGGCCCGCATCAAGCCCAACATCGTGTTGTTGTCCGAGGTCAGCGGCAACCCGGTTGCCGAGGTTGAGGTGCGCAGCGCGCCCGACGGCAACATCGTCGGCCGGCGCATCGTCAAGCCCAGCGGCAATTCCGCCTGGGACGAGACCGTGCTGCGTGCCATCGACCGCACCGGCCAATTGCCGCGCGACACCGACGGCCGCATACCGCCGACGATGATCCTGGTCTTCCCGCGGCAGGAGTGAGCACTGGCGCGGCGGCCGCGATCAGTGGTTCTCGCGGGCGTGGTTGATGGTGTACTTGGGGATCTCGATCACCAGGTCGGCATCGGCCAGGATGGCCTGGCAGCTGAGCCGCGAATTGGGCTCCAGGCCCCAGGCGCGGTCGAGCAGGTCTTCCTCGCCCTCCTCCATCTCGTTGAGCGAGCGCAAGCCCTCGCGCACGATGACATGGCAAGTGGTGCAGGCGCAGCTCATGTCGCAGGCATGCTCGATCTCGATGTGGTTGTCGAGCAGGGCCTCGCAGACCGAGGTGCCGCGCGGCGCCTTGATCTCCAGGCCCTGCGGGCAAAGTTCAGCATGGGGCAGGATCTTGATGACAGGCATGGTGGGTCTTCGAGCGATCAGATGTCGTTGAGTTTGCGGCCGGTCAGTGCGGCCTGGATGCCGCGGTTCATGCGCGCGGCGGCAAAACCTTCGGTGCCTTCGGCCAGGCGCTCGACGGCGGTATCAATCGCCGCATGGTCGTCGCCGGCGGCGATGCGGGCCAGTTCAACCAACAAGGCGGCGATCGCCACACGCTCGGCCTCGTCCAGCAGTTCGCCGTCGGCAGCCAGCGCGGCATGGGTGGCCAGGGTCATGCGTTCGGCCTCGACGCGGGCTTCGCGCAGCGATCGCGCGGCCATGTCGGCCTCGGCGCTGGCAAAGCCGTCCTTGAGCATGTCGGCGATCTGCTCGTCGGCCAGGCCATAACTCGGCTTGACCACCACCGAGGCTTCCACGCCCGAGCCCAGTTCACGCGCCGAGACGCTGAGCAGCCCGTCGGCATCAACCTGGAAGCTGACGCGGATGCGCGCCGCACCGGCCACCATCGGCGGAAAACCACGCAGCTCAAAGCGGGCCAGGCTGCGGTTGTCGGCCACCAGCTCACGCTCGCCCTGCAGCACATGGATGGCCATCGCGGTCTGGCCGTCCTTGAAGGTGGTGAAGTCCTGCGCCTTGGCCACCGGAATCGTGGTGTTGCGCTCAATTACCCGCTCGACCAGGCCACCCATGGTCTCCAGGCCCAGCGACAGCGGGATCACGTCGAGCAGTAGCAGATCGCCGTCGCGGCCATTGCCGGCAAGCGCATTGGCCTGTATCGCCGCACCCACCGCCACCACCTCGTCGGGATTCAGGTTGGTCAGCGGCGGCTTGCCAAACAGCTCACCCACCGCCGTCTGCACCGCCGGCATGCGGGTGGCGCCGCCCACCATTACCACGCCGACCACCGCGTCGCGCTTGAGGCGGGCATCACGCAGCACCTTGCGCACCGCCGACAAAGTGCGCTCGACCAGCGGCCGGGTGATGGCGTCAAACTGCGCGCGGCTCACCGCCAGGTCCAGCGGCTGGCCGTCCAGCGTGCACTGCAGGCGGGCTTCGTCGTTATCGGTCAGCGCCTCCTTGGCGGCCCGGGCTGCGATCAGCAGCACACGCTTGTCCTGCGCGCTGACAGCTTGACGATGGCTTTGTGCCAAGGCCCAGTCGGCCAGCGCCTGGTCAAAATCGTCTCCGCCCAGCGCGGCGTCACCGCCGGTGGCGACCACCTCGAACACGCCGCGCTGCAGGTGCAGCAGGCTGATGTCAAAAGTGCCGCCGCCCAGGTCGTAGACGGCATAGAGGCCTTCGCTGCCATTGTCCAGGCCGTAGGCCACGGCCGCGGCGGTGGGCTCGTTGATCAGCCGCAACACGTTGAGCCCGGCGAGCTGGGCAGCGTCCTTGGTGGCCTGGCGCTGGGCATCGTCGAAGTACGCAGGCACGGTGATCACGGCGCCGAACACATCGTCGTTGAAGCTGTCTTCGGCGCGGTAGCGCAGCGTGGCCAGGATCTCGGCCGACACCTCCACCGGTGTCTTCAGACCCTGGCGGGTGTCCAAGCCGACCATGCCGGGCTGGTCGACAAAGCGGTAGGGCAGGCGCTCATGGCCTCGCAGGTCAGCCAGCCGCCGGCCCATGAAGCGCTTGACGCTGGCCAGCGTGTTCTCCGGATCCTGGGCCTGGGCATCGCGGGCCTCGAAGCCGATCTGGCGGCCGCCGCCTTCCAGGTAGCGCACCACCGAAGGCAGGATGTTGCGGCCCTGGGCATCGGGCAGGCACTCGGCCACGCCATGGCGCACCGAGGCTACCAGCGAATGGGTGGTGCCGAGGTCGATGCCGACCGCGATGCGGCGCTGGTGCGGATCGGGCGCCTGGCCGGGTTCGGAAATCTGCAGCAAGGCCATGGGAAGAATCAGTTCAGCGTGAAGTCAAGGGAGAAAGCGCAACAGTGGATTCTGGCTCAGCGGTCCAACGCCTCGAGGCGGCGATGGATATCGTCACGGAAACGGGCGACGAACATCAGCGCTCGCACCTGCTGCGCAGCGGCCTGGGCATCGTTCTGTTGGTCGAGCGTGTGGCCCAGCGTGGCCAGCAAGGCGCGCTCCTCGACGTCAACCTCGTCGTCAAGCTGCTGCACCGCGTCGGCATCGGCAGCCTCGTCCAGCGCCTCGCGCCAGGCCATCTGCTGCATCAGGAAGGCGCTCGGCATCGCGGTGTTGTTCTCGGCCTCGATGGGCACACCGCGCAGCTCGCACAGGTAGGCACCGCGCTTGAGCGGGTCTTTCAGCCGCTGGTAGGCCTGGTTGACGCGCACCGCCCACTGCATGGCCAGGCGCTGCGAGGCGGCGCCTTCGCTGGCAAAACGGTCGGGATGCACCTTGGACTGCAGGGCACGCCAACGGGCGTCAAGCTCGGTGCGGTCCAGCGCATGGCGCTGCGGCAGGTCGAACAGCGTGAAATCGTCGTCGCCGAGGGTCATCGTCGGGTTGTTCATCGGGTGCTCACAGCGGCTTGCGGTAGAAAGCCGACAGCCCGTTGTCGGGGTAGCCGCCGAAAGGGCCGCAGGCCTGGTAGCCGCAGCGCTGGTACAGCCGCACGGCAGCGGTCTGGTCGCGCCCGGTCTCCAGCAGCGCCTGCGGCAGGCCTTGGGCGCGCAGCGCGGCCTCGAGTTGCAGCAGGATCAGCTCGCCTATGCGCTGGCCCCGCGACGCCGGCAACACCAGCATGCGCTTGATCTCGCCATAGGCTTGGTCACCGGTCTCGGCTTCGGCCGGCAGGCGGCGTGCTGCACCGCAGCCCACCACCTGGCCGGTTTGCCGCGCGACCAGGAAAACCACGTCATCGGCCGCCAGCGCGGCTTCGTCCAGGATGTGGTTGTGCTCGGGCGCGTACAGGCTGGCCAGGTAGGCGTCCAGCTCGGCCAGCAGCGCACGCACCTCGGGCTGGCCGGGCGGTTCGCGAGAAATCGAGAAGTCAGCGGGTTTCACGGCTTGGCGCGGCTTGGCGGGATCGGCCTGCGGGATGGGGCGCGCCCAGAAGACAAAAGCGCGGGTAGCCAGTCACCGCGCCTTGTGCTTCGCCAGACGCCGGGCCCGGCCGATCCGGCGGTCGCCCTGCCCTCACACGCGGAACGACTCTCCGCAACCGCAACGGTCTTTCTCGCGCGGGTTGTGGAACTTGAAGCCCTCATTGAGGCCTTCACGCACGAAGTCGAGTTCGGTGCCGTCCAGGTAGGGCAGGCTCTTGGGATCGATCAGCACCTTGATGCCATGGGCTTCGAAGATCATGTCTTCGGGCGCCACCTCGTCGGCGTACTCCAGCTTGTAGGCCAGGCCCGAACAACCGGTGGTCTTGACGCCCAGGCGAACGCCGACGCCCTTGCCGCGCTTGCTGATGTAGCGCGTGACATGCCGCGCCGCGGCTTCCGACAGGGTGACGGCCATGGTCTCAGGACGCCTGAGCTTGCGGCTGGGCTTGCGCCTCGGCGGCTTCGCCGTGCCTGGACTTGTAGTCGCTGACCGCCGCCTTGATCGCGTCTTCGGCCAGGATCGAGCAGTGGATCTTCACTGGCGGCAGCGCCAGTTCCTCGGCGATGTTGGTGTTCTTGATCTCCAGCGCCTGGTCCAGCGTCTTGCCCTTGACCCATTCGGTCACCAGCGAGCTGCTGGCGATTGCCGAGCCGCAACCGTAGGTCTTGAAGCGCGCGTCTTCGATCAGCCCGGTGGCCGGGTTGACCTTGATCTGCAGCTTCATCACGTCGCCGCAGGCGGGCGCACCGACCATGCCGGTGCCGACATCCTCGTCGCCCTTGTCAAAGGCGCCGACGTTGCGGGGGTTTTCATAGTGGTCGATGACCTTGTCGCTGTATGCCATATCAATCTCCTAAAGTTCAAACCGATCTGGGCCGCACTCGACTATCAAGTGGCCGCCATGGATCCGGCTCTGCCGGTCCATCGGCGGCGCCCCCTTGAGGGGGAGCGCCGCAGGCGCTTCGGGGGTGGGTCAATGCGCGGCCCATTGGATCGCGCTGATGTCGATGCCGTCGCGGTACATGTCCCACAGCGGCGACAGTTCGCGCAGCTTGGCCACCCGGTCCTTGAGCGTCTCGACGGCGTAGTCGATCTCGGCTTCGGTGGTGAAACGGCCGATGGTCATGCGCAGGCTGCTGTGCGCGAGTTCGTCGCTGCGGCCCAGAGCGCGCAGCACATAGCTGGGCTCCAGGCTGGCCGAGGTGCAGGCCGAGCCCGACGACACCGCCAGACCCTTGACGCCCATGATCAGCGACTCACCCTCGACATAGTTGAACGAGATGTTCAGGTTGTGCGGCACACGTTGTGTCATGTCGCCGTTGATGAACACCTGCTCGATGTCGCTCAGGCCGCTCACCAGTTTGTGGTGCAGCATGCGGATGCGCTCCTGCTCGGCGCCCATTTCCTGGCGCGCGATGTCGAAAGCCGTGCCCATGCCCACGCACTGGTGGGTGGGCAGCGTGCCCGAGCGCATGCCGCGCTCGTGCCCGCCGCCGTGCATCTGCGCTTCCAGCCGCACCCGCGGCTTGCGCCGCACATACAGGGCACCGATGCCCTTGGGCCCGTAGGTCTTGTGCGAGGCCAGGCTCATCAGGTCGACCGGCAGTGTGGCCATGTCGATCACCACCTTGCCGGTGGCCTGGGCCGCGTCGACGTGGAACACGATGCCGCGCTCGCGGCAGATCGCGCCGATGGCCGGTATGTCCTGGATCACGCCAATCTCGTTGTTGACCAGCATCACCGACACCAGCACCGTGTCGGGGCGCAGCGAATCCTTGAACTTGTCGAGGTCGAGCAGGCCGTTGTCCTGCACGTCGAGGTAGGTGGCCTCGAAGCCCTGGCGCTCCAGCTCACGCACCGTGTCCAACACCGCCTTGTGCTCGGTCTTGACAGTGACGATGTGCTTGCCGCGGCTCTTGTAGAACTGCGCCGCACCCTTGATCGCCAGGTTGATGCTCTCGGTGGCGCCGCTGGTCCAGACGATCTCGCGTGGATCGGCGTTGATCAGCGCAGCCACTTGCTCGCGCGATTTCTCGACGATCGCTTCAGCCTCCCAGCCCCAGGCATGGCTGCGTGAGGCCGGGTTGCCGAAATGCTCGCGCAGCCAGGGAATCATGGCGTCGACGACGCGCGGGTCCACCGGCGTGGTGGCGCCGTAATCGAGGTAGATGGGAAAGTGCGGGGTCATGGTGCGGATGCGAGTTTGGGTTGTTCTGGCGGTCTGCGGCTCACTTGCTCATCGCGGTGCCGAGCGCAAAGACCGAATTCGGCGCGGTGATCTTGATCGGCTTGACCACCGGCACACTGGAGATGGCGCGCTTGATCGGCGCCTCCTCGATCGACACGCCCTTGGCCAGTTGGTCATCCACCAGCTTCTTCAAGGAGATCGAATCGAGGTACTCGATCATCTTCTGGTTCAGGCTGGTCCACAGGTCGTGCGTCATACAGCGGCCGGCATCGTCGCCCATGCAATTTTCCTTGCCGGCGCAGCCGGTGGCGTCGATCGGCTCGTCCACCGCGACAATGATGTCGGCCACGGTGATCTCGCCGCTCTTGCGACCCAGTGAATAGCCGCCGCCAGGTCCACGGGTGCTCTCCACCAGTTCATGGCGGCGCAGCTTGCCGAACAGCTGCTCCAGGTAGGACAGCGAGATTTGCTGACGCTGGCTGATCGCGGCCAGCGCCACAGGCCCGTTGTTCGAGCGCAGCGCCAGATCGATCATTGCGGTAACGGCAAATCGGCCTTTGGTGGTCAATCGCATGCAGCCTCTCCAGTGACGTTCAAGATCGCGGGGCCCTGTCAATCTCTAAGGTGAAACCCGAGTTCGGCAGGTACCCGACTACTGTAGTCAAGTATAACAGAGTCCGACTATTTTGCTCGGCATTGAGCCAGTGCGGCTCATAGGGTGGCGGCCAGGCGGCGTTGCAGTTCAGTCAGCAGCCCGTCGCAGGCGGGCTCGATCAGGTCCAGCGCCAGATCGAAGCCGGCGACGCTACCAAAATAGGGGTCGGGCACCTCGTCCTGGGTCGCGCCGGCGGCAAAGGGCAGCAGCAGTTGCAGTCGCTGGTGTTCGGCCGGCGGACATTGCTCCTGCAGCGCGGCCAGGTTGCCGCGGTCCATCGCCAGCAGCAGGTCGAAGCGGCTGAAGTCTTCTGGCTCGAGCGGGCGCGATTTGATGCCGCCCAGCACATAACCCCGCAGCGCCGCCCGGGCGACCGCCCGTGGGTCGGGCCGTGTGCCCTTCCGAAACCCGTGGGTGCCAGCCGAATCCACGGCCACCTCAGCGGCCAGCCCACCGCGCTGCAGCTTGCTGCGCAGCACCGCCTCGGCCATCGGCGAGCGGCAGATGTTGGCGGTGCAGACCATCAACACCCGCAGGCGAGCGCTATCGGCGCGGCGGAACCAGTGCTTGATCATGGGCGAGAAGAATAGCCGAGCATCGCCGACATGCCGGCCCGCCAGCACCGGTCAGTTGCGCGTCTCCAGCACCTGATCAGCCACCACGCAACGCAGCGTGCAACTGAGCACCCACCTCGGGCTTGTCCTTGAACGGATCGCTGGGGTTGCGGCCCTGCACCACGTCTTCCAGCCGCAGTTGCACCGAGCCCAAAGCGCGCGGGTGGCTGTAGATGTAGAACTGTCGGTCGTCGAGTGCCGCAAACACCTTGGCGGCTACATCGGCGGCGCTGACCTTGCCGCTGCCCACGGCCTTTTCGCTCATCGCCTTGCCGATCAACTGGCTGCGGCTGGGCTGGGCATCGGCGTCGCTCAGCGCAGCCGGGCGGTTGCGGTGGCTGGTGTTGATACCGGTAGGCACAAAGAACGGGCAGAGCACATGGGCAAACACCTGGTCGCTGACCAGGGTCAGGTCCTGGTGCAGGGTTTCGCTGAGCGACACCACGGCATGCTTGCTGACGTTGTAGGCGCCCATGTTGGGCGGGTTCACCAGGCCGGCCATCGACGCGGTGTTGACGATGTGGCCCTCGAAGGAAGGATCGGCGGCGGCAGCGGCCAGCATCATCGGCGTGAACAGCCGTACCCCGTGCACCACGCCCCAGACATTGACGCCCAGCACCCATTCCCAGTCCTTGACGGTGTTCTCCCAGACCAGGCCGCCACTGCCCACACCGGCGTTGTTGAACACCAGGAGCCTGTCGGGCTTTGGGACGAGCCCGCGTTGACCCCGAAATGGGGCTCAGCCTAGGCGCACAAGCGCAGCGATACCCACGTCGACCTGGCGCGCCAGTACGCGGCCGCCCTGGGGGGCAGCCAGTGCGCCGATCTCGGCGGCTGCGGCGGCCAATGCATCGGCCTGCACATCGACCATCACTACATGCATGCCACGCCGGGCGGCCAGGCGGGCGCATTCGAGGCCCAAGCCTGATGCGGCACCGGTCAGCACCGCGGTACGACCTTTGAAATCCTTCACGCGCGGGTCTCTTTCTTGATCTGGAAGCCAAAACGGGGGAAATGCACCTGCACTGTGCCGGCGCGGTCATCGTGTCGGCGGATCACCACCTCGGAAGTCGACAGCCCCACCAGGGTGCCGGCCACCGGGTCGCTGCCGTAGTCGGTAGCCGCCACGGTGACGGCCTGGCCGGCCTCGAAGCCCAGCCCGGGCTCGACCGCGGTGGTCGCACGGCCACCAGCCGCAGCGGCCAGGGCCAGCGCGTCGCTGCTGCTCATCAACGCGCTCTGGTGGTGGCCGATGGCGAACAAGCGGTCCAGCCAGGGGCCGATCGCCCGGAAGTCATCCAGCAAGGCCGCCACCGGTTCGGCGCGGCGGATGAACCACAAGCAGTGGCCCACCGAAAAATCGGCGATGCAGGGCGCCGCGCCAAACAGCCAGGGGCCGCCTTGCGACAGCTGGGCGGCGATCGCCGCCAGGTGGCCGCGCAGCTGCGCCGTGCCGTCGGCCAGCGTAGGGCGCGTGACGCCGCCGCGCATCGCGGCTCGGTCAGCGGCAAAACGCTGCAGCGTCTCTGGTGGCACACCGGTCATGATGGCCGGCAAGCCGGTGGGCTGCATCGCCCAGACCACGGCCACCTGGAACAGTGCGCTGTCCGCCCATTGCGCCAGCGGCACGGCCAGCGGCGCGGCGGATGGGTACAGCGTCGGTGTCGGCTCCCGGGCTTCCAGCACGCGGGCGATCAGTGCGGTGTCGCAATAGATGTCGGCGCCGATCTGCAGCACCGGGGTCTTGCGGTAACCGCCGGTCAGCGCCACCACATCCGGCTTGGGCATCACCGGCGGGATCAACACCGAGCGCCAGGCCAGCCGCTTGGTGCCCATGATCAGCCGCACTTTCTCGGCAAACGGCGACATCGGGTAGTGGTGCAACAGCAGTTCGCTCAAGTTCGGCTCCGGGAGGTCAATGAGGAGGGGTGCAAACCGCGCTGGTCATGTCGTCCAGCCCGGCCTGCGGCGGGAAGGCGCCGCACATCGGCGACGGCTGCGTGAAGTTGTCAGGGATGAGCCGATCCGCTCAGGCGGGCCGGCACATCTGCACATGGGGTATGTCGTCTTCGAGGTAGATGTCGCCCTCGGGCCGGTAGCCCAGGCGGCTGTAAAAGCCTTGCAGATGGGCCTGGGCGCTGATGCGGTTGGCCCGCCCCGGCCAGGCCCGTGCCGTGCGGGCCAGGCCCTCGATCATCAGCTGCCCGGCCAGGCCGCTGCCGCGCAGGCGCGGCACCAGCAGCACGCGGCCGATCGATGGCTCGTCGTACTTGAGACCCGGATCAACCAGCCTCAGGTAGGCCACCAGCTCACCGCTGCCATCGCGGCCGAGCAGGTGCCAGCTGTGCTGGTCCAGGCCATCGGGGTCGAGGTAAGGCCCTTGCTCGAGGATGAACACCCGGGCCCGCAGCGCCAACAGCTCGTACAGGCTGTCGACGCCCAGCTCCGCAAAGCGCTGCCAGGTCCAGGCCAGGGTGCTCATCGCAGGCGCGCAGAAATCAGACCAGCTTGACCAGCTGCTTGCCGAAGTTGCGGCCCTTGAGCAGGCCGATGAAAGCCTCGGGCGCCGCCGACAAGCCCTGGGCCACGCTCTCGCGGTACTTCAGCTTGCCGCTGCCCACGCCGGCGCCCAGTTCCTTCAGCGCCTCGGGCCAGCACGCCATGTGCTCGCTGACGATGAAGCCCTGCACCTTCATGCGGTTGACCAGGATCAGCTGCGGCGCCGACATCGGGATCGATGCACCGTTGTAGCCGCTGATCATGCCGCACATGGCGATGCGGCTGAAGGCGTTGGCACGCAGCATCACCGCGTCCAGGCACATGCCGCCGACGTTTTCGAAGTAACCGTCAATGCCGCTCGGGCAGGCTTCCTTCAAGGCCTGCGACAGCGATTTCGTGTCGGCATGCGCCTTGTAGTCGACGCAGGCGTCGAAGCCGAGTTCATTGACCACGTAGGCGCACTTGTCGGCGCCGCCGGCAATGCCCACGGCGCGCGCGCCGCGTGCCTTGGCCAGTTGACCCACCATGCTGCCCACCGCGCCGCTGGCGGCCGAGACCACCACCGTCTCGCCGGCCTGCGGGTTGATGATCTTGATCAGGCCGTACCAGGCGGTGACGCCGGGCATGCCCACGGCACCCAGGTAGGCCGACAGTGGCACATGCGTGGTGTCGACCTTTTGCAGCGCACCGGGCTGGCTGGCTTTGACCACCGCGTACTGCTGCCAGCCGCCGCGGTTGATCACGGTGTCGCCAACCACAAAGCCGGAGTGGCGCGAGAACAGCACCTCGCCTACGGTGCCACCTTCCATCACCGCGTCCAGCGGCTGCGGCGCGGCATAGCTCTTGCCGTCGTTCATGCGGCCGCGCATGTAGGGATCGAGGGTCAGGTAGTGGTGGCGCACCAGCACCTCGCCGTCGTTGAGTTCCGGGATCGGGCTCTCGACAAAACGGAAGTTGGCCACGCTGGGCTCACCGCTGGGGCGCGATGCGAGGTGGATCTGTTGGTTCATCTTGTTGCTCATGACGGTTGTCCTTTCAGGGGAACGGCCGGTTCGGCCGGGTTGACATCGTTGGGGAACTGCGGAGTGGCCACGCGGCCGCGCGCCGGCAGGCCGCGCAAAGTCTTGAAGGTGCCGGTGGCGCTGGCGCACAGCCGGCCCCGGTCGTCGAACAGCGAAGCCTCGCAGAAGCACAGCGTAGCGGTCTTGTGCAACACCTTGCCCAGCGCACGCAGCCGGTGCTCGGCCGGACGCAGAAAGCTGGTCTTCATCTCGATCGTCGCCACGCCGCCGGTATGGTCGCTGCCGCCACGCGCGGCCAGCGCCATCGCCACGTCCAGCATGGTCATCACCACGCCGCCATGGGCCACATCCCAGGTGTTGAGGTGGGCGGCGTCGAGATCGACCCAGAGTTCGGCATGGCCTTCACTGTAGGCATGCAACTCGATGCCCAGCGAATCAACAAAGGGCACCCGCACTGGGAAGGCCATCGGCGAGGGTTTGCCGCGCCGCGGCGCTGCGCTGGACAGGCTCATTGGCCGATGACGCAGCTGACGCCGCCGTCGACCACCAGGATCTGGCCGGTGATGTGCTTGCCGGCGGCCGAGGCAAACAGCAGCGCCGCGCCCTTCAGGTCGTCGTCGTCACCCAGCCGGCGCAGCGGCGCCTTGGCCGCCATGTTGTCGGCGCCCAGTGTGGCCAGGGTGTGCGCCGTCATCTTGCTAGGGAAAAAGCCCGGCGCGATGGCATTGACGGTGATGCCATGCTCGCCCCACTCGGCCGCCAGCGCGCGGGTGAAATTGACCACCGCGCCCTTGCTGGTGTTGTAGGCAATGGTCTCCATGCCGGGCGGGTTGCCGCCGATGCCGGCGATCGAGGCGATGTTGATGATGCGGCCCTGGTGGCGCGGGATCATGCTGCGCCTGGCGACGGCCTGGGCGAAGACGAAAAGGCTGCGCACGTTGAGGGTCATCAGCTTGTCCCAGGCCGCCAGCGCATGGTCCTCGGCCGGCGCACCCCAGGCGGCACCGGCGTTGTTGATGAGGATGTCGATAGCCCCCAGGCGCTCCAGCGTTTCGGCCACCACGCGCTGCGCATCCTCGGCGTTGGCGGCGTCGGCGGCGATCCAGCGCGCGTCGATGCCGCGCTCGGCCAGATGGGCGCAGGCGGCTTCCAGATCGGCGCCCTTGCGCGAGGTCAGCATCACCTTTGCGCCGGCCTCGCCCAGCGCCTCGGCAATCTGCAGGCCCAGCCCGCGTGAGCCGCCGGTGACCAGTGCGACCTGGCCTGAGAGATCAAAGAGTTGTTGAACCGGAGTGGACATGGTGGGTGGGGTGGAGAGAGTGAACCGATGGCAGGCATCGAGCGCCCGCCCGGATGAACGGCGCGGGCGGGTTTACGGCCCCATGCGCGAGCGCAGAAGAATCAGCAGCACACCGGCCAGCGCAGCCGAACCGCCAGCGATGCCCAGCGTCCAGCCGACGAGTTCGTCGCTGCGGTACACAAAATAGCCCAGGCTGCCCAACAACATACCGCCATAGATGAGCACCCAGACCCAAGCTTCGACCGATCTTTTTGTCATGCCCCAAGCATGCACTCAAAACCAGGCGTCCTGCATTTCGCGGCAAATCGGTGTGCGTGACGCCACCACTGCCAGCCAGGCAGCCACCTTGGGCAGCTCATAGGCAAAGAAGTAGCGGCAGGCCTGCAACTTGCCCGCCACGAAGTCTTGCGGCTGATGTCCCGCGCTGGCGGCCAGCGCCAGTTCCAGCCAGATCCAGGCCAGCACCACATGGCCGAAGCCCTGCAGGTAGGGCGTGGCATTGGCCAGTGCCTCCTCGGGCACGCCGGTGGCCCAAGCTGATCGGGTGGCGGCGTCCAGTTGCTCTAGCGCGATGGCCAGGGCCGCGCCATGCGCTGCCAGGCCGGGCGCCTGGCGCGCGCGGGCAATCGTGCGCTGCATGGTGGCGGCCAGCAGCGTCAAACCCGCGCCGCCGTCCATCACCACCTTGCGGCCCAGCAAGTCCAGCGCCTGGATGCCGTGGGTGCCCTCGTGGATCATGTTCAGCCGGTTGTCGCGCCAGTACTGCTCAACCGGGAAATCACGCGTGTAACCGTAACCACCCAGCACCTGGATCGCCAGGCTGTTGGCCTCCAGGCACCACTCGCTGGGCCAGCTCTTGGCGATCGGCGTCAGCACTTCCAGCAACAGCGCCGCCTCGCGCGCCGCGGCCGCCTCGCCGGTGTGCAACTCATCCACCAGCCGGGCGCAATACAACTCGAGCGCCAGCGCACCCTCGGCATAGGCCTTCTGCGCCAGCAGCATGCGCTTGACATCGGCATGCGCCAGGATCGGCACCTGAGGCGCGGCGGGATTCTTGCCACCCTCGGTCATTGGCCGGCCCTGCGGCCGCTGGCGCGCATAGGCCAGGCTGGCCTCGTAGCCGGCCATGCCCAGCATGGTGGCGGCCATGCCGACACCGATGCGGGCCTCGTTCATCATCGTGAACATGTAGCGCAGCCCGTCACCCGCCCGGCCCACCCGGTAGCCCACCGCGCCAGCGCGGCCGCCGGGCTTGAAGCGGCCCTCGCCGAAGTTCAGCAGCGTATTGGTGGTGCCGCGCCAGCCGCACTTGTGGTTGAGTCCGGCCAGCACCACGTCGTTGCGCTCGCCGGTCAGCGCGCCCTGCGCATCCACCAGGTGCTTGGGCACGATGAACAGTGAGATGCCCTTGGTGCCGGGCACCGGCTTGCCGTCCGGCCCGGGGATCTTGGCCAACACCAGGTGGATGATGTTCTCGGTCAGCTCATGCTCGCCGGCCGAAATCCACATCTTGTGGCCGCTCAGGCGGTAGCGCGGACCCAGCGCATCGGCTTCGGCACCCTCGCCGTCCGGTACGGCCTTGGTGGCCACGTCCGACAGGCTGGAGCCGGCCTGCGGCTCGGACAGGCACATGGTGCCGGAGAAGCGGCCCGAGAACTCGTTGTGCGCAAATACCTGCTGCTGCAGCGGCGTGCCATGGGCCATCAACAGGTTGGCATTGCCCACGCTGAGCAGGCTGGCGTTGATGCTGACCGAGGCCTTGGCAAAAAACGCGTTGGCCGCTGCCTCCACCGTGTAGGGCAGTTGCATCCCACCGATGTCGGCATCCTGCGCCGCTGACAACATGCCCGACGCGGCATAGGCATCCCAGGCATCTTGCGTCGCTTGCGGCAGGATCACCCGTTCGCCATCGAAACGCGGCTCTTCGGTGTCGACCAGCCGATTGAACGGCGCGAACTTGTCGCGGGCGATCTTCTCGCAGGTCTCCAGCACCTGGCTGAAGGTCTCCGAGGAATGATCAGCAAAACGCGGCCGCTGGGTCAGCCCGGCCACAGCCAGCCAGTCGTCCAGCAGGAAATCGAGGGTAGTGCGCATGGTGTCTCGCGAAGTCGCCGGGGCAAGGCACCGCCGGCCAGGGCTTCAGGTCTTCACAACAATCTCAGCCGGCCAAACCGAACCGGACCAGCGCCGCCTGGGCGATAGGTGCGCCCCACTCGGGCAAGAAGTGGCCACCCTCGGCGACGAACAAGGCCGGTGGGCAGCCACGTATCGCCTGCTGCAACGCGGCCATCGGCGCGCCGGCGAGCACCGGGTCTTGTTCGCCCACCGCCATGAAGCTGTCACCGGCCCAGCGCTGCTGCCAGAAGGCCAGCGCCTCGCGGCTGGTGGCCGCGCCCGGCGCGTCGACACCGTCCGGCACCAGGTTCGGAAAGACCCGCAGCGCCGCCTTGTAGCCCGCATCCGGAAACGGCGCGTCATAGCCGGTGGCCTCGGCATCACGCATCTCGCGCTTGCCGCGCTTCAGCAGCTTGCCCACCGGCAGATCGGGCTGGCTGTTGCTGTAGGCCCGCCACTGGCGGAAGCCTTCGGTCAGTTCGCCGGTGGCCAGCGTGGTGTTCATCACCAGCAAGCGGGAAAAACGCTCCGGAACAGTCATCGGCAGCGTCAGACCAAAGATGCCACCCCAGTCCTGACAGACCAGCATCACTTGCCGCAGATCGAGCGCCTCGATCAAATTCAGCAGGCTCTGCCGGTGCTTGTCGAAGCCGTGCCAAGACTCTTCGGCCGGCTTGTCCGAGCGGCCGAAGCCAATCAGGTCAGGTGCCACCACGCGCAGGCCGGCGCCCAGGAACACCGGGATCATGTGGCGGTACAAGTAACTCCAGGTCGGGTTGCCATGCAGGCACAACATGGTGGCCGGCGCATCGCGCGGGCCTTCGTCGAGATAGGCCAAACGCGGTCCATCGGTGCCCAGCGGCTGCGCATAGTGGGCCGCATAAGGCCAGTCGGGCAGGCCGACAAAGCACTCGTCCGGCGTGCGCAGCGTGGCCGACATGCTCAGAGCACCTCGAACACGCCCGCCGCGCCCATGCCGCCACCGATGCACATGGTGACGCAAACCTTCTTGGCGCCGCGGCGCTTGCCCTCGATCAGCGCATGGCCAGTCAGCCGCTGGCCGCTGACGCCGTAGGGATGGCCGACGGCGATCGCGCCGCCGTTGACGTTGAGCTTGTCCATCGGGATGCCCAGCGTGTCAGCGCAATACAGCACTTGCACCGCGAAGGCTTCGTTGAGCTCCCAGAGGTCGATGTCGGCGACGGTCAGGCCCAGGCGCTTGAGCACCTTAGGTACCGCAAACACCGGGCCGATGCCCATTTCATCGGGCTCGCAACCGGCCACCGCGAAGCCAAGGAAGCGGCCCAGCGGCTTCAGACCCTTTTGCTGCGCGTAGGTGTCGCTGACCAGCACGCAGGCGCCACCACCGTCACTGAACTGGCTGGCATTGCCGGCGGTGACCACACCGCCGGGCACGGCCGAGCGCACGCCGACAATGCCTTCATAGGTGGTGCCGGGCCGCAGGCCTTCATCGGCGCTGACGGTCACTTCCTTGCTGCGCAGGCCCATCACCGCATCGGCGACGCCGGCGGTCACGGTGATCGCCGCGATCTCGTCATTGAACAGGCCGGCCTCTTGCGCGGAGCAGGCCTTTTGCTGGCTACCGGCGCCGTACTGGTCCATGCGCTCTTTGCTGACGCCGTAGCGCTTGGCCACGTTCTCGGCGGTCTGCAGCATGTTCCAGTAGATCTCGGGCTTGTGCTGCTTCAACCAGCTGTCCTGGATCATGTGCAGGTTCATTTCCTGCTGCACGCAGGAGATGCTCTCGACACCACCGGCCACATAGACGTCACCCTCGCCGGCGATGATGCGCTGCGCCGCCATCGCGATGGTCTGCAGGCCGCTGGAGCAGAAGCGGTTGACGGTGACGCCGCTCACCGTGACCGGTAGGCCGGCACGCAGCAGCGCCTGGCGGGCGATGTTCATGCCGGTGGCGCCCTCGGGGTTGGCGCAGCCCATCAGCACGTCCTCGATGGCGCCGGGGTCGATGCCGGCACGCTGCACAGCGTGCTGAATGGCATGGCCGCCCAGCGTGGCGCCATGGGTCATGTTGAAGGCACCCTTCCAACTCTTGGCGAGCGGCGTGCGGGCGGTGGAAACGATGACGGCGTTGCTCATGATCGGGAACTCCTGGAATGGGGCGGTTTGGCGGCGGTCAGGCGGCGCTTAGGCGGCAGTTAGGCAGCGGCAGGCTCAGGCAGCCAGCACCGTGGCCGGCTTGTACAAGCTGTGCTTCACCTGGCCGAAGACTCGCCGAACCATGGGCTCGAACTCGCTGATCGGCAGCGTCTCGGCCTCGGGGTCAAATGCCGGGTTGTCGTAGAGGGCGCAGAACTCCTCGGTACGGCTGAAGTGCTCATGGCCGCGGAACTGATCGCGCAGGTTGCGGTCGAGGCCGATGTGGTGGAAGAAGTAGTAGCCCTGGAAGATGCCGTGGTGCTGCACCATCCACAGGTTGGCGTCGCTGACAAAGGGCTTGAGGATGGCCGCGGCGATGTCGAAGTGGTTGTGCGAGCCCAGCGTGTCGCCGATGTCGTGCAGCAGCGCGCAGACCACGTACTCCTCGTCGCGCCCGGCCTTCAGCGCATGGGTCGCGGTCTGCAGCGAATGCTGGTAGCGGTCGATCGCAAAACCGCCGCAGTCACCCTCCAGCAGCTTGAGGTGGGCCAGCACGCGGTCGGGCAGGCTGCGTGCGGCAACGCGGGCTTCGGCGCCAATCGCCTGCCAGTCCTGGGCGGTGCTCGCTTCCATCCGGGTGAAGCTGGCGCGTGCAGTCATGATGGGCTCCTGGTCAGGTGTATCGGCATGATCAGGTGAAGGACTTGCCTTCGGCCACCAGCTTGGCCAGCAGCGGCGCCGGCTGCCAGAACGTGGCGTCGTCATGCGGATTGGCAGCAAAACGCTGCATCGCAGTGACCACGTTGTAGAGCCCGAACTGGTCGGCGTAACACAGCGGGCCGCCACGGAACAGCGGGAAGCCATAGCCGGTGAGGTAGACCATGTCGATGTCGCTGGCCTTGTTGGCGATGCCCTCTTCCAGGATGCGCGCCGCCTCGTTGACCAGGCTGAACACCAGACGCTGCACGATCTCGTCATCGCCAATCTTGCGCGGCGATATGCCCAGTTCCGTACGGTGGTCGACCACCATCTGCTCGACCAGGGCGCTGGGGATGGCATTGCGCTGGCCCGGCTTGTAGTCGTACCAACCGGCGCCGGTCTTCTGGCCAAAACGGCCCAGTTCGCACAACAGGTCGGCGGTCCTGCTGTACTTCAGGTTGGCATATTCCACTGCGCGGCGCTTGCGGATGGCCCAGCCGATGTCGTTGCCGGCCAGGTCACCCATGCGGAACGGGCCCATCGCGAAGCCGAACTTCTCGATCGCCTTGTCGACCTGGGCCGGTGTGCAGCCCTCGTCCAGCAGGAAGCCAGCCTGGCGGCTGTACTGCTCGATCATGCGGTTGCCGATGAAGCCGTCGCAGACACCCGAGACCACCGCGGTCTTGTTGATCTTCTTGGCCACGCCCATCACCGTGGCCAGCACGACATGCGCCGTGGCCTTGCCGCGCACTACCTCCAGCAACCGCATCACATTGGCCGGGCTGAAGAAGTGCATGCCGACCACGTCTTGCGGGCGTTGGGTGAAGGCGGCGATCTTGTCGACGTCCAGCGTCGAGGTGTTGGACGCCAGGATCGCACCGGACTTGGCGATGGCGTCCAATTGCTCGAATACCTTCTGCTTGACGCCAAGCTCCTCGAACACCGCCTCGATGATCAGATCGGCGTCCTTGAGATCACCGTAGCTCAGCGTGGTGGACAGCAGCGCCATGCGCTGTTCGTACTTGTCCTGCTTCAACTTGCCCTTCTTGACCTGGGCTTCGTAGTTCTTGCGGATGGTGGCGACACCGCGGTCGAGCGCGTCCTGCTTCATCTCCAGCATGGTCACCGGCACGCCGGCATTGAGGAAGTTCATGGCGATGCCGCCGCCCATGGTGCCGGCGCCGATCACGCCCACCTGGTTGATGGCGCGCTGCTTGGTGCCCTCGGGCATGTCGGGGATCTTGCTGGCCGCGCGCTCGCCGAAGAAGGCGTGGCGCAGCGCCTTGGCCTCAGGCGTCAGCATCAGGCCCTTGAACAGGCGCATCTCCTCGGCCAGGCCATCATCGAGGTTCTTGAACTTCAGCGACGCCGCCACCGCCTCGACGCAGGCCGGCGGCGCCGGGAAGTTCTTGGCCATGCCCTTGACCATGTTGCGCACAAACTGCACATAGCCGTCGGGGTTGGGGTGGCTGACCTTGAGCGCGCGCACCGACGGCAGCGGCCGCTGGTCCGCCACCGACTTGGCGAAAGTGATCGCGCCCGCCATCAGATCACCCTCGACGATCTGGTCGAACAGCTTCTGGCCCGGCAACTGGGCCAGCAGTTCGCTCTTCACTGGCTCGCCGCTGACGACCATGTTCATCGCGGTCTCGAAACCCAGCACCCGCGGCAGCCGCTGCGTACCGCCAGCACCAGGGAGCAGGCCGATCTTCACCTCGGGCAGCGCGATCGCCGCGCCTGGTGAGGACACGCGGTAATGGCAACCCAGCGCCAATTCCAGCCCGCCGCCCATGCACACGGTGTGGATGGCGGCGACGATGGGCTTGCTCGACGCTTCGGCCAGCTTGATCAGTGTATGCAGGTTGGGCTCGGCCATTGACTTGGGGCTGTCGAACTCGCGGATATCGGCGCCGCCCGAAAACGCCTTGCCAGCGCCGGTCAGCACGATGGCCTTGACCGCGGCATCGGCCTGCGCCTTGGCCAGGCCGTCGGCAATGCCCTTGCGGTTGTCGTAGCCCAGGCCGTTGACCGGCGGGTTGTTCATGGTGATGACGGCGATGCCGTCAGTGACCTGGTAGGTGGCGCTCATGGAAACCTTTCACGGCATGGCACGTTCGGTGCCCGAATAAAAGCACGATCGTTCGATTCTAGAAATCCCGACCGGCCGGCGCCTGTCTCTGCTGAGACAAGGCCAGCCCGCCACGCAGCAGGCCAGGGACTGGCCGAAGCTCGATCGCTGATCAGGCGTTGCTGGGCAGCACATGCTGCTTGAATTGCTCGCGCAGCTTGTTCTTCTGCATCTTGCCGGTGGCGCCCAAGGGGATGGCCTCGACAAAAACCACGTCGTCGGGAATCTGCCATTTGGCAATCTTGCCCTCGAAGTGCGCCAGGATGTCGGCGGCCGTGGTATTGGCCGCGGCCTCGCCGGGCTTCTTCATCACCACCAGCAGCGGCCGCTCATCCCACTTGGGATGCACTACCGCAATGCAGGCGGCCATGGCCACCGCCGGATGGGCCATGGCGATGTTCTCGACGTCGATCGAACTTATCCACTCGCCGCCCGACTTGATCACGTCCTTGCTGCGGTCAGTGATCTGCAGGAAACCGTCTGCGTCGATCGACGCCACGTCGCCGGTGGGGAACCAGCCGTCGGCGGTCAGCGGGTTGCCGCCTTCGCTCTTGAAGTAGTTGCTGATGATCCACGGCCCCTTGACCAGCAAGTCGCCACTCACCACGCCGTCCCAGGGCAGTTCCTGGCCCTCTGGGTCGACGATCTTCATCTCGACGCCGAACACCGCCCGGCCCTGCTTGGCCATGATCGCCAGTTGCTGCTCGGGCGGCAGCGTCATCTGGTGCAGCTTGAGCGTGCAGACCGTGCCCAGCGGCGACATCTCGGTCATGCCCCAGGCGTGCAGCACAGTGACATCAAAGTCATCGCGGAAGCTCTTGATCATCGCCGGCGGGCAGGCCGAGCCGCCGATCACCGTGCGCCGCATGGTGCTGAACTTCAGGCCGTTCTGGCCCATGTAGTTGAGCAGGCCCAACCAGACCGTGGGCACGCCGGCGGCCATGGTCACGCCCTCGCCCTCCATCAACTCATAGACCGACTTGCCGTCCAGCGCGCCGCCGGGGAACACCAGCTTGGCGCCGGTCATCGCCGCGCCATAGGGGATGCCCCAGGCGTTGACGTGGAACATCGGCACCACCGGCAGGATGGCATCACGCGCCGACAGGTTCAGCGCATCGGGCAGCGCGCCGGCAAAGGCATGCAGCAGGGTCGATCGGTGGCTGTACAGCGCGCCCTTGGGGTTGCCGGTGGTGCCACTGGTGTAGCACAGCGCCGCGGCGCTGCGCTCGTCGAACTGCGGCCAGTCATAGCGGTCGGACTCGGCGGCCAGCAAGGCCTCGTAGCTCACCAGGTTGCTTATACCGGTGTCGGCCGGCAGCGTGTCGGCGTCGCACAGCGCCACCCAGAGCTTGACCGTCTTGCAGTGCTGCCAGATGCCCTTGACGATAGGCAGGAAGCTCATGTCGAAGCACAGCACCTGGTCTTCGGCATGGTTGGCGATCCAGGCGATCTGCTCGGGCAGCAGGCGCGGGTTGATGGTGTGCACCACCCGGCCGCTGCCGGTGACGCCGAAATACAACTCCAGGTGGCGGTAGCCGTTCCAGGCCAGCGTGGCCACGCGGTCGCCAAAGCCCAGGCCCAGGCGGTCCAGCGCATTGGCTACGCGCTTGCTGCGCTGGGCAGCATCGGCATAGGTGTAGCGGTGCAGGTCGCCCTCGACCCGGCGCGAGACGATCTGCGCTTCATGGTGATGGCGGGCTGCAAAGTCGATCAGGGTCGAGATCAGCAACGGGTGGTCTTGCATCTGGCCGAGCATGGGCATCCTCTTGAAGCGTTGGGAAGGGCAATGGGCGCCTGAAGCACCCGACACCCCCGAGTATGTCGCCAGCGCAACCGGTCAGGCTTGGGGTGATTCCCGGCCGCCCTGCGTCTGGCGGGGCCGGCAGCGGACAATCGACACCGGTCGGCTCGCCTTCGCCCGCCGGACGCTGACCTCCCGGGCCACGAAACCAAATGCCCGCCGCGCGATCCATCCTGCCCACCAGGCACGATATTCTGCAGACTGCCCCCTCTTGCCCGACCCCTGCCCACCATGACACTCTTCAACAAGCCCGCCCACGATCCGATGCCCGAACCGCATGGCCATGACGATGCGCGCTACCCGGTGCGCAAGACCGATGCCGAATGGCGAGAGCAGCTCGATGGCATGCAATTTCAGGTCGCGCGCAAAGCCGCCACCGAACGCCCGTTCACCGGCCGGTATTGGGACCATTGGGCCCACGGCAGCTACAACTGTGTGGGCTGCGGTCAAGCGCTGTTCGAGAGCGAACACAAGTTCGATGCGGGTTGCGGCTGGCCCAGCTGGGACCGCGACATTGCCCCCGGCCGCGTCGAGCGCATCAGCGACATGACCCTCGGCATGGAGCGGGTGGAAGTGCGCTGCGCCCAGTGCGGCACCCACCTGGGCCATGTCTTTCCCGATGGCCCTGACACCACCGGCGAGCGCTATTGCATCAACTCGGCGGCGATCGACTTCGAGCCCAAGGCCTGAATCCCACCCCGCCCCAACCCGCTCGATCCACCTGAACCGGCCGCGAACCCGTTGCGGTCCTCGGGCGCGCCGCCCGATACACTGCTTGCCGCATGAAACTCCTGCTCGACTTCCTGCCCATCCTGCTGTTCTTCGGCACCTTCAAGTACACCGAGTCGCACAAGGACTGGGCCGCCAGCTTTGCCACCGAACACCTGGGCTTCCTGGTCGCGGGCGGCCAGGTGGGCACCGCCGAGGCGCCGGTGATGCTGGCCACCGTGGTGGTGATCTTCGCCTCGCTGGCCCAGGTGGCCTTTCTGAAGGCGCGTGGCAAGAAGGTGGACCTGATGCTGTGGGTCAGCCTGGGGCTGGTGGTGGTGCTGGGCGGCCTCACCGTCTGGCTGCACAGTGAAACCTTCATCAAGTGGAAGCCCACCGGCCTGTACTGGGCGATGGCGCTGTCCTTCCTGGTCAGCCAGTTCCTGTTCGGCCGCAACCTGCTCAAGTTGATGCTGGGCCAGCAACTGCAACTGCCCGAGCCGGTGTGGCTGCGGCTGAGCCTGGCCTGGGTGGCGTTTTTCGTCGGCATGGGCTTGCTCAACCTGTGGGTGGCCTTCAACTTCTCCACCGACACCTGGGTCAACTTCAAGCTGTTTGGCGGCATCGGCCTGATGCTGTTGTTCACCCTGGCCCAGGGCTTGTACATCAGCCGCCACCTGCCTGACGACGAGACCGCAGCCGCCGCCACCAAGGAACAGCCATGAACGGCGTCTCTGAACAGCTGATAGCAGCCACGCTGCGGGCCGCTTTGGCGCCTATGCAGCAACTGGAAGTGATCAATGAAAGTCACCTGCATGTCGGTCACGCCGGCGCTGCCGAGGGCTCGCATTTTCGCGTCAAGCTGGTCAGCGAGCAGCTCGTCGGCCTGAGCCGCGTGGCCCGTCACCGCCTTGTGTATGATGCTTTGCGCGATGTGATCCCCCAGGGCGTGCATGCCCTGGCCATCGAAGCGCGCAGCCCGGCCGAAGCCTGAACCTGCGCCCCCGCGCGCCGCCCCGCTCCCACCCTGTCGCACGTCCGTGCGTCATTCCAGCCCCCCCCGTGAAAGCCTGCCCATGATCCGCATGCCCCTGCTCGCCCGTGCGTCCGCCCCCTTTGTGGTCACGGCCCTGGCCGCCGCCTTGTTGCTGCCGCTGGCCGCCTCGGCCCAGAACATCGCCATCGTCAATGGCAAGCCCGTGCCCAAGATGCGGGTCGAGACCCTGCTGACGCAGGCGCAACGCGCCGGCCAGCAGATCTCGCCCGAGATGGAAGGCATGGCCAAGGACGAGGTCGTGCGCCGTGAGATCTTTGCGCAGGAAGCCGAAAAGCGCGGCATCGCTGGCCAGGCCGACTACAAGGCGCAGATGGAACTGGCGCGCCAGAGCATCCTGATCCGCGAACTGTTCGAGGACTACAAGCGCAAGAACCCGGTCACCGACGCCGAAGCCAAGGCCGAATATGACAAGTTCAAGGCCCAGGCCACCGGCACCGAGTACCGCGCCAGCCACATCCTGGTTGAGGGTGAGGAAGAAGCCAAGTCGCTGATCGCCCAGATCAAGGGCGGCGCCAAGTTCGAAGACCTGGCCAAGGCCAAGAGCAAGGATCCGGGCTCCGGCGCCAACGGCGGCGACCTTGACTTTGCCAAGCCCGAGGCCTATGTGCCCGAGTTCGGCCAGGCCATCGCCAAGCTGAAGAAGGGCGAGATGACCGACACGCCGGTGAAGACCCAGTTCGGCTTCCACATCATCCGGCTCGACGATACGCGTGATGCGCAGTTCCCTGCCTTTGAGGAAGTGAAGCCGCAGATCCAGCAACGCCTGGCGCAGATGAAGCTGCAGAAGTTCCAGGACGACCTGCGCAAGGCCGCCAAGACCGACTACAAGTTCGCCGCCCAGTAGGGCGAGACGATCCGGCAGGTCAAAGGGGCGCTTCGGCGCCCTTTTTCATGGGCCGCATGCTCACATGGGCCGCATGCTCAAGCGGGCGCGAGGAACAGCGCCGGGTCGACCATCACCCGGTTCAGGCTCACCGACCAGTGCAGATGCGGGCCGGTGACGCGGCCAGTGGCGCCCACCGCGCCCAGCGCATCGCCGGCGCGCAACGCATCGCCCGGCTGCACGTCGATGCGGCTGAGGTGGCACAGCATCGACAGCAGGCCGCCGCCATGGTCCAGCCAGACCGTGTTGCCGTTGAAGAAGTAGTCGCCGGTGTCAGCCACCCGCCCAGCCAGCGGTGCCAACACCGGCGTGCCGCTGGGTGCGGCGATGTCCATGCCGCTGTGCGGGTTGCGCGGCTTGCCGTTGAACACCCGCCGCAAGCCGAATGAACTCGAACGTGGCCCCGCCACCGGCGGCAACATGCGCAGCGCCGCCGGCAGTGGCTCGCTGAAACGGGCGATCACCGTGGCCTGACGCGCCCGCTCGCGCTGGTGGCGGGCCAGATCCTCGGCCGACAAGTCCACATGCTTGGGCGAGACGGTCAACCGCTGCTCGGCATAGCGGTGCGGCTGAATGTCAAAGCTCAGCGGCTCGGCCGGGCCGGCGCCGCGTTGCACCTGCAACTGCGCGGTGCCGCTGCGGGCGTCCAGCCCCAGGCCCAGCACCGCCGTCCAGCCCGCCGGGCCGCCGATTACCAGCACCGGCACCTGGCCCAGTCGGGCCGTGGGCCGCTGCTCGCCGCCGCCCAGCGGCAGCAGCGCCACGCCGCCCGGGGTGGCGCGTGCCTGTGGCAGCGCGGCGTCGACCCCTTGGGCCTGAGCGGCACGGGCAGCAGATGGCCCGCCTGGCCCGACCAGACCGGCCCCAGCCAGCCAGGCCAGCAGCGGCCGGCGCCCCAGCCTCATACCGCGGCTTCTTCCGGTTGCAGCAAGCGACCGGCCTCGATGTGCAACTGGCGATCGCATCGGGCGGCGATGCTGCGGTCATGCGTCACCAGCACCAGGGTCGTGCCCGACTCGCGGTTCATGTCGAACATCAGCGCCATCACCTTCTCGCCGGTGGCATGGTCCAGGCTGCCGGTGGGCTCGTCGGCCAGCAGCACCTCGGGTTCAACGACGAAGGCGCGGGCCAGCGCGACGCGCTGCTGCTCACCGCCGGACAACGTGCGCGGGTAGTGGTGCAGGCGCTCGCCCAGGCCGACGCGCTTGAGCATGTCGGTGGCGCGGGCGCGCGGGTCGGGCCGGCCCAGCAGTTCAAGCGGCAACATCACGTTTTCCAGCGCGCTCAGGTGCGCCAGCAACTGGAAGCTCTGGAACACAAAACCCAGTTTGCGGGCGCGCAGGCCGGCGCGGGCGTCCTCGTCAAGCGCGAACAAGTCCTGACCATCGAGCCACACCGTGCCACTGGTCGGGTGGTCGAGGCCGGCGATCAACGCCAACAAGGTACTCTTGCCCGAGCCGGAAGCGCCGACGATGGCGGTCGACTGCCGCCGCTGCAGGATGAAATCGATGTCGTGGAGAATCACCAGCGTACCGGTGGAATCGGTGACCGAGCGGGTGACATGCTCAACCGCAATGATGGGATCGCTCTTGGAATCGCTCATGAAGTCTGGACTGTTGCGACGCGGCTCGCGACGGAAGTTGCTGCTGCACTGTAGCCTGCTGCTGGCTGCCAGCCTGGCTGCAGGGTCGCCCGCCGCGGCAAGCGAACGCTCGCTGCTGGTGGTGGGCGACAGCCTGTCGGCTGAATACGGGCTGCCACGCGGCAGCGGCTGGGTGGCCTTGCTGGAGCAGCGCCTGGCGCAGCAGAAACTGGCGGTGCAGGTGGTCAACGCCAGCATCAGCGGCGACACCACCTCGGGTGGACGTTCGCGGCTGCCGGCGCTGCTCAAGGCCCATGCACCCAGCCATGTGCTGATCGAGCTCGGCGGCAACGACGCGCTGCGCGGCCTGCCGCTGAACATGACCCGCGACAACCTGACGGCGATGGTGCGCGCCGCCAAGGCCAGCGGCGCCCAGGTGCTGGTGGTGGGCATGCAGCTGCCGCCCAATTACGGCGCCCGCTACGGCCAGGACTTCTCTGCGTTGTTTGCCAGCGTGGCCCAAGCAGAAGGCGCGGCACTGGTGCCGTTTTTGCTGGCCGGCGTGGCTGATGCGCCGAATGCCGAGCAGTTGTTCCAGCGCGACCGCATCCACCCTGCCGCCGCCGCCCACCCCAGGATGCTGGCCAATGTCTGGACCGTGCTCAAGCCCTGGCTGAAATAGGCCGGCAGACCCAACTCAGCGCGTCGTGGCGGCGTTGTCGCGCTCGCGCCGCGCGTCGTCGATGCGCCGCTCGGGGCGCTCACTGCGTTCGGCGCGCTCCGGGCGCTCCGGGCGCTCGGCGCGTGGGCCTCGGGCCTCACGTGCTTCGTTGGGCTCACGCGGCGCGCCACGGCCTACCGGCGTGGGCAAGCCGCGATGCGGCGCCTCTGCCGCTGGCGGCTCAGCGGCGCGCGGCGGGCCCGGCTGGCTGATCGGTGGCGGCACCACCGTGGTCATTACTGGCGCGCCAGCCATCGGCGCCTGGCGCATCGGCCGTTCGGGCTCGGCCGGCCGTTGCGCCGCGGGGGCGTCGGCGTCCGACCGCCGATCTTCGCGGCGCGGCCCATCAAAGCGGGGCGCGTATGGCCGCCGGTTGTCGCCACGCGGGTCGTTCACACGCGGGTCATTCACACGCGGGTCATTCACACGCGGCTCATTCACACGCGGGCCGTTCACGTGCGGGTCGTTCACGCGCGGTTCATCACCACGTCGGTCATCGCCGCGCCGGTCATCGGCACGCCGGTCATCGACGCGGCGCTCATCCTGGCGACGTTCGTCGCGTTGGTTGCCATCGCGGCGGTGGCCATCGCGGCCGTCGCGCTGCCATCGGTGGTCGCGGTCCGCGGACTCGCGCGGCAGCACGATGATCGGTCGCGGCGCCGGTCGGACCACCACCACCGGCACGATCACCCGCGGCGGCGGCGGCCGGTTGCCGATCTGGATGTTGACGCCGATATGCGGCCGGCTGACCCAGGCATTGAGCGCCGGCGCATAACGCGGCGGCTGGTGGCGCGGGCCGGGCGACCAACTCCAGCGGCCGCCCAGCGTCAGCCAGACACCGTAGTGGAAGGGTGCAAAACCCCAGGGCGCGGCATCGATCCAAGTCCAGCCCCAGGGCGCCACCCAGGCCCAGCGGCCATCGTGGAACGGCACCCAGCCCGGCGCCACCACCCGCGGCTGCCAGACCATGCCTTGCTGCTGGTCGTCGATCCAGTCGCCATGACGGTCCAGATCCTGCCAGCCGGTCATGCCGGGCGGCACGTAGCGGGCACTGACCGGCGCATCGTCCTGGCGCTCGTCGCGCGCCACCCAGTCGGCGAAACCGTCACGCTCGATGCCGGCAAAGGCATAGCGGGTGGTACCGCCGGCGTCCTGCCAGAGGTCGGCGCGGCGGCCGGCGCTGATGTTCAGCGCACTGTCACGGCTCTCGAAACGCAACTCGCCACGCCAGCTGCTGGCCTGGGTGGCGTCGCGCTCACGATCGAGCCGGTAGTGGCCGGGGCGCTGCGGCAGCCAGCGGCCTTCACGGGTGAGCATCTCGACCGGGCCGAAACCGTCGCGGTCGACCTCGGCCAGGCGCACCGCCAGGCTGCCCGCCTGCAAGTGCAGCAGCACGGCCTGCTCGTCCAGCCGCGGCAGCCAGAGTTCAGCATTGGCGCCCAGGCGCAGCGTGGTGCTGCCGATGCGCAACTCGGCACGGCCGCCGGCGCCAGTGCGCAGGCGGTCGCCCGGCGCCAGCGGCCAGTTGCGCAGCGGCTGGGTCTCGGAGGACTGGACCCAGTCGCCGCTGTCGCGGTCAAACCAGCGTACATCGCCGGACAAAGCCGACAAACGGCCCGCCAGCGCCGGCAATTCGCCGGGCAGGTTACCGGCGCGCGCCGGCACCGCCAGCAGCCACAGGGCCGCCGACAACAGCGCAAGCGACCACCAGATCAAGCGGTTTCGGCGCAGCACCCGGTCACGGGCCACCGGCAGGGGATAAACGGATGTCATGGCTTACCTCCACCGCCTGCTAATCGGCGGCCTGCCTTCACAACGCGTCGCAGGGCCTGGCGGCTGACCGGATAAGGTCAAGCCCGTGTAAAGCCCTGGCAATCCAAGACTCGCGCGGGTTCAAGCGCGGGTTCAATCGTCGCCGGCGTCGTCGCCCAGTTCGGGGAACAGCACGCTGGTGAAGCCGAAGCGGGTGAAATCTTGCATGCGGGTGGGGTAGAGCCGGCCGATCAGGTGGTCGCACTCATGCTGCACCACCCGGGCATGGAACCCGTCCACCTCGCGGTCTATCGGCTGGCCATGCAGATCGACGCCCTGGTAGCGGATGCGGCTGAAGCGCGGCACCATGCCACGCAGCCCCGGCACCGACAAACACCCTTCCCAGCCGTCGACCAATTCGTCGCCCAGCGGGCTGATGACCGGGTTGAGCAACACCGTCAGCGGCACCGGCGGCGCCTCGGGGTAACGCTCGTTGCGGTCAAAGCCGAAGATCACCAGTTGCAGGTCGACGCCGATCTGCGGCGCGGCCAGACCGGCGCCGTTGGCCGCCCGCATGGTGTCGGTCATGTCGGCCACCAGGGCCGCCAGTTCGGGCGTGCCAAAAGCGCGCACCGGCTGCGCCACGCGCAGCAGGCGCTCATCGCCCATCCTCAGGATTTCGCGGACTGTCATGGGGCTTCAGACCACACGCAGGCAAGGCGCGCCCACCGCGTCCATCACCCGGCCGACCACCGCCGCGTGCGCAAAGCCATGCTGCCGGAACACCGCCAGCACCGCGTCCAGCGCCGCCGGCTCGCAGGCCACCAGCAGGCCGCCGCTGGTCTGCGGATCGGTCAGCAGCGCCTGGTCTTCGGCCGCCAGGCTGCTCGGCAGGTGCACGTCGCCGCCATAACCGGCCCAGTTGCGGCCGGAAGCGCCGGTGATGTGGCCATCGGCGGCCAGCGCGCGCACGCCGGTCAGCAAGGGCACCGACTGCCAGTCGATCTGCACTTCGCAGCGCGCGCCGCGGGCCATTTCCAGCGCATGGCCGGCGAGGCCAAAGCCGGTGACGTCGGTGATGGCATGCACGCCAGGCAGGTCGGCCAGATCGGGTCCGGGGGTGTTGAGCTGGGTGGTATTGGCGATCATCTGCGCATAGCCCTCGTCGCCCAGCAGGCCTTTCTTCAGCGCCGCGCTCATCACGCCCACGCCCAGCGGCTTGCCCAGCACCAGCACGTCACCTGGGCGGGCGTCAGCATTGCGTTTGACGCGCTTGGGATGGATCAGGCCCAGTGCCACCAGGCCGTAGATGGCCTCGACCGAGTCAATGGTGTGGCCGCCGGCGATAGGGATGCCGGCCGCGCGGCAGACCGAGGCACCGCCCTCGAGCACGCGGCCGATGGTGGCGGTAGACAGCACATTGATCGGCATGCCGACCAGGGCCAGCGCCATGATGGGCCGGCCGCCCATCGCATAAACATCGCTGATCGCATTGGTGGCGGCGATGCGGCCGAAGTCGAACGGGTCATCGACGATGGGCATGAAAAAGTCGGTGGTGGCGATCAGCGCCTGCTCGTCGTTGAGCTGGTAGACCGCGGCGTCATCGGCGGTCTCGATGCCGACCAGCAGTTCCTTGGGCACCGGAAAGCCGGTCGTGCCCTTGAGGATCTCCGACAGCAAGCCGGGCGCAATCTTGCAGCCACAGCCACCGCCATGCGAGAGTGAAGTCAAACGGGGTTCGGTCAGCTTGTCGGGGGCATTCATGGGGGGCTCCGGTTCAGGGTTTCGGCAGCAATTGCGCCACCAGGCGGCGCAGCGCGTCGGCTTCGGCCTCGGGCGCAAACAGCGGCGCACGCGCGGCACACTGCGTCTGCAGGGCGGTCAGCATATCGGCATCGTCGCGGGCGCGCTGCAGCAGGGCTGCCAGCGCGCCGGCGTCGCCGGGCGGGAAGCAACCTGTGTAGTCGCTGCCGAGCAGGCCCAGGTTACCGTCGATCGCCGAGGCCAGCACCGGCGTGCCGCTGCGCACCGCCTCGATCACGACATGGGCACCGCCTTCCAGGCGGCTGGCATGCACCAGCACATGGGCGGCCTGGATGCGTTCACGCACCTCGGCATGCGGCCGGCCGCCCAGCCAGCGGTACTGCGGCAGCTCGGCCGCCAGCGCAGTGGCCTGCGCGCCCAGCGCCGGGTCGAGCGCGGTGCCGATGTGGTCGAGCAAGATGTCACTGCGCCCGGCCAGGCGCCGCACCGCCTCGAAATAGGTCTGCGGATCTTTCTCCGCGCGCAGGTGGCCGACCATCAGCGCGCGCAGGTGGCGGCCGGTCTTGGGCAGTGTCTTGCGCTGGCTGCAGGACTGCAGCAGCACCCGGCACTTGGCCTGCTGCGCCAATGGCAGGCGCTGCGCGCCCAGCGTGTTGAGCACCACCAGCGCATCGGCCAGTTCCAGCGAACGCTGGGCCTGGGTATCGCTGTCGATGTCGTGGTACAGATCGGTGCCGGTCAGCACCAGCAGCAGCGGCCGGCCGTGAACCTGCTTCCAGGCGGCGACCGACGGCGCCGAACGCCTGGCATGCAGCGCGATCATCAGAGACGGGTCATCGCCGCCTCCGGCCTGCCAGCTGTTGGTCAGCTTGACACGGTAAGCTGGGCTCAGCCAACGGGCCCAGCGGCGGGCGGTCTGCCAGTTGCCGTTGTTGGCATCGGCCAGCGCGGGTGTGACGATGACGATGGATTTTGAATGCACGATGCAAGCGTAACCGCTGCGGCGCGAGGGGCGCGCCAAGGCTTGGCCGCCGACCTGGTGCATGCCCTGCAGCAAAGCCGGCGCGACACCCTGGCCACCTTTGCGGCCTTCGAGCAGGTGCTGCCCGGCCTGCGCGTGCCGATGCGGCCCGAATTGAACCCGCCGCTGTGGGAACTGGGCCACATCGGCTGGTTCCAGGCCTGGTGGCTGCAGCGTTTTCCGGCCCGGGCGCTGGGCATCCAGGCCGACCCCGAGCTGCCACGTGGGCCGGCCACCCGCGCCGACGCCGACGCGCTCTACAACTCGAGCCAGGTGCCGCACGACAGCCGCTGGACTCTGCCGCTGCCCGATGCCAACCAGACCCGCGTCAACCTGGCGCGCCAGCTGCGCGCCACGCTGGCGCTGCTCAGCGAATTCGACCACGCAGCGGCAGCCAGCGACGACGCGCTGTACTTCTTCCGCCTGGTGCTGCTGCACGAGGACATGCACCACGAGGCCTCGCTGTACACGGCGCAGGGCCTGGGCGTGCCGATCGCCGATGCGCGCTGGCAGTCGCCCAGCCTGCCCGCGCCGCCGCTGCCGCTGACCTTCGCCGCCGGGCCCTGGCGGTTGGGCCGTGAGGCCGCCGCCGGATTTGCCTTCGACAACGAGCTCGGCGCGCACAAGGTCGAACTGCCGGCGTTAGAAATCGACGCCCAGGCCCTGCGCTGGGCCGATTACCTGCCGTTTGTCGAGACGGGCGGCTATGCGCATGCACGCTGGTGGAGCGCAGCCGGCAACGCGTGGCGGCTGGCCGAGCAGCTGCACGCGCCGCGTTACCTGCGTGCCGACGGCCCGCACTGGCAGCAGTGGCGCCACGGCCAGTGGCAGCCGCTCGATCTGGCTCAGCCGGCCTGCCACCTCAGCCACCACGAGGCCGAGGCCTGGTGCCGCTGGGCCGGCCGCCGCCTGCCCAGCGAAGCCGAGTGGGAGCGGGCAGCGATCAGCCGGCCGGATAGCTTCCGCTGGGGCGATGTCTGGGAATGGACGTCCAGCGCCTTTGCGCCCTACCCCGGCTTTGTGGTCCATCCCTACCGCGATTATTCGGCGCCCTGGTTCGACGGCCGGCCGGTGTTGCGCGGTGGCTCGTTCATGACCCAGCCGCGCATCAAGCACCCGCGCTACCGCAACTACTTTCCGCCGCAGCGCAACGACGTGCCGGCGGGCTTTCGCAGTTGCGCGCTGTAGGCAAGCGCGCCGGCCAACATCAAGCAGCGGCCAGGAAGACGCCAAACCAGTTCTGCGCATCGCTCCAGCGCCGCACCTGGCTGAAGCCGGCATCTCGCAGCAACGCGGCAAAACCCTCGGCCGTCCATTTGCAGGAATTCTCGGTGTGCAAACGCTCGCCGGCGGCAAAGCGCCGCTCGCCGCCGCGCCAGCGCACGGTGCTGGCGCTGCGCGCCTCCAGGTGCATTTCGATGCGTGACTCGGCGCTATTGAACAGCGCCACATGGCGCCAGCCGCGCAAGTCGAAATCGGCGCCCAGCAACCGGTTGAGGTGGCGCAGCAGATTCAGGTTGAAGGCTGCGGTGACGCCCAGCGCGTCGTCGTAGGCGGCTTCCAGCAGCGTGACGGGCTTGACCAAGTCGACACCGATCAGCAGGCCACCGCCGCCGGCCAGCGCCCGGGCCTCGCGCAGCAGCCGCAGCGCATCATCAGGCGCGAAATTGCCGATGCTCGAGCCCGGGTAGAACACCAGCGCCGGGCCGTCGAGCAGTGCGGCGGGCAGCTGCAAACGGCTGGAAAAATCCAGACCCACGCCCACCAGGTCCAGCGCCGGATGCTCCCGCTGCAGCTGCTGCAGCGCCTCATGCAAAAAGGCCTCGGAGATGTCGATCGCCAGATAACGTCGAGGCGCCAGCGCGTCGAACCAATCCGCCGCCTTGGCGCAGTTGCCGGCGCCCAGGTCGATCAGCATCGGCGACAGTCCGGCCAGGGCGTGGGCCGCCTCGGCGATGGCGCTGCGGTGTGTGTCGAAGATCGCCGCCTCGGTGCGCGTCGGGTAGTACTCGTCGAGCGCGGTGATGGCGTCAAACAGCCGCGAGCCCAGCGGGTCGTAAAAGAACTTGGGCGAAACTGCCGCCGGCTGGCGTTGCAGCCCGGCGGCCGCTTCGTCGGCCAGCGCCTGGTCGTCGATGTGATGCAACTGGTGAAAGGTCGGTGTCTTCATCGGGATCGGCGCGAACACCGGTGCGGGTAAGGTGTCATATCCAGCATTTCACTCTATCAGCCCGACCCGGCTAGAGTTGCGGGTCTTGGGTCTGTCCCAAAGCCCGTCCCAAAGCCTGTCCCAAAGCCTGTCCCAAAACTGACCCACGCCCACCCAAGGAGTAGCCTGCCATGATCAGCTTGTCCCCTTCCCGCACCCTCAAGGCGTTGCTGACCTGCGCCTTGTTGAGCTTCGGCGCCTTGACCCATGCCCAGCAGGTGTTCCGCGTCACCGCCATTCCCGACGAGTCGCCCACCGAACTGGCCCGCAAGGCCGCGCCGCTGGTCAAGTATCTGGAGAAGACGCTGGGCATGAAGGTCGAGTTCACGCCGGTGACCGATTACGCGGCGTCGGTGGAGGCGCTGGTCAACAAGAAGGTCGACATGGCCTGGTTCGGCGGCTTCACTTTTGTGCAGGCCAATGTGCGCTCGGGCGGCAAGGTGATTCCGCTGGTGCAGCGTGAGGAAGACGAAAAATTCCGCTCGGTGTTCATCACCAGCGACGACAACATCAAGACCCTGGCCGACCTGAAGGGCAAGGATGTCAGCTTCGGCTCGCAAAGCAGCACCTCGGGCCACCTGATGCCGCGCAGCTTCCTGCTGCAGGCCGGGCTGGATCCCGACAAGGATTTCCGCCGCGTGGCGTTCAGCGGCGCGCATGACGCCACCATCGCCGCCGTGGCCTCGGGCAAGGTGCAGGCCGGGGCGCTGAACATCTCGGTATGGGAAAGGTTTGTCGCTGACAAGAAGGTCGATACCAGCAAGGTGCGCGCTTTCTACACCACGCCGCCCTACTACGACTACAACTGGTCGGTGCATGCCGACATGCCGGCAGCCCAGCGCGAGAAGTTGACCCAGGCCTTCGTGTCGCTGAGCCGCGACACCGCCGAGGGCAAGGAGATCCTCGATCTGCAGCGCGCCACGCGCTTCGTGCCGAGCAAGGTCGACAACTACAAGGGCATCGAGGCCGCAGCGCGCAGCGCAGGGCTGCTCTGAACCTGGCGACCGCGTGAAACTGGATCTGCAGGCGGTGGCCGCGCGCCACCCTGCGGCACGTGCCGACGCACCGCGCGCCTTGTTGGCCCTGGACCTGCAGGTGCGCGCCGGCGAGCAACTGGCGATCATCGGCCCCTCGGGCGCCGGCAAGACCAGCCTGCTGCAGGTGCTGGCCTGCGCGCTGCCGCCCACTGCGGGCCAGTTGCAGATCGACGGCGACAACCCCTGGACACTGCCGCGCCGCGCGCTGCATGACTTGCGCGGCCGGCTGTTCCTGGCGCCGCAGGTGCCGCCGCTGCCACCGCGCCAACGGGTGGTGACCGCGGTGCTGGCCGGCCGGCTGCCGGCGATGAGCCTGGGCGCCAGCCTGCGCTCGCTGGTTTATCCCAGCGACATCCCGGCAGTGCACCAGGCGCTGGAGCGTTTCGGACTGGCCGACAAGCTGTTCGAGCGGGTCGACCGCCTGTCAGGCGGCGAGCGCCAGCGGGTCGGGCTGGCGCGCGCACTGCTGGCGCCGGCCGGCTTGTGGCTGATCGACGAGCCCCTGTCGGCGCTGGACCCCACCCGCGCTCAGCAAGCCATGGTGACCCTGGTGCAGGCCGCTGCCGCCGGCAGTGTCACCCTGGTGGCCACGCTGCACCAGGTGGACATGGCGCTGGCCCACTTTCCACGCATCGTCGGCCTGCGCGATGGTGCGCTGCAATTTGACCTGCCGGCGGCCGAAGTGGACGCCGACCTGCTGCAGCAGTTGTACGCCCAGCGTGAAGACGAACTGCGCGGCGACGCGCCGCCGCCGGCCCATGAGGCAATTCAAGCCGGCCCGGCGCCGGTGGTGATGCACTGCCGCTGACGCGCATGGCCGAAGCCGCCCTGCCTCCGGCAAGCCTCGACGCGCCCGATCGCGATCCGGCCTGGCTGTCGCGCCTGTTCTGGTCTGGCGCCGCCCTGGTGCTGCTGTGGCCGCTGATGCAGGCTACCGAGTTCCGGCCCTGGGTGCTGTTCGAGTCGCGCAACCTGGAAGTCACCGGTCATTTCCTGCGCAGTTTCCTGCCGCCGGCGCATGGCGCCGATTTCCTGGCGCTGGTGGCCCGTGAATCCTGGCGCACCGTGGCCATTGCCACCGCCGGCATGACGCTGGCGCTGGTGTTGGCGATACCGCTGACCTTGCTGTCGGTGCGCGTGATCTCGCTGTCGGCCTTGTCGGGCCGCATGGCGCCGATGCCAGCGCTGCTGCGTCAGGGCGTGCGCTGGGTTCTGATCGTGCTGCGCAGCGTGCCCGAACTGGTGTGGGCGCTGATCTTCGTGCGGGTGGTCGGGCTCGGGCCCACCGCTGGCGTGCTGGCCATTGCGCTGACCTACGGCGGCATGCTGGGCAAGGTGTATGCCGAGATCCTGGAGTCGGGCGAGGCCCATGCCACCCAGACACTGCTGCGCAACGGCAGCTCGCGACTGCAGGCGCTGTGTTACGGCCTGCTGCCTCAAAACGCCGCCGAGCTGACCAGCTACACCGTCTACCGCTGGGAATGCGCCATCCGCAGCTCGGTGGTGCTGGGCTTCGTCGGCGGCGGCGGGCTGGGCCAGCAGATGGACAACTCGATGAAGATGTTCAACGGCGGCGAGGTGCTGACCATGCTGGCGGTGTTCGTCGCCCTGGTGGCGCTGGCCGACCAGGTGAGCGCAGTGCTGCGCCGCGCGTTGGGCTGAAGCTCATGAACTCGCCCCCCGCCGCCAGCCACCCCATGCCGCCGCCGCTGTTCAGCGCGCGGTGTCGCGCCTGCTGGCTGTTGGCTGGCGTGCTGCTGCTGGTGATCGCCAGCTTCTGGACGCTGGACTTGCAGTGGGCACAGTTCATCTCGCTGGAGGCGGCGCGCAGCATGGGCCGCTTTGTAGGCGAGTTCTTCCCGCCCGACACCTCGGCGGCCTTTCTGCGCAAGGTGGCGCTGGGCACCTGGGAAACCTTGGCGATGTCGGCCCTCGGTACGCTGCTGGCGGCGGTTGCGGGCCTGCTGCTGGCGCTGCCGGCCAGCCGGCTGCACGCCGGTGAGCGCGCACCCGGCCGGCTGCCCACGCGGCTGCTGCTCAACGTGCTGCGCGCCATCCCGGAGCTGGTGTGGGCCGGCCTCTTGCTGATCGCTGCCGGCCTGGGGCCGTTTGCCGGCACGCTGGCGCTGGCGGCGCACACCAGCGGCGTGCTGGGCCGGCTGTTTGCCGAGGCGCTGGAAAACGCGCCGTCCGGCCCCGGCGACGCCCTGAGGGTGCAGGGCGCAGGCCGGGTCCGCGTGTTTTTGTATGCCACCTTGCCGCAGGTCCTGCCGCAGCTGATGAGCTACACCTTGTACCGCTGGGAGAACAACATCCGCGCCGCTGCCGTGCTGGGCGTCGTGGGCGCCGGCGGCCTGGGCCAGTTGCTGGCCTTCCACATGGGCCTGTTCCACATGGGCAAGACCGCCACCGTGCTGGGCGCGATGCTGTTGCTGGTGGCCCTGGTTGATGCGATGAGCTATGGCGTGCGACGCTGGCTGATGCGCTGAAAGACGCGCTGAAAGACGCGCTGAAAGACGCGCTGAAAGATGCGCTGAAGTGATTCAACCTACACCGCCGTGGCCTACTTTCAGGAGCCCTTGCGATGAACGACACCCGACAGCCATCGTTCGGCTTTGCCGACCCGCAGGACGAACCCATCGCCTACCGCGAGCGCATCCGCCGCTACTACCAGGCGCTGGGTTATGGCGCGCCCTACCAGTGGGCACATTACCCCGACGTGCCATTCCAGCCGCTGCGCCTGCCGCTGACGCAGGCGCGGGTGGCGTTGATCACCACTGCCGCGCCCTTCCAGCCCGGCAAGGGCGACCAGGGCCCCGGCGCGCCCTACAACGCGGCCGCCAAGTTCTACCAGGTCTACTCGGGTGACAGTGCGCTCGACCACGACCTGCGCATCGCCCATGTGGCGATCGATCGCGACCACACCACGGCCGCCGATCCCGGCAGCTACTTTCCGCTGCCGGCGCTGCGGGCCATGGCCGCTGCCGGCCAGATTGGTAGCCTGGCGCCGCGCTTTCACGGTGTGCCGACCAACCGCAGCCATGCCGCCACGCTGGCGATCGACGGCCCCGAACTGCTGGCGCGCTGCCTGGCCGACCGCGCCGACGCCGCAATCCTGGTCGCCAACTGCCCCGTCTGCCACCAGACGGTGAGCCTGTGTGCGCGGCTGCTGGAGGCGGCCGGCATCGCCACCGTGGTGATGGGCTGCGCCAAGGACATCGTCGAATACGTCGGCGTGCCGCGGCTGCTGTTCTCCGACTTTCCGCTCGGCAATGCCGCAGGCAAGCCAGGTGATGCCAGCTCGCAGCAGCAGACGCTGGCGCTGGCGCTGCAACTGCTGGCGCAGGCGCCGGGGCCGCGCTGCACGCTGCAGTCGCCGCAGCGCTGGCGCGATGACGCCGCCTGGAAGCTCGACTACAGCAACGCCGACCGGCTGTCAGCCGAAGAGATCAGCCGCCGCCGTGCCGAGTTTGATCGCGGCAAGGCCGAGGCCGCACGGCAACGCCAGGCTGCGGCACTGCCGGCACTGCCCGCTGGCCGTACGGCATGATGACGCCTTGACAGGTATGTATATTTGCTGGAATATATATGTAAATCGACAACAACTGCCGAGACCTTGAACTGAGCGCTTCGTGCTGCCGACCGCGCAGGACAGGCGTACCGATGAAATGACGGGCGGCTTTGGTAATTCTTGTCTTTGTGTCAAACGACGGCGCACCCGCCGCCGGCACACTGCACAGAGCCCAAGACAGTGCCCGACACTGGCCAGGAAAGCAGCGAGGAAACCAGCATGACCCATGTACTGCACCGCAAGCTGAACCATGCTCTGCCGACAGCGGTGGCTGCGTCCGGCGTGCACATCACCGATGCCGACGGGCGTCAGTACATCGACGCCTCGGGCGGTGCCGCTGTCTCGTGCCTGGGCCATGGCCATCCTGATGTGCTGGCCGCCATGCATGCACAGATCGACCGCGTCGCCTATGCGCACACCAGCTTCTTCACCACCGACGTGGCCGAGCAACTGGCCGATGTGCTGGTGCAGGATGCGCCGGCCGGTACCAGCCATGCCTACTTCGTGTCGGGCGGCTCCGAAGCCGTAGAAGCTGCGCTCAAGCTGGCGCGCCAGTATTTTGTAGAGATCGGCCAGCCCCAGCGCCAGCACTTCGTTGCCCGCAAGCAGAGCTACCACGGCAACACCCTGGGCGCTTTGGCGGTGGGTGGCAACGAATGGCGCCGCAAGCAGTTTGCGCCGTTGCTGATCCCGGTGACCCATGTCTCGCCGTGTTACGAATACCGCGACCGCCGCGCCGACGAGAGCGCCGAGCAGTACGGCCAGCGCCTGGTCGACGAACTGGCTCAGGCCATTGAACAACTGGGCGGCGACCGGGTGATCGCCTTTGTCGCAGAGACCGTGGTCGGCGCCACGTCCGGCGCGCTGACGCCGGTGCCGGGTTACCTGTGCGGCGTGCGTGAACTGTGCAGCCGCCACGGCATCCTGCTGATCCTCGACGAGGTGATGTGCGGCATGGGCCGCACCGGCAGCCTGCATGCCTGCGAGCAAGAAGGCGTGGTGCCCGATCTGCTGACCGTGGCCAAGGGCCTGGGCGGCGGCTACCAGCCCATCGGTGCGGTGCTGGCGCAGTCGCACATCGTCGATGCGCTGAGCCGCGGCAGCGGCATGTTCCAGCATGGCCACACCTACCTGGGCCATCCGGTGGCCTGCGCTGCTGCGCTGGCGGTGCAACAGGTGATCAAGCGCGACGATCTGCTGGCGGCGGTGCGGCGCCAGGGTGCAGGGCTGGCCCAGCGCCTGCAGCAGGCCTTTGGCGAGCACCCGCATGTCGGTGACCTGCGCGGCCGTGGCCTGTTTCGCGGTATCGAACTGGTGGCCGATCGTGCCAGCAAACAGACCTTCGATCCGGCGCTGCAACTGCATGCCCGCATCAAGCGCGAGGCCATGGCCCGCGGCCTGATGGTCTACCCGATGGGCGGCACCATTGACGGCCGCCACGGCGACCATGTGCTGCTGGCGCCGCCCTTCATCGTCAGCGATGACGATCTGGATGCCATCGTCAGTCGGTTGCAGCAAGCCATCGATGCCGCCTTGGCCAGCCTGCCTGCCACAGCGCGGGCAGCATGAAGCACAGGTTTCTCCCCAAGCGTTTCAGTCCTTTGAACGCCTATATTCCCAAGTCCTCAACCTAGGAGCTGATACATGAAGATGTCCAAACTCAATCCCCTGCGCCTGGCCCTTGGCGCAGCCGCTGCCCTGGCCCTGGCCCTGCCGGCCGGCACCGCGCTGGCCCAGCAGAAGTTCATCACCATCGGCACGGGCGGCGTCACCGGCGTCTACTACGCCGCTGGCGGCGCCATCTGCCGGCTGATGAACAAGGACCGCGCCATCCACGGCATCCGCTGCTCGGTTGAATCCACCGGCGGCTCGGTGTTCAACGTCAACACCATCCGTGCCGGCGAGCTGGATTTTGGCGTCGCGCAGTCCGACGTGCAGTACAACGCCGTCAAGGGCCTGAAGCAGTTCGAGAAGGACGGCGCTTTCAAGGACCTGCGCGCCGTGTTCTCGGTGCACCCGGAGCCGATGACGGTGCTGGCCCGCAAGGAAGCCAACATCACCAAGTTCGAGGATTTGAAGGGCAAGCGCTTCAACGTCGGCAACCCCGGCTCGGGCACCCGCGCCTCGATGGACGAGTTGATGGGCGCGATGGGCTGGAAG
>JBBQZM010000008.1:0-40382 GCA_038207685.1 Burkholderiales bacterium
CGTGAAGAAGGTGTTGATCGGCTCGGGGCTGCGCTACGACCTGGCGGTGACCTCGCCCGAGTATGTGAAAGAGCTGGTCACCCACCATGTTGGCGGCTACCTGAAGATTGCGCCCGAGCACACCGAGGGCGGTCCGCTGTCCAAGATGATGAAGCCGGGCATGGGCAGCTATGAGCGTTTCAAGCAGCTGTTCGACAAGTACAGCGCCGAGGCCGGCAAGCAGCAGTACCTGATCCCCTACTTCATCGCCGCCCATCCGGGTACCAGCGACGAGGACATGATGAACCTGGCGCTCTGGCTCAAGCGCAATGGCTTTCGCGCCGACCAGGTGCAAACCTTCTACCCCAGCCCGATGGCCAGCGCCACCACCATGTACCACACCGGCCGCAACCCGCTGAAGGGCCTGAGCCGCGATGCCGCCAAGCTCGACCTGACCGAAAAAGTGGATGTGGTGCGCGGCGAGCGCCGGCGCAAGCTGCACAAGGCCTTCTTGAAGTACCACGACGCCGCCAACTGGCCGCTGCTGCGCGACGCGCTGATGGCCATGGGCCGGGCTGACCTGATCGGCAACGGCAAGCGCCACCTGATCCCCAGCTATCAGCCAGCCGGCGCCGCAGCACCGGCGCGCGGCGCGTCGAGGCCGGCTGCAGCCCCACGCCGCGGCACCCTGCTGACCCAGCACACCGGCTTGCCGCCGCGGCCCGGCACCGGCACCAAAGCCACGCCTGCACCGGGTGGCCGGCGCAAGCCGCGCTGAGGCGCTGGTGCTACGGCTTGTGCGGCCTGCAGCCCGCTTTGCTTGGGCGCTTTGCCAGACTTCGCCTCCGCCATCCAGTGCATCATCCAGCGCATCGCTTGAAACCTTTGGCCACGCCGGCACGACGGGTCAGGTCAGCGTGGCCGGCCGGCTTCGCTCCTGCCCTTGAAGCACTCGATTGAACCCCTCGCGCTCCACCTTGTCTGAGCCGCCGACTCACGTCGCCGCCAGACCCGCCCGCAACCTGGTGCTGCTCGGCGGCGGCCATGCCCATGTCAAGGTGCTGGCCGACCTGGCCGATGCCGACCGGCCGCCGCTGGCCGGCTGGCAGGTGCACCTGGTCACGCCCTACCGGCGGCAGATTTACTCGGGCATGCTGCCGGGCTGGATCGCCGGCCATTACGCTATCGAGGCCTGCGCGATCGACCTCGACCGCCTGGCCGCCGATGCCGGTGTGTTGCTGCACCAGACCAGCGCCACCGGCCTCGACCTGGTTGCGGGCCGGGTGTTGTGCGCCGACGCCAGCGCCTTGCCCTTTGACCAGTTGTCCATCGACACCGGCCCGATGCCCGCGCTGGCCAGCCTGCCAGGCAGCGCCGAGTTCGGCCTGCCGGTGCGGCCGATCGAAGCCTTCATTGCCGCCTGGCCTGCGGTGGTGCAGCGCATTGCCGCTGCCCGCGAGCCGTTTGACTTGCTGGTGCTGGGCGCCGGCGCGGCCGGGGTGGAACTGGCATTTGCCATCCAGCACCGCGCCCGCGTCGCCGGCTGGCCAGGCCTGCGACTGACGCTGGTCGGCCATGAAGACTTGCCGCTGGACGGTCAGCCCGAACGACTTCGCCGGCGCATCGCCGCGCTGCTGGCCGCGCGTGGCATCCGCTGGCTGGGTTCGCGCCAGGCCGAGCGCCTGACCGCCGGCCACTTGCACCTGGCGCAGGATGAGCACCTGCCCTTCGACTGCTGCCTGCTGGCCACCGGCGCGGCCGCGCCCACCTGGCCAGGCGCCAGTGGCCTGGCCACCGACGCGCGCGGCTTCATCCGTGTTGGGCCCACGCTGCAAAGCCTGTCGCATCCGCAGGTCTGGGCCGCTGGCGACGTGGCATCGCTGAGCCCGTCACGGCCCAAATCGGGTGTCTACGCGGTGCGCGCCGGCCCGGTGCTGGCACGCAATCTGCGCGCCGCCTGCGCTGACCAAGCACCCGAAGTCTGGACACCCCAGGCCCGCGCCCTCTACCTGATCAGCACCGGCGAGCGCCATGCACTGGCCAGCTGGGGAGGCTGGAGCTGGGGCGGCTGGGGCTGGAGTGGCGCATGGGTCTGGCGCTGGAAGGACCACATCGACCGCCAGTTCATGCGGCGCTTCGGCACCTCGGCCTGAGCTGGCGGCGGGTGGGCGGACAGACGGCCGAGCGGCCGGCAGACCGCACAATGGCAGCGCCACCATGCTGACCCTGCACTTCGCCAACCGCCAGGAAAACCTGGCCGACCTGCTGACCGCCATGCTGCAGCGGTCCGATCAGCCGCTGTTCACCGCCGACGAGCTGATCGTGCCCAGCGCGGCGGTGCGGCGCGCGCTCAGCCTGCGGTTGGCGCGTCAACAAGGCATTTGCGCCAACCTGCGCTTCTCCTACCTGGCGCAGTGGCTGTGGTTGCAGGCCGGCCGGGTGCTGGCTGCGGCCCACGGCGAACCGGCTGCCTCGGCCGCAGCGGCTACCGCCGTGGCGCCCTGGCAGCCGGCGCTGCTGGCCTGGCGCATCTACGGCATCTTTGGCGATGAGCCCTGGTTGACCGCGCATGCGCGGCTGGCCCGCTACCTCGGTCAGGCCGACGCGGTGACGCACTTCGACCTGGCGCAGCGTTGTGCCGGCTTGATCGACCAGTACATCACCTACCGGCCCGACTGGCTGGCACGCTGGCACGCCGGCCAGACCGGCCTGCAGTCCTTGCCCAGCGGCGGCGCGGCTAGCCTCGACGAGGCTTGGCAAGCTGCGCTGTGGCGCCGGCTGCAGGCCGAAGTGTTGCCGGCGGCCGGCGGCGTCGATCCCACCGCTGCCCATGAACTGGCGACCCAGCTGGCGCAACTCGGCGACGGCGGCGCCCTGCGGCACGCCCTGCAGACCGCCGGCCTGCCACCGGTGGCGCACTTGTTCTGCTTGCCGACCATCGCCCCGGTTTACCTGGCGCTGCTGCAGCAACTGGGCCGATGGATGGACTTGCATGTCTATGCCATCAACCCCTGTCAAGCTTACTGGTTCGAAGTGGTCGATAGCCGCCGTCTGGCCCGGCTGGCCGCCGCCGGCCGCGATGGCTTGCACGAGACCGGCCACCGGCTGCTGGCCGCCTGGGGCCAGCAAACCCAGGCCCAGCTGGCCAGCCTGGTGGACGCCTGCGGCGACGGCGTGCTGGACGACGACTGCTACACACCGCACCCCTCGGACAGCCTGCTGGGCAGGCTGCACAACTCGATCCTGGAACTGGAAGACCTGGCGCCCGGCACGGTGCCGCTGCAGCCGCAGGACCGCAGCATCGAGGTCCATGTCTGCCATTCGCTGACCCGCGAGCTCGAGGTGCTGCAGGACCGGCTGCTGGTCATGATGGCCCACCCCGACCCGGCCCAGCGGCCGGCGCCGGGCGAGATCCTGGTGGTCACGCCTGATCTGGACGCCGCCGCGCCGCTGATCCACGGGGTCTTCGGCACCGCGCCGCGCGAACGCGCCCTGCCCTATGGCCTGACCGGCCAGTCGGTCAGCCAGGCCCAGGCGCCGGCGCGCGCGCTGCTGGCGCTGCTGGCGCTGGCCGGCTCGCGCTGCACCGCCAGCGCCGTTTTTGACCTGCTGCAGCAGCCGGTGGTGGCCCGTCGCTTCGGCCTGGACCGCGCCGCGTTGGACCAGGTTCACCGCTGGCTGCTGCAGGCCGGCCTGCACTGGGGGCTGGACGCCGATCACCGCAACGCACTGGGCCTGCCGGCGGTGGCGCGGCACAGCCTGGCCGATGCGCTGGAGCGGCTGCTGCTGGGTTATGCACTGCCCGCCGGCACCGATGAACCGTTTGATGACAAGTTGCCGGCCGGTGCCGCCGAGGGCTTGTCGGCCTTGGCGCTGGGCGCGCTGTGGTCCTTCGCCAGCGGCTTGCGTCAGCTGCAGGCCGAGGTGGCGCAAGCGCTGCCGCCGGCGCGCTGGCCGGTGTTGCTGCACCAGCTGATCGAGCGCTTCCTGCAACCCGATGCCGGCGAGCAGGACGAGGCCGCGGCTTTGCGTGCGGCCATCGGCAACTTGGCCGAACAGTGGCAGCGCGCAGGCCTGGTCGAGCCGCTGCCGCTGGACCTGCTGCGCCAGACGCTGGCCGAGACGCTGGACGAGCCGGCACGTGGTGGTGTGCCGGGTGGCCGCATCTGCTTCACGTCGATGAGCAGCCTGCGCAGCCTGCCTTACCGGGTGGTCTGCCTGGTCGGCCTCAATGACGGTGTTTTCCCCGCTGCCGCGCCGGCCGCCGAGTTCGACCTGATCGCCCTGCACCCACGCGCAGGTGACCGCCAGCGTCGCCTGGACGATCGCAACCTGTTCCTCGACCTGCTGCTGGCCACGCGCGACACGCTGCACATCAGCTATACCGGCCGCAGCGTGCGCGACAACGCGTCGCTGCCGCCGTCGGTGCTGGTGGCCGAACTGCTGGACTATCTGCTGCCGGCGCTGGCGGCCACACCGGACCAGGCCCGCGCCCAACTGGTGATCGAGCATCCGCTGCAGGCCTTCGACCCATTGCTGTTCGACCCGGCCAGTGATGTCCGCCTGCGCAGCCACCATGCCGACTATGCGCGGGCGTTGGCGCTGGGCCTGGCGGCGTCGAACGTCGCGCCGGCAACCGCCGCCCCACCCGAACCCGAGCTGGCCGAGGGCCAGGGCGAGGGCACCGGCGACACCGAGATCGTCGAGGAGGACAGCGACGCCGACGCGGTCAACCACGGCCCGGTGCCGCCGTTCTTTGCGCGGCCGCTGCCGCCGCCCGGGCCAGAGTGGCGGCAGCCCGAGCTTGCGCAGTTGCAGCGCTTCTTCCGCCACCCGTCGCGGGCGCTGCTGGGTCAGCGGCTGGGGCTGCAACTGCGCCAGCCCGAGGACATGCTGGAAGACGACGAGCCCTTCCTGCCCGATGGCCGCTCGCGCGCCGCGCTGGCCCAGCGCCTGCTGCCGGCGCTGGCCGCTGGCGCCGATGACCCACGCCTGCTGGCGCTGGCCGATGCCGGCATCGAGCTGCCGACCGGTACGCTGGGCCGGCTGTCCTTGCAGGCCGAATTGCCACTGCTGCGCGCGTTTGCTGCCACGCTGGCCGCGCTGACCTCAGCACCCACACTGGCGCCCCATGTCGCCACGCTGCCGATGACCGTGGCCGACGAGCCCTGGTCACTGCGCATCGTGCTGGCCGGCCTGCGGCCCGACGGCCTGCAGCTGCACCGTTATGCCGAGGCCCGGGCCGGCGACCACATCGAGGCCTGGATCGCTCACTTGGCGCTGTGCGCCTGCGCGCCAGCCGGTGTGGCCGGTCGCACCCGTTGGCTGGGACGCGACAGCGGCTTCAGCTTCAAGCCTTGCGACGACGCGCCCGCATTGCTGCAGCAGCTGCTCGGCCTCTATGCCCAGGGTCTGCAAGCGCCCCTGTACTTCTTTCCCAAGACATCATGGGCCTGGGCCACCAGTCAGCGCAGCCTCAGCCGCGCCAGGTCGGCCTGGACCGCCACCCCGCGCACGCCCTGGGCCGAGCAAGCCGATGCGGCGCACCGGCTGGCGCTGCGCGGCCTGCCCGATCCGCTGACCGACGGCCTGGCGCGCTTCGAAGCGGCCAGCGACGCGGTGCTGGGACCACTGCTCGCGCACTTGCAGCCGCTGGAAGGCGATGCGCCATGAGCGAGGCGCTCAACGTCTTCGACTGCCCGCTGGCCGGCATGCAACTGGTCGAGGCCTCGGCCGGCACCGGCAAGACCTGGAACATCTGCGGCCTCTACCTGCGCCTGTTGCTGGAGCGCCAGCTCGATGTGCAGCAGATCCTGGTCGTCACCTTCACCAACGCCGCCACCGCCGAACTGCGTGAACGCATCCGGTCCCGGCTGGCCGATACCCTGGCCGCGCTGCGTGTGCCGGCCGCGCCGGGCGGCGGCGACCCCTTCGTCGGCGATCTGCTGCGTGGCCTGCGGGATCAGCATGGTCTGGCCGACGACGCGCTGGCGCAGCGGCTAGACGCCGCCTTGCAGGGTTTTGACGAAGCGGCGATCTTCACCATCCACGGTTTCTGCCAGCGCGCACTGGCCGACACGCCGTTTGCCGCGCAGATGCCGATGGTGCAAACGCTGCTGCGCGACGACCAGGATCTGCTGCTGCAGGCGGTGCACGATGTCTGGCGCCAGCACGTGGCGGCCGACAGCGCCGATCCGTTGCTCACCGCCTTCCTGCTGGCCCAGGGCGACTCACCCGAACGCTGGGCCAAGCTGCTCAAACGCCACCTGGCGCGGCCGCTGTCGGTCGCACGCTGGCCGGTCGACATCGACGCGCCTTGGGACAGCACGGCCCAGGCCGCCGCACTGGCCGCCAGCTTCGACGCTGCGCGCGCGCTGTGGACTCAGCAGGGCGCCGAAGCCTTGGCCGAGCTGGACAAGGGCTTGAAGCGCCTGAACGGCACCAGCTACAACGCCAAGTCAGTGCAGGCCACCGTCTCGGGCTGGACCCGCTGGCTGGCGCGTGGCCTGGTGCCAGGTGACGCCGCGCCCGACAAACTGGCACTGCTGGGCTCGGCCACGCTGCAAGCGCGTGCCAAGAAGGACCAGTCGCCGCCAGCCCATGCCTGTTTCGACGCGATACAGGCCCTGCTCGATACGCTGGACCAGGGTGAACGCGCGCTGCGCCTGGCCCGGCTGCGCCTGTTGCGCGGCCTGATGGACCAAGGCGCCGCGGCGCTGCGCCAGACCAAACGTGAACAGCGCGTGGTGGCTTTCGACGACATGCTGTTCAACCTCCACGAACGGCTGCACGGCGGCGCCGCACCGGGGCTGGCGGCGGCGCTGCGCAAGCGCTTTCCGGCGGCGCTGATCGACGAGTTCCAGGACACCGACCCGCTGCAGTTCGCGGTGTTCCAGGCCATCTACCGCGCCGAAGCGCCGGCCGATGGCGAGCCCGCGCCGCCGCTGTTCCTGGTTGGCGATCCCAAGCAGGCGATCTACAGCTTCCGCCATGCCGACCTGCACACCTACCTGCAGGCGCGGTCGCAGGCCGACCGCCGCCACACGCTGCTGGCCAACCAGCGCGCCACCGGCCCGCTGATCGAGGCGCAGAACCGCTTGTTCGGCCACAACCCGCAGGCCTTTGTGCAGGCCGGCCTGGACTACCACCCTGTGGATCTGGGCGCCAAGCCTCGGCCGGTACTGCATGACAGCAGCGCGCCACGCGCCGCGCTGCAGGTCTGGACGCTGCCGCCCGATGCGCGCAGCGGCCTGGCGCCGCTGAAGCCGCGTGCCCAGGCGCTGGCCGCCGAGGCCTGTGCCGGTGAGATCGCCCGCCTGCTGATCGCCGCCGACGCCGGCCAGATCCAACTCGACCAGCGCCCGCTGCGCGCCGGCGATATCGCGGTGCTGGTGCGCAGCCACAACCAGGGCAGCGTGATGCGCCAGGCGCTGGCGGCGCTGGGGGTGGGCAGTGTCGAGCTGTCCATGGCCAGCGTGTTCCGCAGCGCCGATGCCGAAGAGCTTGAGCGTGTGCTGGCCGCGATGTTGGCGCCCAGCCGCGAGGGCTTGCTGAAAGCGGCGCTGGCCACACGCTGGCTGGGCGGCGATGCGGCGAGCATCGCCGCGCTGGCCGACGACGAGGCCGCGCTGGCCGATGCCATGCAAGGCCTGGCTGGCCATCAACAGGCCTGGCGCCAGCGCGGCGTCGGCTTCATGCTGCGCCAGTGGTTGTTTGCCGAGCAGGTGCCGACGCGGCTGCTGGCCCAGCCCGACGGTCCGCGCCGTCTGACCAACCTGCTGCACCTGGCCGAAAACCTGCACCAGGCCGAGCGTGAACATGCCGCGCCTGAGGCATTGCTGCGCTGGCTGCAAGCCCAGCGCGACGACCCGACCGGCGACGAGAGCACCCAACTGCGGCTGGAGAGCGACCGCAACCTGGTGCAGATCGTCACCATCCACAAGAGCAAGGGCCTGGAGTACCCGCTGGTGTTCTGCCCCTTCCTGTGGGACGGCCGGCTGGTCGGCCAGAGTGACGGCCTGGACGGCGCAAGCCGCCATGACGACCAGGGCCAGGCCGTGCTGGACTACCGCGCCGGGCTGGACGACGACTTTGACGAAAGCGCCGCCGCCGCCGAGGCGCGGCTGGAGGCGGCCGCCGAGTTCATGCGCCTGGTCTATGTGGCGCTGACCCGCGCGGTGCAGCGCTGCGTGCTGGTGGCCGGCGGCTACCGCAACAAGGTCGGCAAGGGGTTCAGCAGCAAGGAGAGCGGCCGCGCCATGCTGAACTGGCTGGTCGCCGGCAACGGCCTCAGTGCGGCCGACTGGCTGGCCAAGGATCGCCAACCCGCCGAGCCGGCCGAGATCAACGCCGCCTGGACCGCGCTGGCGGCCGCCGCACCGGCGGGCAGCTTGGCCGTGGACGTGTTGCCGCCGCCGCAACGCCAGCCGCTGTTGCCGCCGGCCGGCGACCCGGCCCGGCTGCAGGCCCTGCCGGCGCCGGCCCAACTGGGTGACGCCTGGTGGATCGGCAGCTACAGCAGCCTGATCCAGAACGCCGGCCTGGCTGGCGCCGGTGCGGCCGAAGCATCCGAAGCGGCCGCCGCCGATCATGACCTGCGCGCCGAGCCGCTGACCGACGATGACAAGCTGCCGGCGTTCGACCCGGCCTTCGGCGTCCAACGGCCAGCCGCCGGCCAAACGGCGATGGGCGAGCATGACTTCCTTGGCTTCCCGCGTGGCGCGGCGGCCGGAGAATGTGTGCATGCGGTCTTCGAGTGGGCCGAATTTGCGGACCCCGCCAGCTGGACAGCAGCGATCGAGCGTGCGCTGCGCCGCCACCCGCCCGCACCGGCCAGCGCAGATACCCGCCTGGACGCCGGCGCCGACAGTCTTCGCTGGGCCTCGATGCTGCAACGCCTGCTGGGCGATGTGCTGAACCAGCCGCTGCCGTTGGGCACGCCCCAGCCGCTGCGCCTGTCGCAACTGGGGGCCGAGCGACGGCTCGCCGAACTGGAGTTCCACCTGCCGGCGCCGCGGCTGGACCCGCGCCGCCTCAACGCCTGCCTGACGGCGCTGGGCTACGGCCCCAGCAGGCTGGACTTTCCACCGCTGCACGGCTTCCTCAAGGGCTTCATCGACCTGGTGTTCGAGCACGAGGGCCGCTACTTCATTGCCGACTGGAAATCCAACCACCTGGGCGAGACCCCCGGCGACTACAGCCAGGCCAGCCTTGACACGGCGATGCGGGCCCACCACTACGACCTGCAATCGCTGATCTACAGCGTGGCGCTGCACCGCTGGCTGGCACTGCGCCTGCCCGACTACCACCATGAGCAGCACTTCGGCGGCGCGGTCTACCTGTTCCTGCGTGGCTTGCGGCCGGACTGGCGCCAGGCCGACGGCAGCCCCTGCGGCCTGCATTTCCACCGCCCCGGGCTGGCTGCGCTTGAGCGCTTGTCAAACCTGCTGGCCGGCGATGGCGGCGGCGCATGAGTAGCGCGATGCATCCGGAAATCGCGCTGGCCGAGGCCTTGGCCCAGCATGTGCGCCGCTGGGCGCAGGCGGCCGGCGCCGACCACCCGAGCATCGCAGCCACCAGCGCTGCAGCGCGGGCGCTGAGCCTGGCCACCAGCGCCGGCCATGTCTGCCTGTTTCTGGCCGATCTGGCCGATCTGGCCGATCTGGCCGACCCGGACGCACCGCCGCGACAAACCGCAGCGTCCGCAACTGACGCGGCACTGCCCCTCACACCGGCGGCCTGGCGCGCCGCACTGCTCGGCTCCCACCTGGTCGGCACGCCGGATGCGCCCGGCAACCGGCCGCTGATCCTGGATGACGAGGGCCGGCTCTACCTGCACCGCGACTTTGATTTTGAACGTCGCCTGGCGCGCCGCCTGGTGCGCTCCGCCCTGCCCTTGCCGCCCGCCGATGCGGCGCAGACCGCACGCACCGCGGCCCAGTTGGCCGCCCTGTTTGGCCCCCCGCCAGGCACTGGCGATGCCGCGCCAGACTGGCAGCAACTGGCCGCCGCGCTGGCGCTGCGCGGCCGTTTGACCATCATCAGCGGCGGCCCCGGCACCGGCAAGACCACCACCGTGGTCAATCTGCTGGCCTGCCTGCTGGCGCAGCAGCCCGACGCCCGCGTGGTACTGGCCGCGCCCACCGGCAAGGCCGCCGCGCGCCTGGTCGAGGCGCTGCGCAGTCGCGCAGCGCATCTGCCACCCGCCTTGCGCGATCGGCTGCCCACCGAAGCCAGCACCGTGCACCGGCTGCTGGGCGTGCAGCCGCCGGGCCGGCGCGGCGCCGACCGCAGCGGCCCCTTTGTGCACCATGCCGAGCAGCCGCTGGCGCTGGACGCCCTGGTGGTGGACGAGGCCTCGATGCTCGATCTGGCCTTGGCCACCCGCCTGCTGGAGGCGGTGCCCGAGCATGCCCGCATCATCCTGCTGGGCGACAAGGATCAGCTCTCGGCAGTGGAAGCCGGTGCGGTGTTCGCCGAACTCAGCGCCGATCCTTCGCTCAGCGCTGCCGCGCGCCAAGATCTGGCCGATCTCTGCGGCCTGGCGCCCGAGGTCATCGTGCCGGCCGCGCCGTTGCGCCCCGGCGCACTGACCGACAGCGTGGTCTGGTTCCACCGCAACTTCCGCTTTGCCGCCGAGTCCGGCATCGGCCGCCTGGCCGCCGACACCGTGGCCGGCCGCGCCCCCGCTGCACTGGCCTGGCTGCGCCAGGGCGCGGATGACTCGGTACGCTGGCTGGACGATGGCGGCGCGGCGCCCGCTGCCGCCACGATGGACGCCTTGCGCGCCGGTTTTGCGCCGTACCTGGCAGCGCTGCAGGCCGGACTGGCCGGCACCTCGCCATCCGACGTGGCGTCAATCCACCAAGCCTTTGGCAACTTTCGCGTGCTGTGCGCGCTGCGCGATGGACCACGCGGCGTGGCGGCGATCAACCAGGCCATCGCCCAGCATCTGCGTCAGGCGCTGGGCACGGCAGCCGGCATCGGCGACCCGCGTTCACCCTGGTTTGCCGGACGGCCGGTGATGGTGTTGCGCAATGATCCGCTGCTGCGGCTGTTCAACGGCGACATCGGCATCACCCTGCCCGATGCCAACGGACAACTGGCCGTGTATTTTCCTGTCGCCAATGGTGGCTTCCGCGCCCTGGCGCCGGCGCGCCTGCCGGCACACGAGACCGCGCTGGCGATGACGGTGCACAAGTCGCAGGGCTCGGAATTCGACGCCGTGGCCGTGCTGCTGCCGGCGCAGCGCAGCCGCGTGCTGGGCCGCGAATTGCTCTACACCGCGATCACCCGCGCGCGCCGCCAAGTCTGGCTGGCCGCCAGCGCAACGGTGCTGGCAGCGGCCATTGAGCAGGGCTCGCGCCGACGTTCCGGGCTGCAGGCGCGGCTTTCGGAAGCCCTGCGATGCGCAATGCCCTGACGGGCGGGCTGCGCATCAACTCAACCGAACGGCCGCTCAATCTGAGAATTAGTCACCCGCCTTGAGCACGCCGCGCCGGATCTGGTCGCGCTCCAGCGACTCGAACAAGGCCTTGAAGTTACCCTCGCCGAAACCGTCGTCACCGCTGCGCTGGATGAACTCGAAGAACACCGGCCCAAGCAGCGTCTCGGAGAAGATCTGCAGCAGCAGCCGCGGCTGGCCGCCGGTCTTCAAGCCCTCGGTGCTGCCGTCGAGCAGGATGCCGCGGGTCTGCAGTTCGGCCACCGGCTGACCATGGCCGGGCAGGCGCTCCTCGAGCATTTCGTAATACACCGCATTGGGCGCGGTCATCAGGGGCACGCCGGCCAGTTGCAGGCTGTCGACGGTGGCCAGCAAGTCATCGGTGAGCAGCGCCACATGCTGGATGCCCTCGCCGTTGAACTTCATCAGAAACTCCTCGATCTGGCCGGCGCCGCGCGAGGATTCCTCGTTCAGTGGAATGCGGATCTTGCCGTCGGGCGCGGTCATCGCCTTGCTGGTCAGGCCGGTGTGTTCACCCTGGATGTCGAAGTAGCGGATCTCGCGGAAGTTGAACAGCTTCTCGTAGAAACCCGCCCAGTAGGCCATGCGGCCGCGGTAGACGTTGTGCGTCAGGTGATCGATCAGCTTCAGGCCGTGGCCGACCGGGTGGCGGTCAACCCCTTCGACAAAATCGAAATCGATGTCGTAGATCGAGCGGCCGTCCTCGAAGCGGTCGATCAGGTACAGCGGCGCGCCGCCTAGGCCCTTGATGGCCGGCAGCCGCAACTCCATCGGCCCGGTCGGGATCTCGATCGGCTGCGCGCCCTCGGCCAGCGCCATGGCATAGGCGCGGTGCGAATCGCGCACCCTGAACGCCAGGCCGCAGGCCGACGGCCCGTGCTCTGCGGCAAAGTAGGCGGCGATGCTGGCCGGCTCGCGGTTGACGATGAAGTTGATATCACCCTGGCGGTACAGCAGCACGTCCTTGGAACGGTGGCGGGCCACCAGCGTGAAGCCCATGCGCTCGAACAGCGGTTCAAGCAGCTTGGCGGCGGGCGAGGCGAATTCGACGAACTCGAAACCCATCAAACCCATCGGATTGTCAAATAGATCAGCCATGAATCGGGCTCCTGTGGTGTCAAACGGGGAATGGGCAGGGCGCGCCGCGCACCACCCAGCGTTCATCAGGCACGGGTTGGCGGTGCACCCGGGCGGCCGTGCATGCTGCGCGACAAATGGTCAGCAAAGCACTGGGCAAAGCCGGGCATGCCAGAACTCGGGAATTTTGATCGATCCACTGCCAGGCAAGCCAACAGGTCGCCCGGGTTTCGAGCCATCATAGCGATCAGCCTCACCGGCGCCAGCGCAGGCTTGACCGCGTGCTGCATCGCGTAGTTTTGATTCATGACGGGGGTGTAACGACACGGCGGCGAGGTCGTCGGATGGACAGGCGGCACGTCGTAACGATCAACGCACCGCCATGGCGCTGGCGCACGGCAACGCGCTGCTTGCTCGCTTAGGGTGTTGCACCAAGCGTATGTAGTAATGTTTCAAGATATATTCCACGCCGTCGTGGTCGACGCTATCGCGGACGACTGGCTGCTCACAAGGCCGCATCAGGAACAAGAACTCAGCGTTCTGGTGGTATGGCACTGGGGCGACTGGAGGAAAAAAAGTGGATTACGCAACGCAGCAACGCAGGCCGGGCAAACATCCGATCGGACTTGGCGTCGTGGTGGTCATGCACGTCGTGCTGGGCTGGGCCCTGGTCAACGGCCTGGGGCGCAAGATCGTCGAGGTGATCAAGGCGCCGATCGAGACCAAGATCCTCGAGGACGTGCAACCGCCGCCGCCGCCGCCGCCGGAGAACCTGCCGCCGCCGCCCAAGATGGCCTTGCCGCCGCCCTCGTTCATGCCGCCGCCAGAGGTGCAGATCGCCAACCCGCCGCCCGCGCCGGCCATCACCGTCACCCGCGAAGTACCACCGCCAGCGCCACCGGTCGCCATCGCCCCTGCGCCCGGGCCGGCTCCCGCACCGGCAGCGCCGGTGGCTGCGCCTGCGCCGCCGCGCCAGCCGGTAGCCGCGCGCATCGATGTCAGCACCTGCGAGAAGCCCGAGTACCCGGCTGCCGCGTTGCGCGCCGAGGCCACCGGCACGACCAAGATCCGCTTCACCGTTGATGCCAGCGGCAAGGTTGCCAAGGCCGAGATCGAGCGGCCTTCGGGCTCATCACGCGAGCATCGACTGCTCGACCGCACCGCGGTCGAGGCCTTGAGCAAGTGCCCGTTCAAGGCCGGCACCGACGAGCATGGCAAAGCGGTGGGTGCAACCGCCGTCGTCGATTACGTCTGGAAGACCGAGTGAGGGCGCTGCCCGCGCCCGCTTCCCGCCGCTCCCCTGATCACAACATCCCCCTGACAACACCCGCCAGCCGCCACGAACGGCTGCTCTTGAACCCTGGAGTCACCATGTCCCTGCTGAATACCCTGCGCGCCCCGCTGGCCGCCGCCCTGCTGGCCCTTGCCGCCGTCACCGCGCCCGTGCCTGCGCTGGCCCAGGCCTCGGCGCCCGCCGCCGAAGCCGCCGCGCCGGCCGCGCCTGCCGTGGCCACCGTCCCGGTAGCCACCGTGGCCAAGGAAGAGGTCATGAACCCCTACGGTCTCGAAGCGCTGTGGCGTGAGGGCGACATGGTGTCCCGCAGCACGCTGATCATCATGATCATCATGTCGATGGGCTCCTGGTACATCATCTTCACCAAAGTGTTCGAGCAGAGCAAGCTGATGCGCTCGGCCAACGCCGTAGGCGAGAGCTTCTGGAAAGCCGGTTCGATGAAACAGGCCGCTGCCACCCTGGCCGAGAACAGCGCCTTCCGCTACATCGCCGAAGAAGGCGTCAAAGCCGACGAGCACCATGAGGGCACGCTGGTCGAAAGCATCGATCGCCACACCTGGATCAGCATGAGCGTGGAACGTGCGGTGGGCAACGTGCAAAGCCGCCAGCAAGACGGCCTGGCCTTCCTGGCCACTGTCGGTTCCACCGCCCCGTTTGTCGGTCTGTTCGGCACCGTCTGGGGCATCTACCACGCGCTGACCGCCATCGGCATCTCGGGCCAGGCCTCGATCGACAAGGTAGCCGGCCCGGTGGGCGAGGCGCTGATCATGACCGCCTTCGGCCTGGCCGTGGCGGTGCCCGCGGTGATGGGCTACAACTGGCTGATCCGCCGCAACAAGACCGCCATGGAGAAGGTGCGGGCCTTCTCTGGCGACGTGCATAACGTTCTGCTCTCCGTCAAGAAGTGATCTCCGGTCCGGCGCCCGCCTCGTCCTGATCGTCCCCGATCCCCAGGCGCCGGCCCCGCCACTTCCCCGCACAGGAGTTTTCATGTCGATGCAAGTCGGATCGCCCGATGGCGAAGAAGACGCGATGAACGCGTCCATCAACACCACCCCGCTGGTGGACATCATGTTGGTGCTGTTGATCATCTTCCTGATCACCACGCCGGTGATCACCCAGAGCGTGAAACTGCAGTTGCCCCAGGAGGCCAACGTGCCCACCCAGACCAAGCCGGAAAACATCCTGCTGGCGGTGAGCAAGGACGGCGACGTCTACTGGAACACCAAGCGCATGCCCGACATCGAAGTCTTGGTGGCCGAGTTGAAGAAGCTGTCGGTGCTGGATCCGCAGCCCGAGGTGCACATCCGCGGCGACCAGGACGCGCGCTACGAGAGCGTGGGTCGCCTGGTGGTGGCCTGCCAGCGCGCAGGCATCGCCAAGGTGGGTTTCATCACCGAACCGCCACCTAAAAATTAAGGGAGCCCGAGCATGTCAATGAACCTAGGCTCGGATGGCGACGACGACGCGCCGATGATGGACATCAACACCACGCCGCTGATCGACGTGATGCTGGTGCTGATCATCATGCTGATCATCACCATCCCTATCCAGACCCACGCGGTGAAGATGAACATGCCGGTGGGCCCGAGCAGCACGCCGCCCAAGCCGCCGGAAATCGTGCGCATCGATGTCGACTTCGACGGCACCATCGGCTGGAATGGCGTGCTGGTGGCCGACCGCGCCGACCTCGAGAACCGGCTGTCCCAGATCGCCGCGCTGCCCGATCAGCCCGAGGTGCACCTGCGCCCCAACAAGCTCGTCAGCTACAAGGTCGTGGCGATGGTGATGGCCAGCGCGCAGCGCCTGGGCGTGACCAAGATCGGCCTGGTCGGCAACGAGCAGTTCATGTGAATCGGATCCGACGATGAAGAAGCTTTCCACCCTTGCTGTGGCGTTGCTGCTGGCTGGCGCGGCCGGCCTGGTCCAGGCCCAGGCGCTGCGCCCGGAAGTGGGCAAACCGCTGCAGCAGGCCTACGACCTGATCAAGGCCGGCAAAGGCAAAGAAGCCCTGGCCAAGGTGCGTGAAGCCGATGGAGCGTCGAACAAGACCGCGGCCGAGTCCTTGCAGATCGAGCGCATGCGCGCCGCCGCGGCCCAGCGCGCGGGCGACAACAACACCGCCATCCAGGCACTGGAAGCGATCCACGGCAAGGTGTCGGGCGCCGAACAAGCCCAGGTGGCCGAGCAGATCGCCAATGCCTACGCTGCCGCTCGAGACAACAACAAGGCCGCGCTGTGGGCGCAGAAAGCCGCTGCGGCGGGCAACAACAGCGCGACGCTCAAGCAACTGCAGAGCTATCTGCAAGGCGCGACGGGCGACTATGCGGCCGTGGCCAAGGACGCTGCCGCGGCGGTGGCTGCCGCCGATCAAGCCGGCAAGCGCCCCGATGAAAATGACTTGTTGCGGCTGGCCGATGCACAAAAGCGCTTGGGCAACATGGGCGGCCATGCAGCGGCGCTTGAAAAGCTGCTCTACAACCACCCCAAGAAGGACTACTGGGCGATCTACCTCGACCGGCTGGCCCGCAAGAGCGGTTTTTCCGATCGTTTTGCGCTCGATCTGATGCGCATCAAACTGGCTACCGGCTCGCTGGACAAGGCCGATGGGTTCATGGAGATGGCGCAGCTGGCGCTGCAGGCCGGCCTGCCCGCCGAAGGCAAGGCCATCGTCGACAAGGGCTTTGCTGCCGGCGTGCTGGGCAAGGGCCCCGAGGCCGAGCGCCACAAGCGGCTGCTTGAGCTGGCGGTCAAGCGCGAGGCGGAGAGCAAGGCGTCGATCGACGAGCGCGCCGCGGCGGCGGCAGCCGAGTCCGACGGAAATGAGATGGTGGAACTGGGTTACGCCTATGTCACCATGGGCCAGGCGGCCAAAGGCATTGCGCTGATGGAGCAAGGCATCGCCAAGGGCAAGCTCAAGCGGCCCGAGGATGCCAAGCTGCACCTCGGACTGGCCTTGCTGCAAGGTTCCAAGAACAAGGCCAAGGCGGTGCAGGTGCTGCGCAGCGTGCAAGGCAATGACGGCGCCTCCGACCTGGGCAAACTCTGGGTTCTGTACGCCGGCACTCAGGGCTGACACACAATGTTGGGTCTGCACCTGGTGCAGGCCCCTTCCAGCGGCAGGGTGTTCCCCTGCCGCTTTGCTTTGTCCGCCCCCCCTTGTTCGCCCTGTCCTTGTTCGCCCCTTTGCCCGCATCCGCACCATGGCCCTGCCCTACGTCCAAGCCCTGCCGCATGGCATCCACGTCATCGACACCGGTTTTCACCGGCCGCTGTTTGACGCCGCCTACCTGATCGTCGAGCATGGCCGGGCCGCCTTTGTGGACACCGGCACCAACTTCGCGCTGCCGCGCCTGCTGGCTGCGCTGGACGATCTGGGCCTGGCACGCGATGCCGTCGACTATGTGATCCCGACCCATGTGCACCTCGACCACGCGGGCGGCGCCGGCCTGCTGATGCAGTCGTTGCCACGCGCCACCCTGCTGGTGCACGCCCGCGGTGCCCGCCACATGATCGACCCCAGCGCGCTCTACCAGGGCACGCTGGCGGTATACGGCCAACACACCATGGACCGCGATTACGGCCAACTGGTACCCGTGCCTGCCGATCGCGTAGAGAGCACCCATGACGGCATGACGGTGCATCTGGCCGGCCGGCCGTTGCTGTTCATCGACACCCCCGGCCATGCCCGTCACCACCACTGCATCTGGGACCAGCGCAGCGCTGGCTGGTTCACCGGCGACACCTTCGGCTTGAGCTACCGCGAGTTCGACACCGCTGCCGGCGCCTGGATCCTGCCCACCTCGACGCCGGTGCAGTTCGAGCCCGGACCGCTGCGCGAGTCGATCAGCCGGCTGTTGGCGCGGCAGCCCAAGCAGATGTACCTGACCCACTTCGGCGCGGTCGGCGACGTCGATCGGCTGGCCGCGCTGCTTTTCGAGCAGATTGACGACATGGTCGCCCTGGGTCAGCGCCTGCAGGCGGTGCCCGACCGACACGCCGCCATGAAGTTCGGCCTCGAGGCCCTGGCACGCGCGCAGTTGCAGCGCCATGGCATAGCCGACGTCGAGGCCGCCCTGGCCGCCTTGGCACTCGATTTTGAACTCAACGCCCAGGGTCTGGCCGCCTGGCTGGACCGCGACAATCGCTGAGCGGCTGCGGCCACAAGCGACAGCAGCCTACCCATTTACTCATACGCTCCAAGAGGACATCTCATGCGAATGCTGCACACCATGCTGCGGGTCGGCGACCTGCAACGCGCGATCAACTTCTACACCCAGGTGCTGGGCATGGAATTGCTGCGCAAGACCACGCGGCCCGAACAGCAATACGACCTGGCCTTTGTCGGCTACGGCGGCAACCCGGGCCAGGCCGAGCTCGAGCTGACCTACAACTACGGCGTCGAGCGCTACGAGCTGGGCACGGCCTATGGTCACATCGCCATCGGGGTGGCCGATATCGCCGCCACCTGCGCTGCGTTGCGCGACAAGGCTGCGGCACTGGGCGGCGCGATCACCCGCGAGCCCGGCCCGGTCAAGGGCGGTAACACGGTGATCGCCTTCATCACCGACCCTGACGGCTACAAAATCGAGTTGATCGAGCGCCGCGAGGCTTGAGACCAGGCGGGTCGCTTGAGACCAGGCGGGTCTCAAGCCCGCGCCAAGGCCTGCGCCTCGCGTGCCAGCCGGCTGATGCGGGCCCAGTCGCCGCTGGCCACCGCGTCGGCTGGCGTCAGCCAGGAGCCGCCGCAGACCTTGACGTTGGCCAGCGCCAGGAATTGCGGTGCGGTCTCCAGACTGATACCGCCCGTGGGGCAAAAAACGATGTCGGGAAACGGTCCGCCCAGCGCCTTGAGCATGGCGATGCCGCCGGCCTGCTGCGCAGGAAAGAACTTCAGGAAGTGCAGGCCATCGGCGCTGGCCGCCATCACCTCGCTGGCGGTGGCCACGCCGGGCAGCAACGGCAGGCCGATGGCACGGCAGGCCGCCCCCACCTCGCGGGTGTAGCCCGGACTTACCGCAAATCTGCTGCCCGCGTCCAGCGCGGCCTGGGCATCGGCGGCCGAACGGATCGTGCCGGCGCCCACCACCGCCTCGGGCAGCGCACGGGCGATGGCCTCGATGCACTGCAACGCCACCGGCGTGCGCAGCGTCACTTCCAGCACCTTGACGCCGCCGGCGAGCAAGGCTTCAGCCAGCGGCACGGCGTCTTGCACACGTTGCAGCACGATCACCGGGATCACGGGGCCGTGGCTGGCCAGGCTGAGCGGGTTCATCTTGTGTGTCCTTGATTGCGGGGCTGTGGCGGTTGCACGTACACCGCTTAGAGCCAGGTGATGGCGCCTTCCTCGGCGCTGCGCACGGTGCGGCGCATGCCGCCGAACAACTCGCGGCCGAGGTCGTGTGCATGTTCTTCGGCCTGCTCGTCGCTGAGCTGAGCGAGTTCACGGCCGGCCCATTCGGTCTCGTCGACCAGTGCGGCCAGCGTACCGGCCTCGGCATCGAGCCGCATCAGGTCACCGTCGCGCAGCCTGGCCAGCGGGCCACCCGCCAGCGCCTCGGGACTGCAATGGATGGCGGCCGGCACCTTGCCCGAGGCGCCGCTCATGCGGCCGTCGGTGACCAGCGCCACCCGGAAGCCCTTGCCCTGCAGCACCGCCAGCGGCGGCGTCAACTTGTGCAACTCGGGCATGCCATTGGCACGCGGGCCCTGGAAACGCACCACCACCACCACGTCACGGTCGAGTTCACCGGCGGCAAAGGCCTGGTGCAAGGCCTCTTGGCTGCTGAACACCCGCGCCGGCGCCTCGATGACATGGCGATCGTCAGGCACTGCCGAGATCTTGATCACCGATCGGCCCAGGTTGCCCTGCAGCAGCCTGAGGCCGCCGCTGGGCGAGAACGGCAGCGCCGCGCTGCGCACGATGCTGTCGTCGATCGGCGCCGCCGGCAGGTCGGCCCAGTCCAGCGCGCTGGCACCCCCAGCCGCCGGCGCCATCTTCGCCACCCGGCCGTAGGCAGCGATGCCGCCCTCGGCCACCGTGGTCACGTCGCCGTGCAGGCAGCCGGCGTCCAGCAGCTCGCGCAGCACCCAGCCCGGCCCGCCGCAGGCCTGGAACTGGTTGACGTCGGCGCTGCCGTTGGGATAGACGCGGGCCAGCAAGGGCACCTCGGCCGACAGATCGGCAAAGTCGGTCCAGTCGATGAGGATGCCGGCCGCGCGGGCCACCGCCACCCAGTGAATCAGGTGGTTGGTCGAGCCACCGGTGGCCAGCAGCGCGGCCATCGCATTGACGATCACCCGCTCGTCGACCAAGCGGCCAATCGGCGTGTAACGGGCGCGCCGTGTGATGCCCAGCAGCGTGGTCACGGCTTCCCGCGTCAACGCTTCACGCAGGCCGGCATGCGGATGCACGAAGGCCGCGCCCGGCACATGCAGGCCCATCGCTTCGAGCAGCATCTGGTTGCTGTTGGCCGTACCGTAGAAGGTGCAGGTGCCGGCGCCGTGGTAGGCGGCCTGCTCGGCCTGCAGCAGTTCGTGGCGCCCCACCAGACCTTGCGCAAACTGCTCGCGCACCTTGCTCTTGTCGGTATTGGACAAGCCTGAACTCATCGGCCCGGCTGGCACGAAGACGCAAGGCAGATGGCCGAAGTGCAAGGCGCCAATCAGCAGCCCGGGCACGATCTTGTCGCACACCCCCAGCAGCAGGGCGCCATCAAACACATCGTGCGTCAAGGCCACCGCGGTGGCCTGGGCGATGGCATCGCGCGAGAACAGCGACAACTCCATGCCCGGCAGGCCCTGGGTGACACCGTCGCACATCGCAGGCACACCACCGGCCACCTGCACCGTGGCGCCGCGGGCTTGTGCCTCCTGCCTGATCAGCGCCGGGTAGCCCTCGTAAGGCTGGTGCGCCGACAGCATGTCGTTGTAGGCCGTAACCACCGCCAGGTTGGGTGCACGCTCGGCCACCACGCGAAAGCGTTGATCGTCAGGCAAGGCTGCAAAGGCATGGGCCACGTTGGCACAGCCCATGCGCTCAGCGCCAGGAGGCCGATCCATCAGCTTTTGCAACCGGCCCAGATAGGCGCTGCGCAGTGGCGCGCTGCGTTGGCGGATGCGTTGGGTCAACTCGGCGATGCGGTGTTTCATGGCGGCAGATAGTAACTGGTGATCAAATTATCAGGTAACCTGGTTACATCGTCAATGCTGCTGCAGCGCTACCCGCAGAGTCTGGCATGCTGCGCAGCATGAGTCCGCCCCCCACCCGCGACACCGCCGCGCTGCTGGCCCAGGTCTGCCAGCAATGGGGCGGACAGCGTGATCTCTGGGTCTTCGGCTATGCCTCGCTGATCTGGCGGCCCGAGTTTGACGCCGCCGAGCACCGGCCAGCACTGGTGCGCGGCTGGCACCGCGCCTTCCGCATGCGATCGCGTGTCAACCGCGGCACGCCCGATCTGCCGGGGCTGGTCTATGCGCTGGTGTCGGGCGGCATGTGCCGAGGCATGGTCTACCGCATCCCGCAGCACGGCGCGCGCACTGAACTGGATCGGCTGTGGCTGCGCGAGATGCCCACCGGCGTCTACGATCCGCGCTGGCTGCGCTGCCAGACGGCCGATGGCGAGGTCATGGCGCTGGCCTTCACCTTGAGCCGCCGCAGCCCGAACTTCACCGGCCGCATTGCCGACGAGGACATGCTGCAGATCCTGCGCCAGGCCGCAGGCCGCTACGGCAGCACGCTCGACTATCTGGTTCGCACCGCCGAATCACTCAGCCACCACCGCATGTGCGACCGCGAGAGCCAGCGCCTGGTGGCGCTGGCCCGCCGCGCCGGGCTGGTCTGAACCGGCGTCAGCCAGCGGCCAGCGGTGGCCCGACCGCATGTGACAGCGCATCGTGGCTGGCGCGCACGGCAGCCAGATCGGCGCTGGTGTCTACATCCACCAGCACACCCGGGTCATCGACCTCGACACCAAAGGACGGATAACGCGCCATCACCCGCCTTGCGCCTTCGTCACCGCTGAGCTGCACCAGCTCAGAGAACAATTCACCCGCAAAGCCCACAGGATGGCCGCGCCGCCCGCGGTGCTGCGCATAAACCACCGCCTGCTGGCCCAGCGCCTGCGCCACCTGCATGAGCGTGGCCGGCATCACCAGCGGCATGTCGCCGGGCAGCACCAACCAACCGCCGGCGTGGGGTCTGGCGGCCACACCGGCGGCGATCGAATAACCCATGCCCAGCGGCCCGGCGCCGGGGCTGCCCACTTCGGGCAGCACCACGACATCACGCCGGGCCACCCAACGCGATGCTTCAGCGGCCAAGGGCTGGGTGGTAACCACCACGACCGGAAGCCGGGTCTCGATGGCGTGAACGATGGTCTGGCCCAGCACACTCCCGGCGCCCAGGTTCTGGGCGAGCTTGTGCGCGGGCCCACCAAAGCGGCTGCCTTGACCAGCAGCCAGCACGACGATGACAGGTAGGGACTTCATGGTTTGATCACTTCGGCCAACGAGCTCCAGGCTCGATCGCCACGCGGTAACAAGCATGGCGGTATGGCGCGCTTGCCGACAGTCGTAGCTTCACTTAAGGCCAATCACTTAGGGTGCAACCACCATGCTCACACGGCAAGGCCTCGGTCTGCCTTACAACGAGTCCGCTGCAGTGGCGGCATACTTGGGCCATGGACTCCCGACTCGCCGACCTCCGCAAAAGCTACGAACGCGCCGAACTCGACGAGGCCGTCGCTGCGTTGCGGCCTTTGATGCAGTTTGAGACCTGGCTGCAGCAGGCCATAGAGGCCCAGTTGCCCGAGCCCAATGCCATGACGCGGGCCACCGGCGGCGCCGACGGCCGGCCCTCGACGCGCATCGTGCTGATCAAGGGCGTGGATGAGCGCGGGCTGAGTTGGTACACCAATTTCAATAGCCGCAAGGGCCAGGAACTGGCAGCCAATCCGGTCGCCGCATTGCAATTCCACTGGGTCGAGCTGGAGCGTGTGGTGCGCATCGAAGGCCGGGTGGAAAGAGTCGACGATGCCGAGGCAGACGCCTACTTTGCGTCGCGGCCGCTCGATTCACGCATTGGCGCCTGGGCTTCGCCGCAGAGCCAGGTGATCAGTTCCCGCGCCGTGCTGGTGGCGCAGGCGGCACGTTATGCAGCGCAGTTCGCGCTCTCGCCGCCACGCCCACCACATTGGGGCGGCTATCGGCTGGTGCCCGATGGCTGGGAGTTCTGGCAGGGTCGCAAGAGCCGGCTGCATGACCGGCTGCGCTACAAGCTGGTCGACGGCCACTGGCAGCGCGAGCGCCTGGCGCCCTGACGGCTGTCAGCTGCGCCGCATGCGCGCAGCAAAGGTCTTGCGAAACTTCTCGACCTTGGGCGCCACCACAAAGGCGCAGTAGCCTTGCCCCGGATTGTTGGCGAAGTAGTGCTGGTGGTAGTCCTCGGCCGGCCAGTAATTTGCTTCAGCCTGAAGTTCGGTCACCACTGCGCCGCCCATGCGGGCATTGGCCTCGTCGATCACCGACTGTGCCACTTCGGCCTGGGCGGCCTCATGCCAATAGATGCCCGAGCGATACTGTGTGCCCACGTCGTTGCCCTGGCGGTTCAAGGTGGTCGAGTCGTGCACGACAAAGAAGATCTCCAGCAGTTCGCGCAGGCTCACCTGCGCCGGATCGAAGCGTACCCGCACCACTTCGTTGTGGCCGGTGTCGCCCGAGCACACCTGTTCGTAGCTGGGGTTACGCGCCTGGCCGTTGCTGTAACCTGACTGCACCGCAAGCACCCCCTGCACTTGTTCGTACACCGCCTCGGTGCACCAGAAACAACCGCCGCCCAGCGTGATGATCTCTTCAGCCATGCCTATGCTCCTGTGTGACAAACTTGGATTGTCGATCGCCCAGGTGGTCAAGCCGGCCGCCACGGCCAAACAACAGCGCGACGCACAATGACTTTGCCCGGCGCACTGGCCGACGGCGCCACCACCGGACACCGTGAACGAACTGCTTGCCCGCCTCAGCCTGCTTGATTGGAAGCCGCTGCTGACCCCGCTGCTGCTGCCGCCCGTGCCCTGGCTGGTCCTGCTGCTGCTGGCCTGGGCCTGGCGCAACCGTCACGCGCTGCTGTCCGGGCTGACACTGGGCCTGGCGCTGCTGGGCCTGTGGTTCTCGCAGTGCCTGGTGACCGCAGCAGTACTGGAGCGCAGCCTCGCGGAGTCGCCCGCCTTGACACCAGCCCGGTTGGCTGAGCTGCGCAAGAACTGGTCGAAAGAACGCTCGGTGGTGCTGGTGCTCGGTGGTGGCGTTCGCCCGCTGGCCGCCGAATATGGCGAATCGCAGCTGACGGACTTGTCGATGGCGCGCCTGCACTATGGCTTGTGGCTGGGCCGTCGGTTGCAGACACCGGTGATGTTCTCGGGCGGCGCCGGCCATGCCCAGCCCGGCGGCCCCGCCGAGGCCGAGGTGGCTGCCCGCATCGCGGCACGGGACTACAGCCAACCGCTGCGTTGGCAGGAGAGCTTGTCGCGCGATACGCGCGAAAACGCCCGCCACAGCCTGCGGCTGCTGCGTGAACAAGGCATCACCGACATGTTGCTGGTCACCCATGCCTCACACATGCAGCGCGCGCGGCGCAACTTCGAGCGCGAAGCCGCGTTGGCAGGCTTTGCCCTGCGCCTGGTGCCGGCGCCGATGGGCCAGTTGCACCTGAGCGCGACACCGACTGCGCTGCGCTGGATGCCGTCTGAAGAAGGCAATCGGCGGGTGCGCCAGGCCTTGCGTGAATGGCTGGGCTGGTTCGCCGGCGCCTGAGCGTCACGCCCAGCCCCTTGGCGCGTCGGCTTGCGCCCTGCGAGCAGTTCGCCCTCCACAAACGCGCGACCACAAACGCGCGACCACAAACGCGCCCCAAAAAACACGAACCCCCTCAAACCTTGCGGCTTGAGGGGGTGGGTGGTCGATGACCACCATGTGGAGATCCGGAGGAATGTAGTCCGGGGCCCCGTTTCATGCAGAGACTGCACGAAGTTTGATGCCTTCACTGAAGGCAAGTCCACAGTACTGCAGGCCGACGCGGCATGCAAGCAGAATTTTGATCGTCGGGCCGGTTTTCAGCGCTTCATCAAGGTGTCGAACATGCCCTGCACGCGCTGCGTCACCTCGGCTGGCATGGTGATCACGCGGCCCCACTCGCGCGCCGTTTCGCCCGGCCACTTGTGGGTGGCGTCCAAGCCCATCTTGCCGCCCAGGCCGCTGACCGGCGAGGCAAAGTCCAGGTAGTCGATCGGCGTCTGTTCCACCAGGGTGGTGTCGCGCACCGGGTCCATGCGGGTGGTGATGGCCCAGACCACATCCTGCCAGTTGCGGATGTCGACATCGTCATCGGTGACGACGATGAACTTGGTGTACATGAACTGCCGCAGAAAGCTCCACAGCCCGAACATCAGCCGCTTGGCATGGCCGGGGTAGGCCTTCTTGATCGAGATGATCGCCATGCGGTAGCTGCAGCCTTCGGGCGGCAGGTAGAAGTCAACGATCTCCGGAAACTGCTTTTGCAGGATCGGTACGAAGACCTCGTTCAGCGCCACGCCCAGTACCGCTGGTTCATCGGGCGGCTTGCCGGTGTAGGTGGAGTGGTAGACCGGGTCGCGCCGGTGCGTCAGCCGGTTCAGCCGAAACACCGGAAACCAGTCCTGCTCGTTGTAATAACCGGTGTGATCGCCGTAGGGCCCTTCCAGCGCATGCAGGTAACCACCGACCTCCTTGACCGGCACGCCATGCGCGCTGTGGCCTTCGAAGCCGGGCTCCGCTGTCGGAATATGGCCTTCGAGCACCATCTCGGCAGTGGCCGGCACCTGCAGCCAGCGGCCGGCTTCGCCCACTTCGCAGTCAACCAGCTCGGTGGCGCTGCCACGCAGCAGACCGGCAAACTGGTACTCCGACAAGGTGTCGGGCACCGGCGTCACCGCGCCCAGCGTGGTCGCCGGATCGGCGCCCAGCGCGACCGCCATCGGGAACGGCCGGCCCGGGTTGGCCAGTGCGAAGTCGCGAAAATCCAGCGCACCGCCGCGATGTGCCAACCAGCGCATGATCACTTCACGTGGACCGATCACCTGCTGCCGGTAGATGCCGATGTTCTGGCGCTGGCGCGGCCGCTCGACCGCCTGCGGCCCGCGCGTGACCACCAACCCCCAGGTGAGCAGCGGCCCAGCATCCCCCGGCCAGCAAGTCTGGATCGGCCAGCGCGCGAGGTCGATTTCATCACCGTGCAGTTGCTCCTCGCGGCAAGGCCCGTCGCGCTTGCGCACCGGCTTCATGTCCCAGACCGCCTTGACCATCTGCACCAGCCGGCCGGCATCCTTCAGGCCCGCCGGCGGTTCGGGTTCCTTCAGACGCGCCAGCAAGCGGCCGATGTCGCGCAGTTCCGAGACGTCACTCGCGCCCATGCCCAGCGCCACCCGATGCGGCGTGCCAAACAGATTGGCCAGCACCGGCACCGTGTAGCCGCTGGGCTGCTCGAACCACAACGCCGGGCCGCCGGCGCGCAGCACCTGGTCGGCCAGCGCGGTCATCTCCAGCTTGGGCGAGATCGGTGCCGCCACCCGGCGCAGTTCACCCATGCGCTCAAGTTGAGCGGCAAAGTCGCGCAGATCACGGTACTTCATATATCAAATTAGAATGACAAACACGAACGTTATACTTGACTGGTTATTACCAGCCTTCCTAGAATCCGCGCAGCCTGATTGATCAGGGTTAACCCGCGCACCGTTGTTGGGACGGTTTCTGACGCGATGACGACTTCTTGCGCGCACCAACTGACTCTTGATGAGGCGGTGATCGATGCGGCGAATCATTATCCGCCCCGTGCTCGGGCAGCTGCCGGCCCTACCGGCGGCGCAGTGGCACGGCGGCCTACAACAGGAATCAACATGACAGCGATCGCAAGACTGCGCGCTGCGGGTACTGGTTGCGTCGATTCGACGCGGCTGTTCCTGCGCGACGTCGGATCCGGGCTGCTCGAGGTGAGCCACAACTCCCTGGCGCTACTGGGCTTTTGTGTGCTCGGGGTGGCCTTGTTTGCCGGTGGCCGCGCCGACGTGCGCAGCCTGGTGGAGCAGCAAGCGCTGGACTGGCTGCAACAGCGCCAGGTGGCACGTGACACCACAAGCAACGAGATCCCGGCGGAGCCCGAGGCCGTCTCGCGCGCCACCGCGGCCAACCCCGCCGAGTTGCCGCGCCAGCAAGCGGCGGTGGCCAACTGGCTGTCGCGCCGCTACAAGGTAGCACCCGAGCCGGTGAGCCGGTTGGTGCAAGAAGCCTGGTCGGTCGGCCAGCGTGTCGGCCTGGACCCCACGCTGATCCTGGCGATCATGGCGGTGGAGTCGAGTTTCAACCCGTTTGCGCAGAGTTCGATGGGCGCCCAGGGTCTGATGCAGGTGATGACCAAGGTGCACGACGACAAGTACGAAGCCTTTGGTGGCGTGCGCGCAGCGTTCGACCCAGTGACCAACTTGCGGGTGGGGGTGCAGGTGCTGAAGGAGTGCATCGCACGCGCCGGCAGCCTGGAGGCCGGCTTGCGCTACTACGTGGGCGCTGCCATCAGCGGTGATGACGGCGGCTATGTCGGCAAGGTGCTGTCCGAGCAGTTCCACCTGCGCCAAGTGGCGGGCGGCCGCAGCGTGGCCTCGAACGTCAACAACAACATCCCGGCGCCGGCGCCGGCCGCGTCGGGCAACGAATCGCTGACGCCGGACCCCAGCCTGCTCAAGGCCGCTGTCGAGCGTGTGGCGATGATCCCCTGAGCCTGCCGCCACTTCGACGCTTCGCTACAATTCGACGGTCGACGCGACTGGCGATAGGGCTGGACAGCCCGAGGTGGACGACCACCGTGGAGCGCCGACCGGCCCGCTGAATTGCGGCCGCGACAGCCGTTCGCCTGGGCAGCCCGCCGTGCGGCGCCGGTTTGTTACCGGGCGTCTGCGGGTCTCCAACCTCAACAGGACTGCCCATGTTCGACCGTACCCAATCCACGCTTGCGCTTGTCGACCCGGAGTTGTGGGCCACCATCGGGCTTGAAGACGCCCGCCAGGAAGCGCACATCGAGCTGATCGCCAGCGAGAACTACGCTTCGCCCGCGGTGATGCAGGCCCAGGGCTCGCAGCTGACCAACAAGTATGCCGAGGGCTACCCCGGCAAGCGCTACTACGGCGGCTGCGAGCATGTCGATGTGGTCGAGCAGCTCGCCATTGACCGCTTGAAGGCCTTGTTCGGTGCAGAGAATGCCAACGTGCAGCCCAATTCCGGCTCGCAGGCCAACCAGGCGGTGTTCTTCGGCCTGCTGCAGCCCGGCGACACCATCATGGGCATGAGCCTGGCCGAAGGCGGCCACCTCACCCACGGCATGCCACTCAACATGAGCGGCAAGTGGTTCAAGGTGGTGAGCTACGGCCTGGATGCCAACGAAGCCATCGACTACGACGCGATGGAGCGGCTGGCCCATGAGCACAAGCCCAAGCTGATCATCGCCGGCGCCTCGGCCTATTCGCTGCGCATCGACTTCGAGCGTTTCGCCAAGGTGGCCAAGGCGGTCGGCGCCTACTTCATGGTCGACATGGCGCACTATGCCGGGCTGATCGCCGCCGGCGTCTACCCCAACCCGGTGCCGTTTGCGGATGTGGTGACCAGCACCACGCACAAGACGCTGCGCGGCCCACGCGGCGGCCTGATCCTGATGAAGGACGCATTGGCCAAACAGATCAACAGCGCGATCTTCCCCGGCATCCAGGGCGGCCCGCTGATGCATGTGATCGGCGCCAAGGCGGTGGCTTTCAAGGAGGCGCTGGCGCCCGAATTCAAGACCTACCAGCAGCAGGTGGTGAAGAACGCTGCGGTGATGGCCGAAACCCTGGTGCAGCGTGGCCTGCGCATTGTCTCGGGCCGCACCGAAAGCCATGTGATGCTGGTCGATCTGCGCGCCAAGGGCATCACTGGCAAGGAAGCCGAAGCGGTGCTGGGCCAGGCGCACATCACCTGCAACAAGAACGCGATTCCCAACGACCCGCAGAAGCCGATGGTGACCAGCGGCATCCGACTGGGTTCGCCGGCGATGACCACCCGCGGCTTCAAGGAAGAGCAGGCGCGCCAGACCGCCGACCTGATCGCCGATGTGCTGGATGCGCCGCAAGACGCCGCCAACATCGCCGCGGTGCGCGCCAAGGTGGCAGCGCTGACGCGCGACTTCCCGGTCTACCGCTGAGCGCGGCGGGCAGGCCGGGGCACCCAGCGGCTGCAGCACGGCACCAGGCTCATGCGCTGCCCCTTCTGCAGTCACCAAGAGACTCAGGTCTCCGAGACGCGTGAGTCCGACGAGGGCGACGTGGTGCGGCGACGGCGCCGCTGCCTGAAGTGCGACAAGCGCTTCACCACCTACGAGCGCGCCGAGATCACGCTGCCGGCGGTGGTCAAGAAGGACGGCGCGCGGGTGGAGTTCGACCCGGCCAAGCTGCGCGGCTCGATGATGCTGGCGCTGCGCAAGCGGCCGGTGAGCATGGAGCAGGTGGATGCGGCGATCGACCGCATCCAGGACAAGCTGCTGGCCACCGGCGCCCGCGAACTGCCCAGCGCCCGGCTGGGTGAGCTGGTCATGCGTGAGCTCAAGCGCATCGACAAAGTCGCCTACGTGCGCTTTGCCTCGGTCTACCGCAGCTTTGAAGACGTGGACGAGTTCCGGCAGCTGATCCGGGACATCTGAGTGCACCGATCCGGGCATTGACCGGCGGCTGCTCGGATCGTCCTCCCCCCTTCCGAGGGGTGAGCCCCCCCTGTGCGGTGGCCCCTCCGCAAACCCCGGGCAATCCCCCCGCCGGGGCGACGCGCGACCGGCGCGTCCTTTCTAGAGTGTGCCCATCGATCCACCGCATCGGAGCACACCATGACAACACCACGCCTCAGCCCTGCCCACCCGTCACCCAAGGCGCAAATGGGCCGCCTGGCCGCCCAGGGCCTGTCGCTGATCGAGATGCTGGTCACCCTGGCGCTGCTGATGGTGCTGCTGGGCGGCGCCGTGCCGATGGCCAGCGACCTGCGCAGCGGCATGCTGCTGCATGCCACCGCGGCCTTGCTGGAGACCGATCTGCAGTTTGCCCGCGCCTCAGCCATCAGCAGTGGCGTCACGGTGCGGCTGGCGGTGCTGCCGACGGCCGGCGGCGGCAGTTGCTACCTGGTCTACGCCGGCCCCGCCAACGCCTGCACTTGCGATGCACTGGGGCCGGCCCGCTGCGAGCCCGGCGCCACGCTGCTGCGGCTGGAAGAACAGCCCGCCCAACGGGGCGTCAGCATCGCGCCCTTGTCACGGGCCATCCTATTTGATGCCCACAAGGGCACGGTGACGCCCACCGCCACGCTGCAGGTGCAGGCCGCTGACGGCCGGGCGATCCACCAGGTGGTCAACATCATGGGCCGGGTGCGCAGCTGCGCCCCAGCCGGCCAGGTGAACGGCCTGCCCAAGTGCAGTTGACCCCCTCGATCAAGGGGGTAGCCGACCAACGGCGTGCTGACGACGACCAATGGCCCCACCGCCCCTGGCCATGCCCGTCCTGCTGGTAATAATTCTCGGTATGCGCCAGAGCCGACTCTCCAACCCTGCACGGCGCGGCATGACACTGATCGAGTTGATGATCGTGGCCGCGATTCTGGCGGTGCTGGCTGCCATGGCCTGGCCGAGCTTCCAGCAGGCCATACAACGCAGCCGTCGCGCCGATGCCATGGCGGCCTTGGGCGAGATCATGCAGGCCCAGGAGCGCTGGCGCGCCAACAACCCGACCTTCCAGTCCAGCCTGGCCGACCTGCCGGGCGCGCGCGGCACCTCGGTCGACGGCCACTATGCGTTGTCGCTGAGCGACGTCGACACGGCGGGCCGCGTCTACATGGCGCTGGCCAGGGTGCGCAGCAGCTCGCCGCAATCGGGCGATAGCCAATGCCAGGCGCTGCGCGTCCGCATTGAAGGCGGCAACATCACCTACAGCTCGCTATCTGCAGGCGACGCGGTCAATGCCACACCGGACCCGTGCTGGGTTCGCTGATGAGCGCTGCATGAAGCACACCCAACGTCTTCAGCAGCCGGCCCGCGGGTCCGGCTTCACCTTGATCGAGGTGATGATCGTGCTGGTGATCATGGCCGTGCTGATGGCCATCGCCGTGCCGTCGATGCGCGAATTGATCGCCCGCCAGCGGGTGGAAGGCATTGCGCAAGAACTGGCGACTGACTTGCGCTTCCTCAAGTCTCAACAAATCCAGCGCAGACGAACGGTGGGTATTCTCTTCGCCAGCAATTCCACGCAAACCTGTTACTCCCTGTATATCGTTGGCCCGGCCGGAGACGACTGCGATTGCAGCAACACCGGTGGCTCGGTGTGCCCCAATCCGACTTCTGCGGGCAGTTCGGTAGAGATCAAGACCGTGAGCCTGCCTGCCAGCAGCGGCGTGACGCTCTCCGCCAGTCCAGATCTGTTGAGGCTGTTCGGATTCAATGCGATGCCGATGGGTGGCACCATGATTCAGGCCACGGTGCAGAGCGTGCTGGGCGGCACGATCCGCATATCGACCAATTCTTTGGGCGCGCCCGTGCTTTGTTCGGTCTCCGGCAACTCCAGCAGCCTACCTGCGTGCTCGTGATGACAAACCACCACGCTCCTGCTATCGGTGCCCGCCCCCTGGCACATGGCCTGTCGATCGTCGAAATGATGATCGGCGTGACGATTTCACTGTTCATCCTGGCCGGCGCCACGATGCTGCTGACCTCGCAGTTGGGCGACAACCGACGCCTGCTGCTGGAGGCGCAACTCCAGCAAGATCTGCGCACCGCTGCTGACATGATCTCGCGCGACATCCGGCGCGCCGGTTATTGGGGCCAGGCCTACCGCAGCGTCTGCCCGCCGCCACCGGCGACCTGCACAGCGGCCAACAACCCCTACAACGGCCTGACCGCAGTATCCACCACGCAAGTGATCTATGCCCGCTCGACCGACGAAGAGGGCGGCGTGCTGATCGGCACCGACGACAACGCGTTGGACGGTGGCGCCAACCGGCCGCGCGAGCAGGTGGGCTTTCGCTGGAACGCCAGCAACAAAACCATCGACTACCTGGTGGGCGCCAACAACTGGCAGGCGTTGACCGATGCGGCGGTCATGCAGGTGACGCAGTTCTCGATGACATTGGCCGCCGTGCCGATACCGGTTCCCTGCGGCACTGGGCCATGCTCACCCACCGAGCCCACGCAGGCTTTGGGGCCGGGTGGCTGCAGGCTGGTGCAGATGTCGCGTGACGTCAGCTTCACCATCGTCGCCCAGGCGGTGCATGACAGCAACGTGAAGCGCAGCGTCAGCGACAACGTTCGGCTGCGCAACCATGTGCCTGCCGAGGTCTGCCCGCCATGAGCCCGCGTCGTCCGTTTCTGCTGCTGGCGCCTGATCGCGGCGTGGCCGCACTGACGGTCGTCATGATCCTGTTCTTCGTGATGGCGCTGGTGGCGGCCTACACCAACCGCAATCTGCTGTTCGAGCAGCGCATTTCGGCCAACAGCTACCGCTCCAACCGGGCGCTCGAGGCCGCCGATGCCGGAGTTGAATGGACGGTGGCGATGCTCAACGCCGGACGCATCGACGGCAATTGCCGCCCGACCAACAATGCCGCCTTTGGCGACTTCCGCAGCCGCTACCTGGTGCGTGTTGATACCGCCGTGAACGTGGTCGGCGGCGAAGGCGGATTCGACCTGCCCTGGGGCGCGACCACAGCCAACCGTGTCTATCCCGCCTGCATCGTGCGCGATGGCGCGCTGCGCTGCATCTGCCCCGTCCTGGGCGCGGCTACGCCTGACATCGGCGCGCCGGCTGACGGCATCGGCAGCGCCTTTCGGATCGCATTTTTTCTGCCCGGCAATGCGGTGCGTGCGGGCGCCATGCAATTCACATCGCGCGGCTGCTCCAACCCTGGCAGCGGCTCCGACAGTTGCTTTGCGCAAAAGGATGCGATGCCGGTGGTCGACGGCGTGTCGGCAGCTTTGACAACGGTGGGCTTGTTACGTGCCCTGCCGGTGGCGCCCCTGGCACCGCTGACCGCGGGGCAGAAGGTGCTCAACGGCGGCGGCAAACTGGTGGTGGTCAACCGGGACACCCAGACCGATGGGCTGACGGTGCGCGCCGGCGGTGATATTGAAGCCGACACGACTGACTTTTCTCGGCTGAAAACCGGTGTCGATACCTGGAAAAAGTTTGACCCCAATCTAGAAGCCGACGCCGCCGCGGCCAATCAAGGCTGGTTTCGGGCCATGTTTGCCATGGACCCCGCCACCTACCGGCAACAGCCGGCTGTCGTTAGGCTGGACTGCGCCGCCGGCTGCACCATGGCGCAGCTGACCGACGCTCTGGCCAGTAATCCCCGCAATCCGATCTGGGCTGAAGGCAACCTCAACCTTGGCACCGCCGGTGCGCTGGGCAGCGCAGCCAACCCGCTGATGCTGATCGTCACCGGCACGCTGACGGTGGCGGCCAATGTCAATGTCACCGGCTTTGTGCACGCCCAGCAAGTCAACTGGAACTCGCTGGCCAGTCTGCAAGGCGCCCTGGTCTCCGCCACCAGCTTCAGCGCCACCGCCGAGGCCAGACTCACCTACGACAAGGCGGTGCTCGACACCATCCGTCTCGAATACGGCTCCTTTGTGCGCACGCCGGGCAGTTGGAACCTCTTCTAGAAGCACACCATGCACTCACCCACTCTGATCCCAATACGCCGGGGCGTGTCCCTGATCGAAGCCCTGGTCGCGCTGGCGGTGATGGCCTTTGGCATGCTGGCGCTGGTCGGCGTGCAAGGCACGATGCGACTGAACAGCGATCTGGCCAAACAACGCACCGAGGCCATGCGCATCGCCAACCAGGACATCGAAGAGTTGCGCGCCTTTTCTGTACTCCTGACCGCTGACAAACAAGCGGCCGACAAACTCGCCTATGAGGAAGTCGTCAGCAAGACGGTCGACAGCTACCCCTCACCCAATGGCATCGGCAACGCCAGTTACCGAGTGGTGCGCACCGTCAATCCGGTGGCAGGCGTACCACAGAAGGTGGTGACGGTGCAGGTCTCGTGGACCGATCGCACCAATACCCTGCAAAGCGTCACGCTCGACAGCGCGATCAGCGCCACCGAACCCAAACTGGGCGCTCTGCTGGCCATGCAGGTTTTGGGCACGGCCGGCAACCAGCGTGGCGGGCGGCATGTCACGATACCGATCGACGCCATCGACATGATGAACGGCACCAGCCGCTTCGTGCCACCAGGTGCCAGTGATGTGGCCTGGTACTTCGACAACCTGTCAGGCGAGATGAAGGTCTGCAATGCGGCGGGGTCGGGCTGTGTGACCGCCACCCTGCTGTCCGGCACGGTGCTCTACCAACTCTCCACCACTCAGCCCAGCGGCGCCGAAGCCGAGAATCCCCAAGGCCCGGCGCTCAACCTGGCCGCCGGTCCGCAATCACTGGTGCTGGTGTCGCCGGTGGATGCCGGCAGCGTGGCGCGCTGTTATGCCCGGCAGTACAGCGCCGCTGAACTCAATGCGCGGGCCACTATCGACTACTTCTGTGCCGTGATTCCGGCCAATGCCTCGGGCTGGGGCGGCCAGATTGACCCGCGGCCGGTGGACAGCGCTGGCGCCTTGGTGAGCTTTGCCAGTGGCAGTGCCAATTTTCGCTCGTGCCGCTACACCGCCGATGTCGTCACCGACAGCGATCTCAACGCCGAATTCACGGTCAACGCCGACCATCCGAAGACCTACTGCATGGAAAAACCCGGCACCGCCACCACAGCCGCACCCTGCACCGGCAAGCGCGTCACCGGCAACCTGATCAATCAGAACTTCCTGATCATTCCCGGCCATCTTGTCTGTCCGGCGGATGATGCGAGTACGCCGCTGATCAACGGCAACACCCAGTCCCATCAACCTTGACGTGGCGCTGTCGGAGCTTGATCAAGCGCAGCTGCAACGCGCGCTGACACTGGCCGAAGGTTCGCTGGGCTTGTCCGAGCCCAATCCGCGCGTCGGCTGTGTGGTGCACGATGCCCGGGGCCAACTGGCCGGCGAAGGCTTCACCCAACGTGCCGGTGGCCCCCACGCCGAGGTGATGGCGCTGCGCGCTGCTGCCGCGGCCGGGCGCAACGTGGCTGGCGGCACGGCCTGGGTCACACTGGAGCCCTGCGCCCACCATGGCCGCACACCGCCCTGCAGCGACGCACTGATTGCGGCCGGCCTGACCCGCGTGGTGGTGGCCACCACCGATCCCTACACCGAGGTCGCCGGCCGCGGTTTAGCCCGGCTGCGAGCGGCCGGTGTGGCGGTTGAGCTGGCGCCGCCCGGGCCGATACAACGCGCCGCGCGCGAACTCAACATCGGCTTTTTCTCGCGCGTGCTGCGCCAGCGGCCCTGGGTGCGCATGAAGGCCGCTGCCTCGCTCGACGGCCGTACCGCCTTGCCCGACGGCCGCAGCCAATGGATCACCGGTGAGGCCGCGCGTCGTGATGGTCATGCCTGGCGGCGCCGTGCCGGTGCGGTGCTCAGCGGCATCGGCACGGTGCAGCACGACGACCCGCAACTCGACGTGCGGCTGGTGCCCACGGCCGTGCAACCGCTGCGGGTGGTGGTGGACTCCCGCTTCAGCCTGTCGCCGCAGGCCAGGTTGCTGCGTTGCCCCGGCCGCGTGCTGGTGATTGGGGCGCAGGTGCAAACCGAGCGCATGGCAGCACTGCGCGAAGCTGGGGCCGAACTCTTGCTGTTGCCTGGCCACGGCGCGATGGCCGGCCGCGTCGACCTGGACGCGCTGATCGGGCATCTGGCGGCCGAGGGTATCAACGAGCTGCATGTGGAGGCCGGCGCCACGCTGAATGCCGCGCTGCTGGCCTGCGGGCTGGTGGATGAGCTCTTGGTCTACCTGGCGCCCATGCTGCTCGGGCCAGGCCGGGACATGGCCGCCCTGCCCTTGCTGCCAGCGCTGTCGGATGCCGTGCCTTGGCAATTTACCGGTGTCGAGCAGCTTGGGGCAGACCTGCGCATCCTGGCCCGCCGCTTGGGTGCCGACCAATTCTTGCAGCCCGACGACGCGGATGCTTCAGCCCCAGCCGCGGCGGCCTGAGCCCGCCGGCCCGGTGCTTCGCTGCCGGGCCTGATCAGGCCAACGCCGCCGACGGGTAGCCTGGGTAGGAGGCCTTGAAGACGCCCTGGTGCAGCAGCACCTCGGCCACTGCAGTCTCGCCGTCGAACACCGTGGTGCGGGTCCAGTAGGACTCGGTGCGTTTGCTGGCACCCAGCGCCAGCAGTTCGCGCACCAACCGGTAGCTGCGGCCCACCCGCACCGGACCAGCCAGCATCTTGACCTCCAGGTCGATGAACAGGCCCACCGAAGGCTGGCGCGCGCTGAAGCCGGCACCCTTGGCAAAGGCGTTGGTGAGCACGCTCATCATCTCGAAGGGCAGCACCGGACCGCCCCAGGGCGTGACCGCGCCCTCGTGATGGAAGCCAATGGTCTCGGTGATGCGCTGCAGCTTGCTGCGCAGCGTGAAGGGGTAGAGGCTGCCGAGCGTGTTGTCGAAGTCGACGCAGGCCGACTCGTCAGCGGCGCCGCGCTGACCGACGCGCAGTGGGTCGATCACGTAGAGCTGGCCCGGCGGCCGGGCAATCGCCGCCTCCAGCCGCGCTTGAAGCGCCGTGCGGCCATGGTCCGGGCCGACCGACGCCGTGCCTTCGAGCACCGGCGTGCCATCGGCCTTGCATGCCAGGATACGCGCCGTGCTGGCGCCAGGCCGTCAAGCTGCACTTCAGCCTGCACCTGCTCACTCTCGACCACCATGGTCTGGAAATGCGCGCTGATGCAGCCCTGGCTGAACCAGCGCTCGCCCCACAGCGCCGCGCCCAGCGGCTCGAACTGCGAGAAGTGCGTCGGCCCCTCGATCGGCGCGCCGGCCAGCCCCAGCTTGGCTGCCGACTCGGCGTCATGCACGCTCTTGTGGCCGTCATAGGACTGCGCGGCCAGCAACTGCGCCGACCTGCGCAACGGTCCGGACAAGGTGATGGGTGTGGGGCTGATGACTTCACTGGGCATGGGCTTCTCCGCACAGGCACTGCCGTCACATGCGGCAGGCCTGTGGACCATGCTAACGATCGACCGACCTGGCGGCATGCACTCGGGTGACAGGCTGCCCGCTCACATCAGCACGATGTCGTATTGCTCCGGGCTGAACGACGGTTCGGTGGACAGCGAGATCGGCTTGCCGATGAAGTCCGACAAGCCGGCCAGGTGCTGGCTTTCCTCGTCGAGCAGCATCTCCACCACCGCCGCACTGGCCACCACGCGGAACTCTTTGGGATCGAACTGACGCGCCTCGCGCAGGATCTCGCGCAGCACGTCGTAGCAGACGCTGCGCGCCGTCTTCACCTGACCGCGGCCTTCGCAGGTGGGGCAGGGCTGGCACAGCATGTGGGCCAGGCTCTCACGGGTGCGCTTGCGCGTCATCTCCACCAGGCCCAGTTGTGTGAAGCCGCTGACCGTGACCTTGGTGCGGTCGCGACTGAGTTGCTTCCTGAACTCGGCCAGCACCGCCGCCTGGTGCTCGTCGCGCACCATGTCGATGAAGTCGACAATGATGATGCCGCCCAGGTTGCGCAGCCGCAGTTGGCGGGCAACCGCGCCGGCCGCTTCCAGGTTGGTCTTGAAGATGGTGTCGTCGAAGTTGCGCGCACCGACAAAGCCGCCGGTATTCACATCCACCGTGGTCAGCGCCTCGGTCTGGTCGATGATCAGGGTGCCGCCGCTCTTCAAGTCGACACGGCGGGCCAGCGCACGGGCGATCTCCTCCTCGATGCCGAACAGGTCGAAGATCGGCCGTTCACCCTTGTACAGCTCCAGCTTGGCCACCGAGCCAGGCGTGAAGGTCTTGCCGAAGGCCTGGAGCGCATCAAACTGCAGCCGGCTGTCGATGCGCAGGCTTTGCGTGGCGTCGTTGCTCAGGTCGCGCAATACGCGCTGGGCCAGGTTCAGGTCCTGGTGCAGCAGCGTGCCGGGTGGCTGGCTCATGCCCTGGGCACGGATCGCCGCCCAGGCCTTGCGCAGATAGGCGATGTCGTCGGCCAGTTCCTGGTCGCTGGCCTCTTCGGCATTGGTGCGCAGGATGAAGCCGCCGGGCGCGCTGCCGTCGGTGGTGACGGTCAGCGCCTGCATGCGGCTGCGCAGTTGCTCACGCAACTCGGGCGAGCCGATTTTCTGCGAGATGCCGATATGGGTGTCCTGCGGCAGAAAGACCAGCATGCGCCCGGCGATGCTGACCTGGGTCGACAGGCGCGCGCCCTTGCTGCCGATCGGGTCCTTGATCACCTGCACCATCAGCGTCTGGCCTTCGAACACCTGGCGTTCGATCGGCACCTGCACCGCCACGTCGTGCTTGGGCAGATGGTGGCCACCGCCATGCAGATCGGCCACATGCAAAAAGGCTGCGCGCTCCAGGCCAACGTCGATGAAAGCGCTCTGCATGCCCGGCAGCACACGCGCCACCTTGCCCAGGTAGATGTTGCCGACCAGGCCACGCTCCAGCGAGCGTTCGATGTGCAGATCCTGCACCGCGCCGTTCTCGATGATGGCGACGCGGGTTTCCTGCGGTGTCCAGTTGATCAGGATGTCGTGCATGGCGCGTGGGCTCTGGTTTTGTTCCGGCACGCGGGGGTGTCAGAAACGCACGCGTGCCTGTTGCAGCAACTGGGCCGTCTCGAAGAGCGGCAAACCCATGATAGCGGAGTAGCTGCCGTCGATATGGGCGATCCAGCCCGCCAGCTGGCTCTGAATCGCGTAGCCGCCGGCCTTGCCGAAGGGCTCACCGCTGGCGATGTAGGCCTCGATCAGCGTCGGGCTCAGCGGCGCAAATCGCACATGCGACACGCTCAGCGCAGCCAGCGTGCGGCGGCCGGCGGCCACCGCCACCGCGGTCAGCACGCGGTGGCTGCGGCCCGACAGCGCCGTGAGCATCTCGCGCGCCTGCGCCGCATTCTCGGGCTTGCCCAGGATGCGACGGCCCAGCGCCACCGTGGTGTCGGCGCACAGGATGGGCGCCGCCGGCAAACCCCGCGCCGCCAGCCGCCGACGTGCAGCCTGCAGCTTCAGCGCCGTGACACGCTGCACATAAGCCGCGGGCAACTCGCCGGGCAGCACCGCCTCCAGCGCTTCGGCGTCTTCGCCGGCTTCGGCCAACAGCAGCTCGTGCGACACGCCCAGCTGATCAAGCAACTGGCGGCGGCGAGGGCTCTGCGAGGCCAGGAAGACAAACGGATGCACGCTCACTCCCGGTGATAGGGATGACCGATGCCCAGACTCCAGGCGCGGTAGAGCGCCTCGGCCAGCAGCACCCGCACAAAGGCGTGTGGCAGTGTCAGGTCCGACAGCCGCAGTGTCTCATCGGCGCTGGCCTTCAGCGTTGGATCCAGCCCGTCGGGACCGCCAACGAACAACACCACATCGCGGCCGTCGCCCAACCAGAACTGCAGCCGCTCGGCCAGTTGCGCGGTCGTCAACCGGCTGCCACGCTCATCGAGCAGCACACGCCGCGCACCCTTGGGGCAGGTAACTTCCAGCCGCTGGGCTTCGGCCGCCATCATCTGCGCCGCGGTCTTGCCCGCGGTGCGCGGCTCCGCCTTGACCGCCTTCAGCTCGAGCTTGAGCTCGGGCGGAAAGCGCTTGGCAAAGTCGTCGTAGGCGATTTGCGCCCAGGCCGGCGGCCGCTGGCCAACCGAGGCCAGCACCAGTCGCATCGCGTGGCCTAGTGGTTCAGCCGAACAGCCGCCGAGCCGATCAACCGCGCTTGGGGCCGGACCGACCCGCGGTCTTGGCGGCAGGCCGCGCCGCTGCGCCGGCCGCCGTCTTGCGCGGCGGGCGCGCGGCGCCGGTCTTGACCGCCGGTGTCTTGCGTGCCGGCGGCTTGATGACGATGGTGCGCACCGGCGCGGCGCTGGTTGGCGCCGCAGTCTTGCCCGCCAGCGTCTTGCGCGCCGCGGTCTTGGCGGCCGGCGTCTTCACGGCCGTCTTTTTGGCGGCGGTCTTCTTGGCCGCCGTCTTGCGCTCGGCCAGCTTGCGCGCCTCCACCTCGGCGGCAATCGCCTTCTTGGCCGCCGGCCGGTCGGAGGTCGAGCGCTGCGCCGGCGTCTTGGCCACGCGCTTGGCCGCAGGTGCCGCCCTCTTGGCGGCCGGCTTGGCCGTCGTCTTGGCAGGTGGCTTGCCCGCTGCCACCTTCTTGGCCGCCGCCTTGCGCTCGGGCGACATTGCCGGCGCTTCGTCCTCGTCGTCGGGCTCCGAGGCCTTGACCAGGCCACGCGGGCCGTCGCCGCCCATCTTCATCTTCACCGACTTGCCGCCCCAGATTTCCTCGAGCCGGTAGTACTCGCGGATGGTCGGCTGCATGATGTGCGCCACCGCCGCACCGCAGTCGACGATGATCCATTCACCGTTGGCACCACCTTCGGTGGCCAGCACCGGAAAGCCCGCCGTCTTCACC
>JBBQZM010000009.1:0-38986 GCA_038207685.1 Burkholderiales bacterium
CGTCCAGGGGGTCGGCGGTATCGACGCCCATCGGGGCGACGAGGTCCTGCATCGCCAGGCGCGTGCCCGGCCCGCCTGCGCCGCCGCCGGTAGCGTTGTGGCGTTGCTGCCGCCGATCGACGGGATCGTGCCTGTGCATCAGCGCGACTCAGAACAACTTGCCGACGTTGAACAGCGTCAGAACGCCGAGGATGGCGAAGATCGCGGCAGCGATCCCGTGCACCAATGGCATCGAGATCTTCTTCGCCATCCTGTCGCCCAGGAACACGGCCGGCACGTTCGCCAGCAGCATGCCGACGGTTGTGCCGAGCACCACCTGGACGATGTCCGGGTAGCGCGCGGCCAGCGCCACGGTGGCGATCTGCGTCTTGTCGCCCATCTCGGCCAGGAAGAAGGCCACGACGGTGGTGCCGAACACACCGAGGTGCTGCTTGCCCCCTGCAGCGTCATCGTCGAATTTGTCGGGAATCAGCATCCAGCCGGCCATGGCCAGGAACGACGCACCGATGACCCAGCGCAAGACGTCAGGCCCCAAGGCCTGAGCGACCCATCCGCCGACAGCCCCTGCCGCGGCGTGGTTCGCCAGTGTGGCTACCAAGATGCCGGCAATGATCGGGATGGGCTTACGGAAGGTGGCGGCCAGCACGATGGCCAGCAGCTGCGTCTTGTCGCCCATCTCGCCGAGCGCGACAACACCGGTGGATACGAGGAATGCTTCCAAGGGGGTTCTCCAAGGGCCAGCAGAACCAAAGACCGCACCGCATCGCCGGCCCTAACCGGAGGCAGTGTGGTCAAAGGTCTTGCCAGGCGTTGAAGCTGCCCGCGCCATGATCTTGAGGACCAAGTGTGTTGACGCGGGCCCCTGCGTTGCGCAGGTCGGCTACTCCCCGATGACGAGTGCACGAAGTGTAGCGAATGCCTGCTCAGCTCAAGTCTGGTGGGCTGCCAGGGGTCGATCTGACTCCACCGCCTCGGCGCCCTGATCGACAGTCAGTTGAAACCTACCCGCACGACCGCGAAGCCGGCCGCCATCTGCATCGTTCCGATGGCCCGCTTCGATGTCTACGCAATCGAGGCGGTGCACGGTTAGGTACGGACGTCCAAGCGGACTATCTGAAAAGCCTGTTCGCAGTGGCTCAGGAACATGGTCTGGAGTGCACACCGTCCAATCAGGCGCTGGACATACAGCCCGGCGTGCGGGTGGACGCCTCTGGTAGGGGACGGGCTCTGAGACGGTTGCAGCGCTTGGGGAAGCCTGCGCTGTCCTCAGGGCTTGGGGTTGACGACGCCACCGGCGGCAGGCACGTTCGGCCCCTTGACGATGTCGCCACTCTTCACTGCGGCGGCGGCTTCGGCCTTGACCTCGGCACGCGAAACATCGCCATCGGTCGTCTTGCGGAATTTGGGTGAGCCTTCCCCTTTGCGGACCGTGCCGGCATTGACAGCCTGCTTGGCGTCGGCCTTGACTTCGCTGCGGGTGACGGTGCCACTGTGCGGGACGACGATTTTGCCCGGTCCTTCACCCTTTGCAATGACGCCCGAAGCGGGCGTGGCTTGGGCACGAGCGGGCATGTTGCCATGACTCGCGGCCTGAACCGACAGGCTGGCCAACAACATGGCGGCGGCAGCGGCGGCAGTGGAGATGTGTGTGTTCATGGTCGTGCTCCTTCTAGATGAGTATGGTGTTCGACTTGACAAGCTGGCGTTTTGGCCAACCTTTGAGGTCCGAAACCCATGATGCCCACTCACCGTTGGTGGCAGCGTAGGACAACCGCCCCTGTCCGCACAAGATATCGCGCCATTCCCATGCCCCATCAAAAGCCCAACCTGCTGCCGAATGCGCTCGGTCAGCGGCCATACCAGCGCCTTTGCGTCGATGCCCATCGGAATGGTCGAACAGTCGACCGTGGGCATGGATGACAGCGCGGCTATTCGAACCCGCCCTCGCTGCGTAGATTGATGCCCTTGAATCACCACAACCTTGCGCGGTAAATTCACGACGCCGGGTGGCGCAAAGTCATTGACACGTTCCGGTGATGCACATGGTAGGTAGGTGACCCACACACGCCCAAGTAGAGGATTCATGCACAGTACACTCCCTCCAGCGCTTCGCACCGCTGACCGCCAGGCACTGCTCTCGTGGTACCAGCGCAACCGTACCCGTGCGGCCCAGGTGTTCGACATGGTCACCGATGAGGTCTACTACACGCGGCCGATCGCATTGCGCAATCCGATCGTGTTTTACGAGGGACACATTTCGGCATTCAGCTTCAACACGCTGCTGAAGAAGGGCCTCGGACGGCCGAGTTTCGACGCACGGCTCGAGGAGCTGTTCGCACGCGGAATCGACCCGCACGACTCGGCCAGCGTCACCAGGGCGCGTGGCAACGAGGCCGACCTCTGGCCCACCCGCGCGGAGGTCCGTGCGTTCGGTGAAGAAGCCGACAGGCGGGTGCGCGACGCGATTCTGCACGCAGACATCGACCAGCAAGGGCATCCGCTGCTCGACTCGGCCGAGGCTGTCTACGTAATCATCGAGCATGAGGCGACCCACCTTGAAACGCTCATGTACATGTGGCATCGGCTGCCGCTCGACCAGAAGCGGCGCGCCATCGGCTATCGTCCGACCACGGCGGGCGCGTCCCCGGCGCAGGCATGGATCGACATCCCGGAGGGGCCCACGACGCTCGGCGTAGACCGCGCCGATGTCCCGTTCAGCTGGGACAACGAACGCCGCTCGCACACGATGGATGTGCCTGCCTTCAGCATCCAGCAGCACAATGTCACCAATGCCGCGTACCTCGAGTTCGTCGATGCGGGCGGCTACCGGGACGCGCAGTGGTGGCGCCCGGAGGACTGGACCTGGGTGCGGGCCGAAGCGCTGGCGCATCCGACGTTCTGGCAACGCGCCGATGACGCATGGCTCTGGCGAGGCATGTTCGACCTCGTGCCATTGCCATTGGCGTGGCCGGTCTACGTGAGTCAAGCAGAGGCGCATGCGTACGCGACATGGCGCGGGCACGTATTGCCGACGGAAGCCCAGTATCAGCGTGCGGCCTACGGGTCGCCCGATGGCGCCGCCCGTGCCTACCCGTGGGGCGATGCCGAGCCGGATGCGCCCCATGGCGTCTTCGCCTTCGTCTCTTGGGATCCCCAGGCCGCCGGCTCGCACCCTGCCGGTCAAAGTGCCTGGGGCGTGCATGACCTCGTCGGGAACGGCTGGGAGTGGACGGCGACGCCCTTCGGTCCGTTCGACGGGTTCAAGCCCCTGCCCTCCTATCCGGAGTACTCGGCGGAGTTCTTCGATGGCGAGCACTACGTCATGAAGGGCGCCTCGCCGGCGACGGCGCGCGAACTGCTCCGCCCGTCGTTTCGCAACTGGTTCCGGGCCCGCTACCCGTACGTGTACGCGACCTTCCGCTGCGTGAGTGGAGGCCGGTGACCTTGTCTCCGAGAAGGCTATCCCTTGCTGATTGCTTCAATGCAAGCAAGGGGAACGGAAGCGACGAAGGCACCGTCGTCGTTGACACGGCCGCCTTCGCCTTCCCAGGATTGCACCTGCCGCGGCAACGGTTCGGACTTGTCGAGCCGGCGCCTCCGGTGCACCTGGCTCACTCGGTGCCATGTGCCGAACAGCAGCGCGCCCAGCGCTAACATCAACAACGTGCGGTCTGCAGCTCTGGTGACCCTGCTGGCGCGCGCGGAGGCGATGGTGGAGGAAGATGCTCGGCTATCCATGTCCCTGCCTCGCTGTAGGATGGCACTGTGGAGTGTTAGCCTTGGCAATCGGCGTGCCCAGTCGTGCAAGAACTCCCCCAACCCCGTACGCTTACGCTATGCCCCACGCCCTCATCGTCGACGACGACCTCGATGCTGCCAACGCGATGCGCGATCTGGTGGCGGGCGAGAAGTTCACCGTGGCGGTAGCACACTCGCTGCGCGACGCCAAGCGCCAGATCGCATTGCAGCAGCCCGATATCCTGCTGCTGGACCTGCGCCTGCCCGACGGCAACGGCATGGACCTGCTGGCCGACCCGCAACTTGTGGCCGATACCGAGGTTGTGCTGTGCACCGGTCACGCTAACCTGGAGTCCTCGATCCAGGCGCTGCGTCTGGGTGCAGCCGACTACCTTGTCAAGCCGATCAACCTGACGCATCTGCAGGGCGTGCTCTCGCGCGTAACGAAGCCGGCGCTGCTCAAGGCTGAGGTCGAAGGCCTGGCGGCGCAGCTCGACCGCAAGGGCCATTTCGGCCACCTGTGGGGCAACAGCACGGCCATGCAGCGCATTTACGAGCAGATCTCGCGCGTGGCCGGCACGGGTGTCACGGTCTTCATCACCGGCGAGAGTGGCACCGGCAAGGAGGTGGTGGCGCAAACCGTGCATGACCTCAGCCGCCGCCGCAAGCGTCCGTTCCTGGCGGTCAATTGCGGGGCCATTTCGCCCAACCTCATCGAGAGCGAGATCTTCGGCCACGAGAGGGGCAGCTTCACCGGCGCCGAGCGCCAGCACCAGGGCTTCTTCGAGCGCGCCAGTGGTGGCACGCTGTTTCTCGACGAGATCACCGAGATGCCGCCAGATTTGCAGGTCAAGCTGCTGCGGGTGCTGGAGACGGGGCGCTATCTGCGCGTAGGCTCGACCACCATGCAGGAGGCTGATGTGCGCGTGATCGCGGCAACCAACCGCCCGCCGATGCAGGCAGTGGCGGCGGGCAAGCTGCGCGAGGATCTGTTCTACCGCCTGAACGTCTTCCCGATCGATCTGCCGCCGCTGCGCGACCGCCTCAGCGACGTGCCGCTGCTGGCCCGGCACTTCCTGGCGGGCATCTCCGAACAGGAAGGCCAACCGCGCAGATTCACGCCGCGCGCGCTCGAGCACCTGGCCGCTTTCCGTTGGCCCGGCAACGTGCGTGAGCTGCGCAACGCGGTGCAGCGCAGCTATGTGATGGCGCAGTCCGATGCGATAGACGACGTCTGGTTGCCTGAAGCTGCGGGCCAGCATGGCGTCGATTCGCCTTTGTCTCCTGGCGCGGTGGCCTCCGCCGGCACAGCGCTGGCGCCCACCACCGCTGCGGCGCCGAACACAGTCGGACCGTCGGTCACGTTACCTATCGGCATCTCGCTGGCGCTGGCCGAACGTACGCTGGTGCTGGCCACCTTGAGGCACTTCGACCACCAGAAGGAGCGCACTGCGGCCGCGTTGGGCATCAGCCTGAAGACGCTCTACAACCGTCTGAAAGAGTACACCGCTGGAGGCGAGGTGGTGTCTGACAAGGGCGTTGCGTCAGCGCCCACAGGCAAGGGAAGAGGCGTCACCTAAGGTAGAGCTCCGGCCCGACATGGGCAGCTTCATTGAAAGGATTGCCATGAGCCTCGACAAACGCTGGCGCGCCGCCACGATGGCGCTGGTGGCTGCTGCGGCCCTGCTGGCGGCCTGCGACCGCGGCGATGGCCGCACTGCAGGCCAGCAGGTGGACAACGCCATAGCGAGCACTGAACGCCATGCCGACCAAGCCGGCGACAAGGCGCGCGAAATGGGCCAGGAGACCGGCAGAAAGATCGAAGACGCTGCCGACGCAGTGGCCGACAAGTCGCGCGATATCGCCACCACCGGTTCGGTCAAGGCCAAGCTCGCCGCGGACGACCAGCTCAGCGCGTTGGCCATCGACGTCGATACCGACGCCGGGCGCGTGGTGTTGCGCGGCTCGGCACCCGACGCAGCGTCGCGCGACCGTGCCGGCGAACTGGCGCGCAACGTGGATGGCGTGAGCGCGGTCAACAACGAGTTGAAGGTTCAGCCCTGAAGCCTTGATGGGGGCACGTGCCTGCAGGCGCCGTCCTACAAGCACGCGCGCGCTTTCCCCTCGCCCTGAGGACGCTTGCAGTTGCACAGTAGGCCATTCGCCATGCGTACCCTCAGAACATTCATTGTTGAAGACAACCCGCTGATCCTAGATAACCTCGTCCAGGCGCTGGAAGAGATGGCGCCGGTTCGGGTGGTGGGCCATGCGGCCGACGAAGTCGCGGCGCTGGCGCAAATGCGGTGCCTGGACGACGAACTCGATCTGGTGCTGGTCGACATCTTCTTGCATAGCGGCTCGGGTCTTGGCGTGCTGCGCAACGCCACCAGCGCGGGTCTGCGCGCGCGGCGGGTCGTTTTCACCAACTACGCCACGCCCGAAATGCGAGTCCAATGCGCACTGCTGGGTGCCGAAAGGGTATTCGACAAGTCGCACGAACTCGACGAGTTGCTCGACTATTGCGCCCGCGTGGCCGGGGCGCCGGAATGAACTGGCTACTAGAGGATGAGTTCGTTCTTCAACGCGTAATACGTCAGGTCGCTGTTCGTGGTCAGACCCATTTTTTCCATCACGCGCGTGCGGTAGGTCGACACCGTCTTCACGCTCAGCGACAGGCTTTCGGCCAGGTGGCCAATGGTTTCGCCCTTGGCCAGACGAAGAAAGACCTGAAGCTCGCGCTCAGAAAGCTGCTCGTGCGCGGCCTTCTGGCCCGGCTCAGCCATCTCGGCCGCCAGCCGCTCGGCCACCGCCGGGCTGATGTAGCGTCGCCCCAGCGCCACGTGGCGGATCGCCTTGGCGATCTCCTCGGGCTCGCAGTCCTTTTCGAGGTAGCCCGCAGCGCCGCGGCGCAGCAGCGTCGTCGCGTAATGCTCTTGCGGAAACCCGCTCAGGATCAGCACCGGCAGATCCGGTGCGCGCAGCTTGATGGCCTGCAGGGCCTCGACCCCGCTTTGATCGGGCATCGAGATGTCAAGCAAGATCACGTCGGCCTGCTCCTGGCGCACCACGTCGAGCACCTCGCGTGCGCTGGCGCATTCAGCCGATACACGGAAGTCCACTTCCTCGGTGAGCAACTGTCGCAGTCCGGCGCGTACCAACGGGTGGTCGTCGACGATGGCGATACGGATCATGAGTGCACTCCTGGCGCAGCATGCGCTTTGCAGGCATGACAGGGGCAAACGCCGTGCCATGGCTGCAACGCCTGCGCCGCAGCGCGTGGACACTGCCGCTGGCCGTGGCGGCGACGGTGCTGGTGGTGGGCATCAACGAGACCACCTATCACCATGCCGCGCTCGAACTGCAGGGGCTGGCGCAGCGCGGCGAGACGCAGATGCGCATTCAGCAGATCTGGCGCACGCTGATCGACGCCGAGACGGCGCAGCGCGGCTTCCTTCTCACCCAACGTGCCAGCGACCTGCAACCTTACGAACGCGCGCGCGAAGAGGTCGAGCATGGCATTGAGTCGCTTGAGCGCCGGCACGCCGGAGACGCCACGGCGGTGCAGGCCATCGCCGCGCTGAAGGAGGCGGCGCTGGACAAGTTGTCGGAGCTGCGTACGACGCTGGATCAGCATCGGCAGGGCCCCGCCGGCGCCTGGCGCGAGCTGATGCTCACCGACATCGGGCGCGAGCGGATGGACCAGTTACGCCAGGCCAGCGCGCGCATTCTGGATCTCGAGGCGCAGCAGATGAGCGGGGCGCGCGCCAAGGTGCTGGCCACGCTCGCGCGCGAACGTTGGGGCATCGCACTGCTCACGCTGGGAGCGCTGCTGGCGCTGCTGGCGTTCCTGCGCCTGTCATTGCGTTTTGAGCGTACGCAAGACCTGCATGCACGGACGTTGCAAGCCCAACGCACTCAGCTGAAGACCGAGGTTGCGCGCCGCACCGCCGACCTCAGCGGCCTGGCGCGCCATCTGCAGGACGCGAGCGAGGCAGAACGTGGCCGACTCGCGCGCGACCTGCACGACGAACTCGGCGCGTTGCTCACGGCCACCAAGTTCAGCGCCGCGCGGCTGCGCCGGGCGATGGCACAAGCGCCCCCCGAGCAGCTGCAGTGCCTGACGGATCTGGTGGCGTCCGTCGACGAGGGCATCCGCATCAAGCGGCGCCTCATCGAGGAGCTGCGCCCCTCGTCGCTGGACAACCTGGGTTTGGCCAGCGCGCTGGAGCAGCTCGCGCGCGACTTCGCCCGCCGTCACGCGCTGCCGGTCGACACCGACTTGAACGACCTGGCGTTGTCCGACGGCGCGCGGCTGGCCGTCTACCGGTTTGCGCAGGAAGGCCTGACCAACGTGTCGCGCCACGCGGCGGCATGCCGGGTTGGCCTGTCGTTGCGGCTGCAGCCGCCACCGCCGCCGCAAGCCACCGGGCCTGGCGCTGCACCCCTGTCGCCGGCGCAGCAGCAGGAGCAGGAGCAGCAGCACCGCCAACAACTGCAGCCGCAAGGCGCGCTGCTGACCGTGCTGGACGACGGCGTCGGTTTCGACCCCTCCGCGGTCGCGAACAGCACCCATGGCCTGCTTGGCATGCGCTACCGCTGCGAGAGCCTGGGTGGCTGCGTGCAGGTGCAAACGGCGCCGGGGCAGGGCACGCGCCTGGAGGTCTGGTTGCCGCTGTAGCCGTCACGCGGCCGGAGGGTGCGCGAGACTCAGGCGGCGTCTGTTGTCGAGGGGCGCTGCGGCAGTGAATCTGCCTCCTGCAGCAGCGGCAGTTCCGCATCGATACGGGTGCCTTGGCTCGGCGCGCTGTGAACCCGCAATTGCCCGTCTGCGGCTTCGACGCGGTGGCGCATGCCCAGCAAGCCATGGGCGCTGGCCAGGCGCTGGTCCGGATCGAAGCCGATACCGTCGTCCTGCACCGTCAGGTGCGCCCTGTTGCCGACGGCCAGCAGCGCGATCTGCACGCGGCTGGCGCGCGCGTATTTGGCCACGTTGGTCAGCGCCTCCTGTACCAGCCTGTAGGCGGTGAGTTGCGCGGCCTCGGCCAGCGGCAGATCGTCCAGCCGGGTTTGCACCTGCAGTTCACTGCGTTCGGCAAATTCGCGTGCCAGTCCCTCCAGTGCGCCGGCCAGGCCCAGGGTATCGAGCGCCGCGGGGTGCAGATCTTCGATAATTCGACGCTTCAGCGCGATGCCGCTGTCCAGGTGGCGTTGCATCTGGTCCACGCATGCCAGCGCTGCGGCGCGCGTCTGACCTTCAAGCGCGCGGCGCAGACGCAGCAGGTCGAGCCGTGTGGCCATCAACAAGGCGCCGAGCTCGTCGTGCAACTCCCGTGCGATCCGGCTGTTTTCGTCTTCGCGCACCGTCTGCAGGTGGCGCGCCAATGCCGTCAAGTCGGCCGTGCGGCGACCTACCTCCGATTCGAGCCGCGCCTGCTCCTGCAGCATCGCGCGCGCATGGCGCGCACGCTCGGCTTCCAGTGCCAAGGTCTGGCGCAGCAAGACGAGCAGCGCGAGCACGCCCAGCAACGCCGCGCCATTCACGCCGATGCGGCTGGTGCGCAAGGTCTGCTGCACCGCCGCGCGTTCACGGCCGATGGTGTCGAGTTGCTGCGCCGTCAGCGCATCGGCCAGGCGGCGCACCTCGGCCATCGGGCGCGCGTCTTCGGCGATAAAGAGTGCGCCCACCTCGGGCGCCGTCAGGCCGTGCGCGCGCTGCGCGGTGGTGTCGAGCGTGGCCAGATGTGCGCCGGCATTGCGCTGCAACTCCAGCAGCAGCACTGCAGCGCGCGCATCGCCGGTGCGCGAGTAGAAGGCCTGCAGCCAGTCGATGCCCGCTTGAGTCTCGGCAGCCGCCTGCCGGTAAGGCGCAAAGTAGACCAGCCGCCCGGTGAGCAGATAGCCGCGCTGGCCCGACTCGGCGTCGATCAGGCTGCGCAGCACCTGCTGCACCGTGGCCACCGCCGTCATGCGCTCGCCCAGCCGCTGCAGGGCGTTCATCGACTGCCGGTGCCCGGCCTCGTTGACAACGAGCACGAGCAGTGCCGCCAGCGCGGCCAGCGGCCACGCGATCATGCCGCCCCGCAGCATGCGTTCGATGCGACCCGGCGGGCGCGAGGGCACCGCCGTCACCGCCGGTGCGTCGGCTGCCGCCATGGTCGATAGGGTCGGAATCGCCTTGCTTCCGGTGGACATGAGGCTCCAGAGCAATTGGCATGCCTGCGTCGAATCCGCCCTGACGCCGCCGGCGCAGATTGCCAGGCGTGGTGTGCTGGTAGCTCGATTACGCCATTGACGTTGATAGCGCCGACGGCACCGATGGCAGTCAAGCGCGCAGCGCGCCCGCTGTGCCTGGTGTTAAGCCCCTGCAGCGCGAGCAGCGGGCCGTCATTGGGGGGCCTCCGCCGAGGGCATGCGTTGGCAGAACTGCAATTCGACGGCCGACCCGTCGAGCTTGGGTTCGGCGCGGATGTCGAAGTCGAACACCGCCTGAGGCGCATGCATCGACGATGCCGAGGTAGGTCACGCCGCCGCTCGCGCGCGCCTCGCGCAGCTGCACACCGTGCGCGCCGCCGAGCAGCCCGCGCGCCTGAACGTCCTCATGGGCCGGCACGGGTTTCCAGCTGCTTGCATTGCGTTCCTGCAACGAGACATTGACCATGGCGCGCCCCGCCTGGCGCCCGATGCCGTGCACGCGCGCAGAGGCCGGTGGGATATCACTGCTCGCCACCACGCTGGCACGCAAGGTATGGCCGCCACTGGTGCGTTCTTGTGCCTGTGCCAGCGCGCGCAGGCATGGGCAGCGCCACCCACAGCACCAAGGCCGGTGCCGCGAAGAGGCTGGTGCTCAACATGTCGCGGCCCCTTTTGATCAGCGCATCTGCACTTGCGCGTGCTCGCCCAGATCCTGCGGAGGCTGGCCGGTGACCGCCGCCTTGGCCATTTGGTAGAGCTGCACCATCTTGTTCGAGTTCACGTCCCAGAACTCGGCGTGGTCGATGTCGACGCGCACCAGCGCCAGCTCGGGGTCGTCCGGGCCGTCTAACCAAGCCTGGGCCAAGGTGATCCAGAAATGCTTCTTGCGCGCGATGTCTTCAGCCAATGCCGCGCTGCCGCAAAAGCTGACATAACAGTCCTTGCCGGGGTCGGCATAGCTGAGGTGCACACTCGTGTCGCGCCCGATATCGGCCACCGGCGCGCTGCTGCGCGAAGCGAAGAACCACAGGCTGCTGTCCTCTTCGTTCATGCTGTTGAGCGTGGTCATCGGGCGCGAATGCAGGTGCCCCTTGCCGTGGCGCGTGGTGAACATCGCGAAGCGGATGTCCTTGATCAGATCCCACAACTTGGCTCTGGCGTCGGTCGGGGTGAGTTGCTTGTCCATTGAGGGTTTTTTCGATGAGGGGCTACAACACCAGTGCGCCGCCGAACAAGGCCATCGCCAGGAAGATGATGAGGATCACCACCGCGATGTAGAACAGGATCTTCGCGACGCCAGCTGTAGCCGCCGATACGCCCGAAAAGCCGAAGAAACCCGCGATAAGCGAGATGACGAAAAAGATGATGGCCCATTTCAGCATTTGTTGCTCCTGGTTGTGGGGCGTGTGGCCCGTGTTTGAGTTGGCTTCGAGAGTGATGGCAAACGGCTTGCCCGCCGCACAAGGGCCATGCCGGCAAGTTGCGCTGCGACCAGCCCAGCCTGGCGCAACGCGAAGAACAGCCACCTCAAAAGCGCGTTGATCGACAGTTGCTCGATGGACAGCGGCCGCGCAGCGCCGGCGCCGGCGCCGAAAAAAACCTGCGCGTGCCGTACCAGCCATGCACGGCGCCCAAGAACAGGCAAAGCACCGTCCAGACCGGGCTGAACAGCCACGCCTGCAGTGCCCACGACGACTGGGCGAGCTCGCCATAGAACGCGCCGGCACTTGCCGACGTAAAGCCGCCAGCCGCTTCGTGTGTAACGTGGGGCTGTCCGTTTTCGGCCCGGCCTTGGGGGGCTGGGAAGCCTTCAGGTCTGCAAGCGCCGAGTCGCGCCGTGCCAGGTTGGTGGGGCACGGTCTGCACTGGCGGTGCATTGCGGTTCGAGGAGCGGCAGCGCTCCACAAGGTTCAGGCCAGGGCGTTGCTGGAAGATGGCCTGCATCAACAGCACGGTGACAGGGTGGTCTTCCACGTAGAGCACAGGGCGGGGCGGGGACGAACGACGTTGATGGAGATCACGGTCTCTGTCGACAGTGCATCAGCGGCACCGGTCGCGTCAGCAAGCGGTTTGCCCGCGGCGCCCCGGCGCGCCGATCCCAGCGCCAAGACGCCCTGCAATGCACGGGCAACGTCTTTGCTGCAATTTTTTCAATCGGCTTCAAACGTCGGCAGCGCCACGCTTGGCGCTGGCGCTGGCGCTGGCGCTGACCCTGAACCTGAACCTGAACCTGAACCTGAACCTGAACCTGAACCTGACCCGCCCCCGCTGGCCCGGCTTGCCGCGTGCTGTGGGCCGACCAGCGCCTCGAACACTGATCCGGCATACCCTCAAAGCCCAAAGCGCCCAACGAGGTCATAGCGGCCCGGGGTACATCACCGGCATCGGGCTGCCGGTGACGGGCAGCGTGGGCGACAGTTGAACGGTGGAACGGTGCGGGTCAGCACGGCACACCGTTTGCTATTTCGGCGCACTTCCAACCCCGGAGATCTCATCATGGTCACTGAAAGCAGCTTTCCCAAATCGACCCAGACAGCGACGCCTGGCACGCCGACGCCCGCCCCGGGCACGGGCACGGGCAACCTTGCCAGCAGCACCGGTCTCACCAGCGTCGGCGGCGGCGGCGGCGGCGGCGGCGGTAACGAGGCCAGCCGCAGCGCCGGCAACACCGGCAACACCGCCAACACCGCCAACAGCAGCGACACGGGCGCCGTGGGCCAGCACCCAGCCGGTGCCAGCACTGGTGACGAGGTGCTGGACCGCGTGGTGCAAGGTGCCCATGACACGGTTGACAAACTCGCGCAGACGGCCGCGCCACATGTGAAACAACTTCACGCCGGCCTGAACTCGGCTTCTGAGAATGCTGGTGAGTGGGCCTATTCGCTGCGCGGAACCAGCAGTGAACTGACTGAGAGCCTGCGTTGCACGGTGCGTGAGCATCCATTGGCGGCGTTGGCCACAGCGCTGGCGCTGGGCGTGCTCGTTGCGCGCCTGACCGAATCGCGCGGGTGACGGGTGTGACGCTCAGCGACGAGTTTCGCGCGCTATGGCGCGACTTGCCCGGTCTTGTCACGGACCGGGTGGATCTTCTCGCGCTGGCGTTGCAGCGCGCGGGCGCTGCGCCGGTGCAGGCGGCGATGCAACAGCAGCAAGCCAGCAACAACAAGACGATGACACGCAACGCATCGGGCATCAGATCTCGGTGCGTGGCCGTGGCGCTGTTGCCGATGGTGTTGTGGCTGGGCGGGTGCGAGTCCTCAAGGCTGCCGCCGCACGCTGATGTCGGCCCGAACCCGGTCTTGCCGGCGCCCGAAAAGACACTGCTGCCGACAGTCAACATCGCGCCCGCGGTGCCCTGGCCCGAAGGCGCCACGCCGCAAGCGGCACCGGGCCTGCAAGTGGCCGCCTTCGCCGGTGAACTGGTGCACCCACGCTGGCTCTACGTGCTGCCGAATGGCGATGTGCTGGTGGCCGAATCCAATGCACCGAAGCGCCCCGACGACAGCAACGGCATCAAGGGCCTGGTGATGAAACTGGTGATGAAACGCGCCGGCGCAGGTGTGCCCAGCGCCGACCGCATCACACTGCTGCGCGACGCTGATGGTGACGGTCGGGCTGAACGGCGCAGCGTGCTGCTGGGTGGTCTGCGCTCGCCTTTCGGCATGGTGCTGGTTGGCGACAAGCTGTACGTGGCCACGACCGACGCCGTACTTGAGTTTCCCTATGTCGCAGGTCAGACCGAGATCAGCGCCGCGCCGCGCCTGCTGGCTGAACTGCCGGCCGGTGCTATCAACCACCACTGGACGAAGAACATCATCGCCAGCACCGATGGCCAGTGGCTGTACGCCACCGTGGGTTCGAACAGCAACGTTGCCGAGAACGGCATGGCTGCCGAGAAGGGCCGTGCGGCGATCTGGCGCATCGATCGCAGCACCGGCGCCAAGATGCTTTTTGCCACCGGCTTGCGCAACCCCAACGGCATGGCCTTCGCCGCCGACGGCCGAACCCTGTGGACCGTGGTCAACGAGCGCGATGAACTCGGCAGCGATCTGGTTCCCGACTACTTGACTTCGGTGCGTGAAGGCGCCTTCTACGGCTGGCCATTCAGCTGGTACGGGCAGCATGTGGACAAGCGGGTCGACCCGCCCAACCCGGCGATGGTGGCCGAGGCCGTCGTGCCCGACTATGCGCTGGGCTCGCATGTCGCGCCGCTGGGCTTGGTTTCCAACGCCGGCAGCAGATTGCCGGCGCCGTTTGGCGAGGCCGCGCCGGGCATGTTCATCGGCGAACACGGCTCGTGGAACCGCCGGCCGCTGGCTGGCTACAAGGTGGTGTTCGTGGCGTTTGCCGACGGCCGCCCCCAGGGCTTGCCGCTGGACGTGCTCACCGGCTTCGTCAACGGCGACGGCCAGGCGCGTGGCCGTCCGGTGGGTGTGGCGATCGATGCGCGCGGCGCGCTGCTGGTGGCCGACGATGTCGGCAACAAGGTCTGGCGCGTCAGCGCCCCGGCGCGCTGAGGCCCGTTTGCGGCGCCACGGCATCGTCACCGATGAGCGATCTCCTGGCCATGATCGTGCAAGTACTGCACGACGAATTCTCCGATCTGTCCGACCTGGGCGAAGCCGTGCGGGTTGCGGCGCGCCTGGCACTGGCCGCGTTGCTGGGCGGACTGCTCGGACTCGACCGCGAGCAGCAGGGCAAGTCTGCCGGGTTGCGCACGCACATGCTGGTCGCCATGGGCTCGGCCCTGTTCGTGATGGTGCCCGAGCTGGCGGGCATGTTGATGGCCGACATGAGCCGTGTGATCCAGGGTGTGATCTCCGGCATCGGTTTTCTGGGTGCTGGCGCGATCCTCAAACAGCACTCGAAGGGCGAAGTGGCGGGACTGACCACTGCGGCCAGTGTGTGGATGACCGCGGCCATCGGCGTCTGCTGCGGGCTCGGCCGCGCAACGACGGCGATCGTCAGTGCCTTGCTCGCATGGGTCGTGCTGAGCCTGCTGCCGCGGCTGCAGGCGCTGCAAGCGACCTGCGCCAAGAATGGAGACAACAAGGATGGCGATGAGTGAGATGCTGCAGGCGGCCTGGTTGTCGTGGCTGCAATGGCCGGCGATGCTCGTCACCGTGGCGGCGGCCTGGTTTGTCGCGTCGTCGTTGCGCGCGCGGCGCAACATCGGCTTCTGGCTGTTCCTGCTGAGCAATGTGCTGTGGGTGGTCTGGGGGCTGCACAGTGCGGCCTACGCCCTCGTCCTGTTACAGTTCGCACTGGCCGCGATGAATATCCGCGGCGCCAGTAAAAGCGATTGAGCCAGGTTTCGCTTCGTGGCTGCTCAGGAAGCCGTTGCGGCAAAGATTGCCGCAAGCGCCAAGCCCGTGGCGCAGGGTGACGCGCCGAACTGCCACACCTGTTCGAGCCGTTCCGCCAGGCGACCGGGCAGAGCGCCGCGCACCGGGGCCTCGGCCAGGGGCTTGCAATCGCGCGCAGCATCGTCGAGCTCAGCGACGCTACGCTACATGCGCGCAGCGACGGCCCCGGCCGCGGCGCCACATTCAGCTTAGGGTGCCGCACAGCCACATGTCGGCCGCCGCCAGCGCGGTGGCGCCCGCGCTCGATGCCGACCAGCTGGCGCGGCTGCGCGGTTTGCGCGTGCTGCACATCAAGGACGAGCTGGACATTGCCGAAGGTGTGCGGCTGATGCTGTTGTCGCTGGGCGTCAGCGTCGACATGCGCCAGCCATGACGCGGCGTTGGCGCGCCTGGCGCAGCAGGGGTTCGACGTGCTGCTGAGCGACCTGAACTCGGCGCCGGGCCCGACCCCTTCGCGCTGATGCAGCGGCTGCGCAGCGCCGCGCGATATCAGAGCATGGTGGCCGTGGCATGTCGGCCTACGGCAGTGCCGCAGACCACCAGGCGTGCGCGCACACCGGCTTCGCCCGTCACTTGGTGAAGCCGATGGACATCGATACGCTGGCGCGCACCTTGCTTGAGGTTCCGCAGCGCGCGCGCAGCAACTGCCTGTCCGCACGCGCGGTGATTGGCCGAGACTTTGCAACGCCGCGCGTGCTGGCGGCATGGTCCTGAGCCCATTGGCTTCTGCTACGGTGGGCTGCGGTGCAGTGCTTGCCGCTGCAGCCATGGACAACCAAGGAGAACGCCGATGATTGATCACAGGTCGACCTTTTCGATGCCCGGCGCATCGGCGGCGCGGCGGTAGCCCTTGGCCGCCATCACCGCTGCGCTGCGTGCGACGGGCCGCATCCTGACCGCTGCAGCGCAGGCCTGGGTCGACGATCGTGCACCGCGCATGGGCGCGGCGCTGGCGTACTACACGCTGTTTTCGATTGCGCCGCTGCTCGTGATCGTGCTGTCGGTGGCCGGACTCGTCTTCGGCGAGCAGGCGGCGCGCGGTGAACTGTTCGCGCAACTCGCCGCGCTGGTCGGCCCCGATGGCGCACGCACCATCGAAAGTCTGCTCGAGAGTGTCAGCCGCCCCGGGCAGGGCATTCTCGGCACGGTGGTCGGAGTGTTGCTGATGGTCTTCGGCGCCACCACCGTGCTGGCCGAGCTGCAGGATGCGATGGACCGCATCCTGCGCGTGCCTGAGGCGGCGACCAGCAACGGCGTGCTGAGTTGGCTGCGCGTGCGCCTGCTCTCACTCGGCCTGGTGCTGGGCATCGGCTTCTTGCTGATGGTTTCGCTGCTGCTGAGCGCCGCGCTGGCGGCGCTGGGCAAATGGTCGGCGCCATATTTCTCAGACGACTGGCTGCTGCTGGCCTCGTTACTCAACTTCGGCTTGAGCTTTGGCTTCGTCGCCACGCTGTTCGCGATGCTCTACAAGTGGCTGCCGCGCGCGGCCATCGGCTGGCACGACGTCTGGCTCGGTGCGGTCATCACCGCGCTGCTGTTCAGCGTGGGCAAGTGGGGCATCGGGCTGTACATCGGGCGTACCAGCGTGGCGTCGGGCTATGGCGCTGCCGGCTCGCTGGTGGTGCTGATGCTGTGGGTGTACTTTTCGGCGCAGATCTTCCTTTTCGGCGCTGAGATCACCTCAGTCCATGCCCACCGCCACGGCTCGCTGAGCAGTGCCGCCGACGGGCAAGACGCCCCGACTCAGAGCTCAAGCGTGTAGTCGTCAGCGTGGTGGCGCGCTTCGCGGCCAAGGCCTTCGAGCACGCCGTGTCAAGGCGCTGCTGCCGGCTTTCTTGCGCGGCGTCACCCCACGGGCCAGCGCCGCGGCCTCTTCTGGGCTGGCATCGAACTGACGGCTGAGGCGACTCGATGCCTCAGCTTGAGTTCACACGAGGGCGGCAGCAAGTAGCGCACGCGCGCCGGGCGCTTTGACGACCGCTACAGCCAGGCGCGGCAGTTCTTTCGCTGCCAGACCGCGTAAGAGCAGGCCCATATCGCGTCGGCGGTGGAGGGCCATCGGTGTGGACTAAGGCGGGCAGCGGCTGTTGCGGGCGGCGAGGCTGGTGCCCGATGCGGGCATCCTCGATATCGGCCAATGCGCGGCGTTCATTGCAGTGGCGAAGACACGGCAATGGGCACCCGAGGCTTCGGTGCCCATGTTGGCCTCAGCACCAGTGAAAGCGGCGGCGCCGGCCTGACCTGGCCGGCTGCCGCCCAAAGGCAAGCGATGAGACTCAGTTGTCCCAATAGCTGTTGACCGACTGACCATAGGCGGTCGTGTAAGGGGGACGCTCATCATGCGGGTAATGCGGCGCCTTATCGAGGCGATCCTTGTCCAGCGGCACAACATAGCCGTCCTGGGCAACGTCGTACTTCAGCATGCTCCAAGGGATCGGGTACCGGTCGGTGCCGATGCCGAGAAAGCCGCCAAACTCCATCACTGCGTAACGCACCTGGCCGGTGCGCTTGTCGATCATCAGGTCGTCAATTGACCCGAGTTTTTCGCCCTGGTTGTTGTAGACGGTTGTGCCTTCGACATTGTCGGAAGAAATCACATCGTGAGTGGTTGATTGGGTGTCCATCGAATGCTCCTTTGAGAGGGTGAAGCGGTAGCCACAAACCGAAGGCCGCCGCAACTTGCTAATTTAGATGGCACACAGCCCGCGGTGCATAGGACAGCATCCCATATGGTTGTAGGACGCACGACATGCCTACAGCCGTGGCAACGTCCAGGCATGCTGATTGCCCCGCCGGCACCGATGGCCAGACAAGTAGCATCCTTGCCCGACGGCGTTTCGCGCGACAGCCCGCACGTGCGCCTATCGCTCAAAGAACGCGCGAAGGCCAAAATCTGTGCGGTGGGAACCCCACCGCTGCAACCACGTTTCCGCCCCTGACCAACAAAGGAGTTCATGATGCCCACCGCCACGACCCAGCGCAAAACCCAAACCGCCACTGGCAAACCACAGCAGGCAACGGCGATGCTGCGCGCCGACCACAAGCACGTCAGCGAGCTGTTCGCGCAGTTCGAGAAAACGCGCTCCAGTGCGCGCAAGGAGAAGTTGGTGGCTGAGATCTGCGCCGAGTTGACCGTGCATGCGCAAATCGAGGAGGAGATCTTCTACCCGGCGGTGAAGCAGGCGTTGAAGGACAAGAAACTTATTCCGGAGGCCACCGTCGAGCACGCGACGCTGAAAGATCTGGTGGCGCAGCTCGAAAGCGTGTCGGCGGACGGCGAGATGTATGACGCCAAGGTCAAGGTGCTGTCCGAATATGTGAAGCACCATGTGAAGGAAGAAGAGGGTGAAATATTCAAGAAGGCCCGCGCCACGTCGATCGACATGAAGGAAATGGGTGCGCAGCTCGCTGCCCGCAAGGCCGAATTGCTCGCTGCGCGGGCCTGAATCGGCGAAGCGGCCGCGCGGTCAAGCCGCGGGTCACACTGGCCGACCCAGCCCGAGCGCCTTCAGGCCTGAGGTCAGGGTCTGCTTTGTCGTCCAGTAATCCTGCCAGGGGTCTGCGGCCTGCGTCGCAATGCGTTCGGGTGCTGTGCGCAGCGTCCACTGGTCGCCGCGCAGGAGCAACGGCATCTCGTCCCAGGCCACCGGCATCGACACCCCCAATCCCGGCCGCGCGCGCGCCGAGAACGCGGCCACGGTGGTTGCGCCGCGGTTGTTGCGCAGGTAGTCCACAAAGACCTTGCCGACACGGTGCGCTGAGCCGCTGCGCGCCACAAAGCGCTGCGGGGCGACGCGCGCGAGCCGCTGCACAAGCGCCCGGGCGAAAGCCTTGGCCGTATCCCATTCGGCGCGCGGCGTCAGCGGCACCACCACATGCAGGCCCTTGCCACCACTGGTCTTCAGCCAGCTTTGCAATCCCAGCTCGTGCAGCAGCCCACGCACCAGAGTGGCCGCTTCGAGGACGCGTGCCAAGCGTTCACCTTCGCCGGGGTCGAGGTCGAAGAAGATGCGGTCTGGCCGGTCGATGTTGCGCGTGCACACGTTCCAGGTGTGAAATTCGATGACGTACATCTGCGCGCAAGCGATCAGCGCCTGGATCGTCGGCACCTCGAGCAGCGGCGCGTGGCCGGGCCACAGCGCCGCGGCGAGTTCGCGCACACCCGCAATGCCAAGCGTCGCGGCGTGCTTCTGGAAGAACAGCTCGCCGCCGATGCCGCCGGGTCCACGCACCAGGGCGCAAGGGCGGCCGTTCAGATGCGGCAGCATCCACTCGGCCATCGATGCGTAGTAGCGCACCAGCTCGATCTTGGTGATGCCCGTGCTGGCGTCGATGCTGCGGTCGGGGTGCGAGATGGCGATACCGCCTACCACGCTGCGACTGCCGGCCAGCGACGACGCCGGCAGCGGCAGCGCCGTGGGCGGCATGACGCTGCTTTCGCGCCTGACGGCGTTGGCCTGCTTGTCGCTGCGCAGGCCGACGAATCTGGCGTGACGCAGCTGGCCATCGGGCGTCCAGCCGGCGAATTCGACTTCGGCCACCAGTTTCGGCGCGACCCAGTGCCGCGCAGCCGCATCGTGCGCCGGCGACCAGCGCGGCTGGCGCGCCAGCTGCGCGCCGAACGGCGCTTGCGCACGCTCGATCCGCTTCAGCTGCGTTTGCAGCCTGGCTGCAGTCTCGGCGGTCCAGTCTGTGCCCACCTTGCCCACAGACACCAACTGCTGGGTCTCGTCGTACACCCCGAGCAGCAGGCTGCCGATCTGTGCCTCGCCACTGCTGCGGTCGCTGTACCCGGCGATCACGAATTCCTGGCGCAGCCTGTTCTTCAGTTTCAGCCAGGTTTGGGTGCGGCGCGATTCATACGGCGCATCCTTGCGTTTGGCGAACATGCCTTCCAGGCCCAAACGCCGCGCCGACGCCATGATCGCCGCAGGCGGGCCTTCGACATCGGCGCTGAAATGGAGGTGTGGCACCGGCTTGTCGACCAGCAACTGCTTCAGCCGTTGGCGCCGCACGGTCAGCGGCAGCTGGCGCAGGTCTTCGCCCTCGCAATACGGCAGGTCAAACAGAAAGTAGTCGATGGCATCGGTGCGGCCTTGGTCAAAGGCGTTTTGCAGCGCGTTGAAGTCGGGTGTACCGTCAGCGCCCAGCACGACGATCTCGCCGTCGAGCCAGCTCGCCGTCAGCTTCAGGTCGCGCAGCGCTTCCACCAGGGCCGGCATCCTGGCCGACCAGTCGTGGCCACCGCGTGTGATCAATCGCAGCGCGTGCTTGTCGATGCGCGCCATCAGCCGGTAGCCGTCGAACTTGATCTCCCAGGCCCAATCGGCCGACGTCGGCGCGGCGGCCGCCAGCGTGGCCAACTGCGGCGCCAGCGTCGCGGGCATCGGCGCCTTCCGCCCGCCGCGGTTCGCGCATGCTTCGGCCGGTGTCCGCGCCTTCGGCAAAGGCTTTGGCGATGACGCTGCCGGGTAGCGCGTCGAGCACGTCGTATTCGATGCACGGCCTGGCGTGCGGGTCTCGCTTCTTGAACAGCAGCCAGGTGGGCTGTCGCTCGCCGGGCTTGGCGGTGCGCACCAGTTCCCACGCCCCTTGCAGCTTGTGGCCCTGCAGCGTGAATGGCAACTTGCCGTCACGCAGACCTTGCGCAGGATCGACCGCGGAGGTAAAGGTGCCGCGGTCCCACACGACGACGCTACCCGCGCCATATTCGCCAGGCGGCACCGTGCCCTCGAAGTTGCCGTACGACAGCGGGTGGTCTTCCACGGGCACCGCCAGGCGTTTGTCTTGCGGGTCCAGACTCGGGCCCTAGGGCACCGCCCAGGAGACGAAGACGCCGTCGATCTCCAGCCGCAGGTCATAGTGCAGCCTTCGCGCAGCGTGCTTCTGGATCACGAAGGCCGGCGCCCCGCGGGGTGCCGCCGCGCGCGAACCGCCGCGCCTGCGGTCGACGCGGTCGGCTGGCGGCTCACTCGTGCGCGTGAAATCACGCTTGGCGCGGTAGCGCGCCAGCGGGTCGGCGCGATCACCGCAATCAGCGCTCACGATGGCGGCTTCAGCAGCCTGCGGCAGGCGTTGAAATGGCGCACAGCGCTGCGCAGGTCGCCGGTTTGTTCGAACAGCCGTGCCAGGTTGTAGTGTGCATCGGCCAGCGAGGGGTCCAGCACCAGGCATTGCGCGTAGCCGGCCAATGCCTCGGGCAGACGCCCCAGATTATCGAGCGCGAGCGCACGGTTGTAGGCCAGCAGCGCGGTGTGCAAAGCCGGTTGCAGCAGATACGCCCCATTGATCATGGGCGCGCTTGCCAGTGCCTGGTCGCACAGCGCGACGACGGCCTCGAAACGCCCCTGCTCACACAAGGTGGCGGCGAGGTCAAGCGCGGCATCGATCTGCGCGCTGGCATCAGCGGCGGGATGGGCGTCGCTGCGCGACCTGTCGCGCACGTCAGCGTCGGCAGCGGGTGCAGGACGGGTCAAATCGACCGTGCACGCGCGGGCCAAGTGCGGCGCAGCATCGAACTCGAAAAGCCGCTGGCCCGAGGCGGCGTCGAAGACGCCTTGCGCGTCGCGCACCGCCACCTGCGCGCCCAGCGCCGTAATGCGCAGGGCGGTCAGCGGGCGGTCAGGCGGCAAGGTGGCGCGCAGGCGTTCCAGCGCCTGCACGATCCGGCGCGGCGGTATCTGGGCTGCCTGCAGGCGCCGCGCGGTGCGCAGCAGCATCAGGTCCTGGAACGAGAACCGCCACGCATGCCCCGGCCCGCGCTGCGGCGCCACAAAACCCTGGGCCACCAAGCCCGCCACGGCGGCGCGCGACAGCCCTGCCAGCGCCTGTACGCGGCGCAGACTGTAGGCCATCGCGCCAGCGCCTGACGCATTCATGCGCGTTCGCGCGCCTGCGCGGAAGCGCGGTCCTTGCTCTCGGTGTTGCGGCCAGACGAGCGTTTTGCGCCTTTGCGTGCAGGTTGACGTGCCGGCGGCGCTGTCGCGGCCCGCTTCGTGCTCTTGGCCGGCGCGCCCTTGCCCGCCAGGCTCGCGCGCAGGGCGGCCATCAGGTCGATCACCTGCGCACCACTGCGCGGCGCTTCGTCGTGGGCCGAGGCCACCACCTCCCGGCCCGTGATCTTGCGGTCGATGGCGGCCAGCACCCGCTGTTTTTCCTCATTCACGTACTGCGTCGGGTCGTAGTCGTCTTCGCTGACCTGGTCGATCAGTTGCAACGCGAGCTGCAGTTCGGCGGGTTTGACGTCGACCTGTGCGATACCCAGGTCTTCGGGCCGCCGCACCTCGTCGGCATAAAAAAGCTGCTGCAGCACCATGCCGCCTTCGGCCGCGCGCACTTGCACCACGTACTGCTTGGTTTTCCAGGTCCAGCGCGCCAGCGCGCAACGCCCGCTCTTGCGCATCGCCGCGAGCAGCAGCGCATAGGTCTTGTCGCCACGCTTGTCGGGCGCGAGCAGATAGGCCTTGTCGTAGTACACCGGGTCGATCGCGGTGGCTGGGATGAAGGCGACGATGTCGACCGCGTGGCTGCCGGCGCCTTCCAGCGCCTTCAGCTCGTCGGCCTCGAAAAGCACAAATTTGTCTTTTTCGAATTCGTAGCCCTTGACCATCCTGGCGCGCGGCACCACCTTGCCGTCCTTCTCAGCAACATATTGCTGGCGTACGCGCCCGCCGTCGGGCGCCAGCAGGTTGAACCGCACGGTGGCCGAACTCTCGGTAGCGGCGTACAACTTCACGGGGATCGACACCAGGCCGAATCCCAGCGTCAGCGAAGCGATTGATCTTGCAGCCATGGTCGAAGCCCAATGTTGTCTGTTGCCCAGCCCAAGCGGGGCAAGCGGCTTGCCCGCAACGACTGCGGGTGGGTTGGCGTCTGCGCCAGGCGCGCAGACCACCCCTCCGTTACCCGGGCGCCTGCTCACCTGGCAGCGACGTCCTTCATCAGAAACGTCATCTCGGCGATCTCTTTTCGCCGCGTCTCTATGATCGGGTCGGCGAGCTTGCGAACGCGCGGCGGCATGTACTTCCAACGGACAAGGTCCGTTCACCGAAGGTAGACCAGACCATGGGCAATCTTCTGGTGTGGCAGTCAGACAAGCGCCACCGACCTAACGCGTGCCGGCGCGCGCTGCCTCTGTTTGACTTAGCTGAATCTGGAGGCTGGTGCGCGCGCCAGATTCAGGGTGCGCCGGCCTCCCATTCGGCAAGCAGTGCCAGCAGTTCCTGGATGCTCACCGGCTTGACGAGGTGGGCGTCGAAGCCGGCCTGGCGCGAGCGCTCGCGGTCGCCGGCATGGCCCCAGCCGGTAAGCGCCACCAGCCACGGCGCGTTGGCGCCGTCGCGCTGGCGCATCGCGCGCGCCACGTCGTGGCCGCTCATGCCGGGCATGCCGATGTCGAGCAGCACCACGTCCGGGCGCCGCGCCGCGCTCAGCGCCAGCGCCTGTTCGCCGCTGAAGGCCTGTGCAACTTCATGGCCCTCCATCTCGAGCAGCATCGCCAGCGACGCGGCGGCATCCTCGTTGTCGTCGACCACCAGTACGCACTGGCGCGGGCGCGCCTGGAGACCGGTGTGCGCTGCGGCCCCAGCGGCAGTGGCTTCCGTTTTGTCCGATCGCGCATCGTCAACGGTCTGCTGCGTCTGCACCGGCAGCCGCAGCTCGAACTCGCAGCCTTGCCCTGCGCCGGCGCTGTGCGCTTCGATGCGCCCACCGTGCAGTTCCACCATCGAGCGCGCCAGCGACAGGCCGATGCCGAGCCCGGATTGCATCGGCGCGTCGCGCCCGAGCTGGCCGAACATGCGGAACAAGCGCGGCAGATCGTCGGCCGCGATGCCGATGCCGTTGTCGCGCACCGTCAGCACCACTTCGGCGCCGCGCACGCAGACCTGTACCTCGATGCGCCCGCCTTCGGGCGTGAACTTGCAGGCGTTGTGCAACAGGTTGCCCAGCGCTTGCGTCAGCCGCAGCCGGTCGGCGTGCAGGCGCGGCAGCTGCGGCGCGATGTCGACGTGCACCTGCTGGCGCTTCTCCTGCGCCAGCGGGCTGGCCATGGCCAGGGCATCGGTCACCACATCGTTCGGGTCGACGCTGTCGCGCTGTAGCGCGATCTTGCCCAGGCTGAGGCGGCTGACGTCGATCAGGTCGTCGACCAGCCGCACCACCTGCGCCACCTGCCGCTCGAGCATTCGCGCCAGCTCAGCTGTCTGCTGTGCCGGCAGGTCGCCACGGCCCAGCAGCCGCGTGGCGTTGACGATCGGCGCCAGCGGGTTGCGCAGCTCGTGCGCGAGCGTGGCAAGGAACTCGTCCTTGCGCCGGTCGGCCTCGCTCAGCTCGTCCACCAGCTGGCGCTGTCGTGCCTCACTCGCGCGACGCTGCCGGATGTCCTGGCTGATCGTGCCCAGCGCATTGACCTGGCCGGTGGCGTCGCGCACCGGAAAGACACGCCAGTCGATCCAGATCGGTTCGTCGGTCTTTGCGTGGCGCAGGCGGATTTCGCGCTGGCTGCCGCGTTGGCTCATCATCGCCTCGATCTGCGCCCGGTCCAGGCCGGCGCGATCGAGCGGGTGAACGAGATCGAGCATGTTCATCTGTTTCAGCTCGGCCGTGTCGTCGATGCCCACCAGCGCCATACCGGCCGGGTTGAGGTATAGCCCGGGGACATCCAGCCCGGCCATGCCGATGAAATCCTGGCTGTGTTCCACCAGTTGCGCCAGCCGGACCTTGTGCGATTGCAGTTGCTTGAATTCCTCGATGTCGGTGGCCGTGCCCACCCAGCGCAGGATGTGGCCGGCCGCGTCGCGTACCGGCAACGAGCGCCCGAGGAACCAGCGGAAGCGGCCCTGCGCGTCGCGTAACCGGTATTCGGTTTCAAAGGGCTGGCCCACATGCAGCGCCTGCTGCCAGCGCGCCAGCGTGCCCGGCAGGTCGTTGGGGTGCATGCAGCTGGCCCAGCTGCGCCCCTTGTCGAGCGCGGGTGTGCAACCGGTGTAGTCATACCAGCGCTGGTTGAAATAGTCGAGCTTGCCCTCGGCGGTGCGCACCCATACGATCTGCGGCAGGGCTTCGGCCAGTTGCCGATAACGCTCTTCGTCTTGCCCAAGCGCGGCCTGTGCGCGAAGTTGGGCGGAGATATCGATCATCGAGCCGGCCACGGCCTCGATGCGGCCCTGCTCGTCGCGCACGGGCTGGAACTGGCAGCGGTGGCTGCGATCGCCGTCTGCACCAGCAAGGACCATATCGACGACCACGGTCTCGCCGTTGGCGATCACGCGGTCCAGCCCCTCGCACTGCGCCTGCAACACATGCGCTGGCAAGCCCAGTTCACGTGCATCCTTGCCCACGATGTCCGCCGCAACGCGGTCTAGCCAACGCTCGACCGCCGGGTTGACGTAGACCATGCGCTGGTCGAGATCGAAGATGCAGTGCATCACCGGCGTATTCGCCAGCGCCGTTTCGTAGCAGCGGCACTGGCGCTCGGCGGCCTGTGATGGCGCGCTGCGCTCAGCCGTGCTCAGCGGCTCACCCGGTTCAGCTGTTGGTGTTCTCGGGCCGGTGCTGTGGTGCATTCGCTTCCCGGGCTGCTCAGACAAGGCGCCTGCGCGCTGCAAGTCTAGGCCAGACACCGTGCGGCGCGCATCAGGCCGCTGCCATGCGCGTGCGCAAGCGCAGCGCCTGCACCAGGTCGCTGTGGTGCTGCACCTCGGCAAGCTGGTTTTGCACCACCGCGCGCGCGATGGGCGTGAGATTGCGTTCCAGCACTTCGCGGTAGCGCGCCAGCGCGCGGTCTTCGGCGTGCTGCATGGCGTCGAGGATCTGGTCGTCGGTGCAACCGAGGAGCGCGCCTTTCAGCGCGGCCCAACCGCGCATCAGTGCGCTGGCGGCAGTGCCGCCGGTTTCCGCAGGGGCGCCCAGTTGTTGGACCAGTGCGCGCAACTCCACCGCTGACAGTCGGCACTGCTCGGCACAGCCGATGAAGATGTCGGCCATGTCCGTAGACCCGAGCTGCTCGGCCGAGAGGCGAAACCCATGTTCGCCTTCCTTGCAGACTTCGATCAAGTTGGTCAGTGCATTGATGGTGACGTCCTCGGCGGTCATGGTGCTTGTCCTTTCGGGCTGGGTGGTGTTGGCCTGCCCATGGCATCCGGCATGCCCGGAGAGGTCTTCGCTCAACCACAGGTGTGCGGCAGAATCTTTTGCCGCATGAATTGCCGAAAGACCCGTGTACCCTGGGGTACCAGGCAGGACGAGGACTCACCATGCAAGCCACCCGCATTGAACACCACACTCTGGGCGACGTTGCCGTACCCGCCGCTCGGCTGTGGAGCGCTCAGTCGCAGCATGAGCCACGCGAACCGCATCCCGCGCGTACCCCCAACCCCGAGCCCGATGTGCCGACGCCGCCGCTGGACGAACCCGACGCCGGCCCGCCCGACCCGCACGTGCCGCCGACGCTCAGCCGTCCGCGTTGAGGCCCGCATTGACCGCTGCGCCGCGGCCGGCCATCGCGTCGCGCAGCGCGGCCAACAGCGCCTGCGGCGCGCAGGGCTTGCGCAGTACGGTGAAATCATGCGCCTGTGCGGCACGCCCGACATAGCCGCTGATGAGCACCAGCGGCAGCGACGGCCAGATGCGGCGAACCTCGTGCGCCAGCGCCACGCCGTCCATCGCGCCCGGCATCACCACATCGCTGAGCACCACGTCGACGCTGCCGCCCGCGCGCAGCAGCACCAGTGCGGCATCGGCGTCGGCGGCGTGTGCCACCGTCGCACCATGCGCTTCGAGCAGCGCGGTGGTCACGTCGGCGAGTTCTGCATCGTCCTCGACCAGCAGTACGCTCGCGCCTGCGAGAGAGGCTGGCTCGACGTGGGCGATCACCGCTGAAGCGGCCGCGCCCGCAGCGGCTTCAGCGTCGGCGTGCGCCGCCGCGGGCAGCACGAGGGTGACGGTAGTGCCCAGCCCCGGCGTGCTGTCCATGCGCGCGGTGCCGCCGGCCTGCACGCAAAAGCCATGCACCTGGCTCAGCCCCAGCCCGGTGCCCTTGCCCATCGGCTTGGTGGTGAAGAAAGGTTCGAAGACATGCGCCACCGTCTCGGCATCCATGCCCTGGCCGTCGTCGCCCACGGTCAGCAGCACGTAGTCGCCCGGCAGCAGGCCGGCGGCCTCGCCGACCTGCGCGCTGCGCACGCGCAGGCGCAACTCTCCGCCGTGGGGCATCGCATCGCGGGCATTCAGCGCAAGGTTGATCAGCGCCAGCTCCAGTTCACCGGGGTCCACATGCACCGGGCGCGTGTCGCGCTCGATCTGCACCGATGTCTCGATGCCGTGGCCGAGAAAGCCGCGCAGCATCTCCTGCAGTTCGGGCAGCCAGCGTGCCAGCGCCACGTGTCGCGGGCTCACGCTGCGCCGGCGCGCGATGCGCTGCAGGTGCTGCGTCAGACGGCTGCCTGCCTCCACCGCGCGGAGCGTGGCGGCCACTTGCGCCTGCACCTGTGGCGCTTGCGCGTGGCGCTGGATGAGGTGGGCGTTGTTGCCGATGATGCCCAACAGGTTGTTGAAATCATGCGCCACGCCGCCGGTCAGCCGGCCCAGCGCCTCCATCCGCTGGTGTTGCGACACCAGTTGCTCGGCCGCGCGGGTGCGCTGCACGGCCTCTGCGACGCGTTGCTCCAGCTCTTCGCGGCCATGTTTCAAGCTGGTCGAGGCGTCGACCAGCGCCGCGCGTACGGCGTCGCACTCTGCGATGCCGGTGCGCCCGGACGGCACCAGCTCACCGGCGCGCATTTGCGCAGCGGCAAGCTCCAGGTGTTGCACAGGACGTGCGATGCGCCGCGCCACGCCAATGGCCAGTGCGACCGACAGCCCCAGCAAGGTCAGTGCGCCGAGCGCCACTTGCACCACGGCCGTGGGCGGCCGCGCGGCGAATTCGCTGCGCGGCATCGCGACAAGGAAGGTCCAGCCCCGCCGTGTGCGGCTGTGGTAGCCGATCGTCGGCATGCCGTCGAGCGACACCGATTCGAACGGGCCTTGCGGCTGCTTCGAAATGGTTTGCAACAGGTCCGGCGTGGCCGATCTGCCGACATAGGCCAGGCCGCCGGGGTGGCGGGCGACGACGATACCGCGTTGATCGAGCACCGTCGCGACCCAGTCTGGCGGCAAATCCTGCCGGTCGATGACACGCTGCAGTTCGATCGGCGGCACCGCGACCACCACATTCAGCACCGCCTGCCCGTCTCGCAAGACGGGCTCGACGATCGCGGCATGCGAGGCGCGCTGATCCTGCTCTTGCTGCAGCGGTTTCACATGGCCGTCGGTGGCCAGCGCGGTGCCAGCCGCCGGGTGGCCGTCGCTGGCGCCAAGCGCGTGCGTGCTCAGCAGCACGCCGCGAATGTCACGCAACTCGACCCAACCGGCCTGGCCCACCAGGGCACGCCGAGCGCGCTGTTCGAAGCGCGTCAGCTCCTCCATGTCCAGCGCCGGTGCCTCGTCCAGCTCGGACGACCGCGCGAGCACGCGGGCCACGGTGGCGTAGCGCTCCAGCGTGGCGTCCACCACCTGCGCCAACGCGCGTGACGTCTCGCTGAGCGTGCGCTCGTTCGCCTGGCGCTCAGCCGCATAAGTGCGCGCGATCAACCAACCCATGCCGGCCAGTGTCGGCAGCAGCACGGCAAGGACGAGCAGCAGAAGTCGCGAACGGATCGTGGCCAAGGCGTGAGGGTGAGCAAGCTGCGCAAAAGGCCCCCTGGCCCGTTGCGAGCGAGGAGATCTTCGCACGATGTGGGGCGCGCCGTTTTTCAGCGCGCGGGCGCCAGCAGCGCGTCAAGCCCGCTTTGTTGCCGCAGTTCACGCCACCACGACGCGTAACCGGCATCGCTGGGGTGCAGGCCATCGGCGGCAAACAGGCCCGGCTGCTGAACGAATGGATCGTTCCGCGGCGCGTGGTACAGGTTCACATAGCGCGCGCCATGGCGCACCGCGGCGGCCTTCACGCTGCGGTGCAGCGCGCGTGATCTGTGCGACAGCCACCACGACAGCGGCGCAAAGACCATCGGCGCGTTGCCTACGTTGCCACTGGGCATCACGATGACCGTGCGGCCGATGACCGAAGCACGTGCCACCACCTGTTCGATATCGGCCGCCACGGCGTCAAGATCGTGCAGGCGGATCACATCGTTGCCGCCCGCCTGGATCAGCACCACGTCATAGCGCGGCGCGCCGGTGGCGAGCGTGGGCATCTGCGCCGGCAGATCGGCCCAAGAGGCGCCGTCGCGCGCCCGGTTGTCGACCTGCAGCTGCGGGTGGCTGCGCGCCATCAACCCGACCAGGCTGGTCTCGGGGCGAGAGGCGCCGGTACCCACCGCGGTGCTGTCTCCGATTACCAGCATGCGCAGGACTGGCTGCTGCAGCGGCTGCTGGAAGGGTTCACTTTGCCGGGCCAGTTCGACCGAGCGGCTCAGCCGCCATGCCGCGCAGCCCGGACCCGCCACGACCACGCCCAGCAGCGCGGCCGCCAACCACCAGCGGCGTGAGTTGCGGGCGGCTGCGGCTTGGCGATCAGGAGGGTGGGCAGGCATGTCGATAGCGTGGATGTCGTCAGGGCATGGGCCCGGTGGGGTGCGGTGCTTGTCGATGTCAGCTTGTGATATTCGGCACACTTTGCCGCAAAGATTGCCGTGCGGCGTCAGGACAGGACATTGGTGTCCCGGGCGATCCCGGGCAATCGGCGCGCCAGGTGGTTGGCATGGTTGTTGCGGTTCCAGTGCATTCGTCAGCCGCGCGGCGCTGCCCGCGGCCGCCGGGCCCTGATGAGGAGACCGCATGCCCGCCTTGCAAATGCGCGCCGAGCACCGGCAAAGCCAGACACTGTCACCGCGGCTGCAGCATGCCGTGCGCCTGCTGCAGATGTCGTCGCTGGACTTTGCCGCACTGGTGCGCCAGTCGCTGGAGAAGAACCCCTTCCTCGAATACGAGGACGAGGGCGACGGCGACACCAGCCCGGCTGCGGGTTTGGCAGACATGCCCTTGTACGGCGCGGACAGCGTCAGCGCCGAGCCCGGCGAGACGTCGATCGGCAGCCAGGCGTCGGCGACTGCGCTCGACCTTGCTTCGGTGCGCGAACTGCCTGACGACCTGCCAGACGAGGCGTTCGCGGCCCCGGGCGACGAAGTTTTCGAGACCGATCCCGGGGCGAGCGACCGCGACCTGTGGAACGCCGACATCGGCGCGGCCGCGCGGCGCGGTGCCGACGGCGCACTCGGCGCGCTCGATCTGATGCCGATCGAGACCATGCTCAACACCCATCTGCAGCGCCAGCTCGGCTTGTGCAAGCTGCAGCCGCGCGAGGCACTGCTGGCCCTGGTAATCGTCGAATCTCTGGACGATGACGGCTACCTGCGCACAGCACTCGATTCGCTGGGTGAATTGGCCGAGCTGGCGCCCCCGGCCACACCGACCGAAATGGCGCAGGCGCTGCAGACCGTGCAGTCGCTCGAACCTGCCGGCGTGGCCGCGCGCAGCGTGGGCGAATGCATCGCCTTGCAGCTGCCGGCGCTGGAATGCCCGCGCCTGCGCTCATTGGCGCTGCGCATCGTCGAAGAACAGCTGCCGCTGCTGGCGGCGCGCGATACGCCGCGCCTGGCGCGCGCGCTGGGTGAGCCGCAGGAGCTGGTTCAGCTGGCCTGCGAGCGCATCCGCCAGCTCGACCCGCACCCGGGATGGCGCCTTGGCTCGGCGCGCGTGGCCTACGTGATCCCCGATGTGGTCGTGCACAAGCTGCGTGGCAAATGGACGGTGCAACTCAACCCGGCGATCGTGCCGCGCATTCGCTTGAACGCGGTCTATGCGCGTTTGTACCAACGCCACCGCTCGGAGGGGAATGCGCAGATGGGCTCGCACCTGCAAGAGGCGCGCTGGACGCTGCGCAACGTGGAGCAGCGCTTTTGCACCATCCTTGAAGTGGCGCAGGCGATCGTCAAGCGCCAGCGCAACTTCTTCGAATACGGCGCGATGGCGATGAAACCGCTGGGGCTGAGCGAGATCGCCGAGGAGGTGGGCGTGCACGAGAGCACCGTCTCGCGCGTGACCAACGACAAGTTCATGGCCACGCCCACCGGCGTCTACGAGCTCAAGTACTTCTTCTCGCGCGCGATGGTCACGGCCAATGGCAGCGAATGCACGGGCACCGCGATCCGCAGCCTCATCAAGGACATCATCGCCGCCGAGAGCCCCGAAGACCCCCTGAGCGATGCACGCATCACGCAACTGCTTGCGCAGCAGGGGTTGAAGGTGGCGCGGCGCACCGTGACCAAGTACCGCCAGACGCTGCGCGTGGAGTCGGTGGAGCGGCGCCGGCGCATGGCAGCGTCGGCGTAGGGGCGTAGGGGCGTAGGGCCTTAGGGGCTTAGGGCCGTAAGGGCGTAAGGGCGGCAAGGGCGCGGCGCGCTGCCGGCGTTTCGGGCACCACTGGCACCCGCCTTGCTGTACCCCATCGACACTGGAGAAAGGTTAGACCATGGAAGCCGATCTGCGCACCGAGTTCGACGATGTGCCGCTGCTGGGGCTGCAGTTGCTCTTGCTGGGCGCGGCCGCAATCTTTGACGCGCTGGCGCTGGCCACAAGCAATGCCATGCTGTGGATTGCCGCTTGTGACCTTACGGGTTTGGCGTGGCTGGCCACGCTGGCCGTCGCACTGTGGGCCTGGCGGCGCGCGGTCAGGCTGCCGGGCGCGCAGGCGCATGCCTCGGCCTGGCGCATCCATGGCGCCGGCCAGGCGCTGGCCGCCTCGCTGCTGTTGGTGGGCTGGGTGCTGCGCAGCGCCGACGGCGCGCCGCCGCCCGACGTGGCGCCGGCCTTGTCGCTCGCAGCGCTTGTGCTGTCCATCGCCGCCGCCTGGCTTGCTGCCAGGCGAGCGGCACCTGCCGCCGAGCAGGCATCCACCTGCAGCGGCCAACCCCCAGAAGGAGCTCTCCCATGAAGAACAGCAAAGACCAGCCGCAGCCGTCTCAAGGCGGTAAGGCTGAGACGACGTCGCCCACGCCAGACGCCACGCGCGACGACCGCAACGCCAGCCGTGGCGCCAAGGCCGGCAACGACAGTGACAGCCTGGGTGGCGCGAAGCTGCAGGGCGAAGGCAATTACACCGCGGCGCGCCGGCACCGCGAATCGGTCGAGGACTTTGTCGACTCTGGCCGCGTCGACAAGGCCGCACGTGACGCCGCGCCCGATAACGAGCGCGAAGCGCAGGCGTTGCGTGATGCGGAGAAAGCCGGCCGTTCGCCCGCCCGCAAATGAAGCCCTTGTCACGCGGCCGCTCGGTTCGCCGGTGACTCGGCACCGACGCGCCGCGTCGGCGCAACGCCAGCCTGGCGCATCGGGTGATGGGGTGGTCGTACCTTACGCGCCGATGGGTGCGCTTTGTTTCAAAAGTGCCTTTCGCGACAGGCGCTTACGGAACGGCCCTGTACGCGACCACCGTCCGTTTCGCGCAGATTGGTTCGCTCCGTCATGCCGGCGTCAGGCTGGCATCTCCTTCAGCAACGCGTCGCAGGCGGCGTGGCCGAACATGTCGTTACCGGTTTAGGGTCGGTCAGATGCGCGGCCAGGCTGGCGAAGCCCACTTGCGAGCCGCATGTCGCGGCGCCGGCATCCTGCATACTTCCATTCGCGTGCGCGCAAGTCCTGCACCGCGCGACCACCGGAGGCGGTTGAACGATGCGCATCGACAAGAAGCACGTGATCATCGCGCTGGGCAGCGCCGGCGTGACGCTGGCCGCGACCTTGCTGTTCATGAATTTTGTAAGCGGCGAGAAGAAGATCGAGCGGGATCTGCCGCGGCTGTACGAATCCGACGACGCCGAATTCCGACGTTCGCTGTCGGCGCTGCTCGGGCCGCCGCTGCTTGAAGGCAACCGCGTTGAGACGCTGGTCAACGGCGATCTCATCTTTGCGCCGATGCTGGCCGCGATACGCAGTGCGCAGCGCACGATCACGTTCGAGACCTACATCTACTGGTCCGGCTCGATTGGCGAGGAATTCGTGCAGGCTCTAACAGAGCGTGCGCGTGCCGGCGTCAAGGTGCACGTGCTGCTCGACTGGGTGGGTAGCGTCAAGATGGACGCCGCGATGATTGACCGCATGAAAAGTGCCGGCATCGCCGTCGAACGTTTCCACAAACCGCACTGGTCGAATCTCTCGCGGCTGAACAACCGCACGCACCGCAAGCTGCTGGTGGTCGACGGCAAGGTCGGTTTCACCGGCGGCGTCGGCATCGCCGACCAATGGCTTGGCGACGCACGCAACCCCAACGAGTGGCGCGACATGCACTTTCGGGTGGAAGGCCCGGCGGTGGCGCAAATGCAGTCTGTGTTCATGGACAACTGGATCCGCGCCACCGGTACGGTGCTGCACGGCGACGACTACTTCCCGGCCCTGAAATCCGCAGGCGACCAGGCGGCACAGATGTTCAGCAGTTCGCCGTCGGGGGGCGCGGAAAGCATGCACCTGATGTACTTGTTGGCGATCACCGCGGCCAAACACACGATCGACCTGTCGGCGTCGTACTTTGTGCCGGACGACATCGCAATCCGCACGCTGGTCGACGCTGCCCGGCGCGGCGTCAAGGTACGGGTGATCGCACCCGGCGAACACATCGACACCGCAACCGTGCGTCGCGCGTCGCGCGCACGCTGGGGCGATCTGCTCGACGCCGGTGTGCAGATCGCGGAATTTCAGCCCACGATGTTTCACGTCAAGAGCCTGGTGATCGATGAACTGATCTCCTCGGTAGGATCGACCAACTTCGACAACCGCTCGTTCAGCCTCAACGACGAGGCCAACCTGAACGTGCTGCACCGCGGCTTCGCGCAGCGCCAGCGCGAAGTGTTCGAGGCCGATTGGGCGAAGTCAAAGCCGATCACACTCGAAGCCTGGCGCAACCGGCCGCTGAGTGAGAAGCTCTGGGAGAATGCCGCATCGCTGTTGGGCGCGCAGCTCTGATCGTCAACGCCAGCGCAGCCGATGGATTGGCCGCGCGGCGCCAACACCTGCCGCCCCTCAGCATCATCACGACAATGTGAAGGCCCCGCCTGCCGGTGACGGCGGGCAGGGTATTTGAGCTTGTAGTTGTAGGTTGGTGGTGCTTGGCGTCATTCGCCTGGGTTTTACTGGCTGGCGGGCTTGTCGGCCTTGGCCGGACTCGAATGGTCGTTCGCCTGGCCCGGCAGCGGCATGGCCGTGGACTTTTGCTGCTCGCTCATCGTGCTCGGCAGCGACGATTTATCGGCGTGCGCGTCAGTGGTGGCCAGGGCGGCCTTGGCATCGGGCAGCGAGGCGTCGGAGCCACCGGAGGTGAACGGCACGCTGTCGCTCTGACTGCTCACCTTTGGCGTCGGCACGGATGGCTTCGGCGCGGTTCTGTCGTCGCAGCCCGCGAACAGCGCGAACGCCGCGACGAGGCTGCAGGCAGTGGTTGAACGAACGAGTCTCATGGTCATCTCCTGAATGAGGGGCATGTGCAAAGCGTAGGCAGGCGCAGGGCGCCGCGCTGTCAGCGGGCACGGATGGCACACGTAGGACGGCATGCCGCTTGCTGATCCGGCGCATGCTGGAACAACTACCCGACGCCATCGGTGAAGCCTTGAGCGATGTGCGCAGCGGCCTGACGAACACGCTGCAACACCGCGTGGTTCTGCGCCAGGGCATGACTGCGATCGAGCTGCGCAGCTCGGCATTCGCCGACCACTTCACACCGCCCCGGCGCTGCAGCGCCGACGGCGGAGGCTTGTCGCCGCCGCTGCGATGGCGCGGGATGCCGGCCGGCGCGCGTGCGCGTGCGCTTGTACTGATCGTCGAGGATGCCGATTCGCGTACGCCGCACGCGCTGGTGCACGCGAACGCGTTGGGCCTGCGCAGCGAGCCCGCACCAACGCCCGACAGCCTCCAAGGGCCGGGTGAGCCATTGCCACAAACCCCAGGTTGTGACGCACTGGCGCGGCCGTGACCGCGTGTGGCTTGGCCAGCGGCTGCCTGATCGGCGTGTACGAGCGGCCCTCGGGTTTTACGCCAGCCAAGGCGTCGAGCGCGGGGTCTGAGGGCGGGCCGCAAGGTGGTTCGATCCAACCCGCTTGAAGTGGCGACGCCAAGCTCGGGGCTATACGGCCTGGTCGCGGTACGCGGATTGCCGCACGTCAGGCATGAACACCGCGAGCAACGGGCGGCGTGTGCTGTTGGTAGACGACAACCGGGACGCCGCCGTCTCCCTGGCGATGCTGCTTGAGCTGGCAGGCCACCTCACGCGGGTGGCTCACGATGGTCCGCAGGCCTTGGCGGATGCCGATTCCTTTGCGCCCGAAGCCGCTGTGCTCGATATCGGCATGCCCGGCATGAGCGGACTGGACCTGGCGCGCCGGCTGCGCGCGTCGCCCGCGCACTGCAGCATGGTGTTGATCGCGCTCACCGGCTGGGGCCAGCCGATGGACCGTTGCGCCACCGCATTGGCGGGCTTCGACCGGCACCTCGTCAAGCCGGTCGATCACGAGCAGTTGCTGCACTTGATCGACGAGCTGACGGCGCTGCGGGGAGGCGGGCCTGGGCGCTAGGAGGCTTCGGTTGGGCTCGCGCTGGCGCGTTCGAAGTGCAGTCACCATCGGCGCCGCGCCGATCGGCAGACCGGGGTGACCCCGTCCGAGGCCATCAAGCTGGCGGCCTGCGCTCGCAGCGATCCGCAGACGTCGCGGCTGGCGCGCTGGATGGCGTGGTGGCCTGTGTGTTGGCCAGTGGAGGCGGCGCCGGTAGACCAGTTCCAGCCACCACGCCCGCCGTGCGGCGGCTGGCTGTAGTGGTCACTCGCCACCACGAAGGGTTCGAGCGCGTAGGCCGCAGCGTGCGCGGGTTCCGCGCTGCGGTGCGCGGGGCTGATCGCCTCGAACAGGCGCTACGTCCAGGCGGCGTCGCGCTGTTGCGCAAAGGCCATCAGCGTCCAGACCGCCGCAGGGTTGTGTGCCGGTCGTTCTCGCGGATGCCCGGCGGGCAGGCCTGGATGTAGCCCGCAGCGTTCAAGCCGGCGATGATCTGGTGCAGCTTGCTGTTGCCGGCCCGGATGCTGCCGCCGGCCGATTCGGTGACCATGCAGCCATAGCCGGGGTTGGCCGGCATGTTTGTCCACGGCCGCGGCGTGGGCCCAGTGGCGCCGTCGACTTCAAAGACATAGGCCGCCTCGTCGAGGTGGCGCACCGTCGCGATGCCCTCGCTATCGGCGATCCTCACCAGCATGATCGGACGATCGCCGCCGATGCTGTGGCGCCACAGCAGTCGGCGATCCACCCGGGCACCGGCCGCGCAGCCGTATGCGTGCGAGCACGTCCGACAGGCTTTGCGCGCGCTCGGTCGTCGCGGGCCGCTGGCAGCGGTCGACCAGCGCGCGCAGCGGCGCCACCTCGGTTGCCGCGACGAGCAGGATGCTCAGGTTCACGCTGCCATGCGCCGGCACGGTGGTCTCGACCACGAGCACCGAAACCGGGTCCAGCCCGGTGGGCAAGTCGCGCTCTGCCTGGGTGGCCTGCGGCGCCCGGCCAGCAGCCAGGCCAACATGCCCAGATCGACGAACGGTTCCCATGGCGATTCTGGCCATGTGAATCTGCTTTTTGGCTTGAACCTGCGGAGTGCAACGCTTGCCAGAGCGTGCCCAGCAACGCTTGCCAGAGCGTGCCCATGATGGCCGCCGATCGCGCCGCAGCACCCCCCACGGGGCCTCGCCGGCATGTCGGCGCACAGCAGCCGCTGCGGTCGGCGCATTCCTACGCTATCCGTGCCGCAGACCCGCGTAGGTGTGCGCCGACAAGCGTTTGCGCATTCGTCCCACAGGGGCGAACAGCTGTGGCAGCCAGAATTCATGCAGGCCGACGCATGGGGCGTCGACCGCATTTCTCACCCAGGAGTCGCAAGATGAACACCAACCAGGTCAAGGGCGCGGTCAAGGACGCCGCAGGCAAGGTCCAACGCAAGACGGGCGAATTGATCGACAGCGACGAGCAGCAAGTCAAGGGCGCCGCGAAGCAGGTTGAAGGCAAGACCCAGAAGGCCGTGGGCAACGCGCAGGAAGCGGCGGAGGACGCGCGCGACGAGGCCAAGAGCGAAGCCAAGAACGTTCGCACAGGCCGCTGAAGATGCGGCACCAGCCCAGCGCGTTTCCGTCACCCTGGGCGACGCTGCTCAGGTTGGGCTCGTGCTTGGCTGACCCATCGGGTTCTTGGTCGCAATGACGTTCGACCTCGACGTCGTCGTCGAGCGCCTCATGAATGAAGCCTACGGGCTGCTCGCTGCGCTACCGCTTCTCGGTCTGGCGCTGCTGGCCGTCTGGTTGGCCTGGGTGCTAGGCGGCTGGTTGTCGCGTCGTACCTTGCTGGACCGCGTGGCATGGCGCAACCCCTTCATGCGGGACTTGGCGAGCACCACCGTACGTTGGCTGGTGGCGGCGCTGGGCGTTCTGGTGGCACTGGAGATTCTGGATGCCACCGCGCTCGTCGGCGCGTTGCTCGGCACCGCAGGCGTGCTTGGTGTGGCGATCGGTTTCGCCTTCAAGGACACGCTGGAGAACTACCTTGCCGGCATCCTGATGAGCGTGCGGCAGCCGTTCGCGCCGCGCGACCATGTCGTGATCGACGGCAACGAGGGCGTGGTCGTTTCGATGACCTCGCGCGCGACAATTCTGATGACGCTCGATGGCAACCATCTGCGCCTGCCCAACGCATTGGTCTTTCGCAGCGTGACCTTGAACTACACGCGCAATCCGAGCCGGCGCTTCGAGTTCGACGTGGGCATCGGCGTCGGTGAGGATCTGGTGGCAGCGCAAGACATCGGCACCACCGAGCTGGCGGCGCTCAACGGCGTGATGCCCACACCCCCACCGCGCGCCCACATCGCGTCGCTGGGTGACTCCAATGTGCAGGTTCGATTTCTCGCTTGGGTTGACCAGCGTTCGCACGACTACCTGATGGTGCGCAGTGAGGCGATACGTCGCGTCAAGCTGGCGCTTGAAAACGCCGAAATGGACATGCCCGAGCCGATTTACCGCGTGCAGCTGACCGAGCGCGCAGCGGCGCCAGCAGTGCCAGCACAGGCCGCACCGGCGCCCGCGCCAGCGCAGCGTGCCCCACTGCGGGCGGTGACCCGCGGCCCGGTGGACACCGGGGTCGTCAACGATCTTGCGCCGCAGATTGACGCCGAGGTCAGGAAGCGGTCGGACGCCGCCAACTTGCTCGATCCGAGCGCGCCCAAGGAGTAGCGTGTGCCCGCCGGTTCACCGCGCTGGCCCGGGCTTCTTGTCGCGCGCGCCCGGCGTGTGCTGGCGTAGACGTTCAGCGTCCAGCCCCGGCGTGGCGTGCAGGTCGGTATCGACCTGGCCCTCGGCGAGGTCGCGCGCCGCGCGCTCGATGACCGGGTCGGGCTCGGGGTTGACATAGTCCAGTGCGCCTTCGCGCTCCTGCGGTAGCGTCAATGGCTTGGTCGGGTTGTCGGGCGTGGTCTTGCTCGCTTTCTGCGCAGCGGGCTTGGATGCCGTCGAAGGCGCGGCGGATGGCTTCGGTTGAGTGGCTGTCATGGGATTCCTGGTTGAGGTTGTCCTAGTAGTTCGTTTGGCCAATGAGGTTACAAATGAAATCGATGCATTCGTTCGTCAGGCTAGGCGCAAACCACAGCCA
>JBBQZM010000010.1:0-37024 GCA_038207685.1 Burkholderiales bacterium
GAAGCCGTCGAAAGCCAGGTCAGTCAGCATGATCACCAGAATCAGCCCCAGCACCAGCACCGCCTCGTGATTGGCCTCCAGCCGGGCCGGCTTGCTGACGAAGCGGCGCCAGAAGGCATAAGCCACGGCAGCGATCACCGCTAGCTCGATGCCGTCCTTGAAGGCGGCAAAGGGGCCGCCGAACCAGTCAGCAAAGCTTGCCGTCTCGTCGTAGCCGATGGCGATCAACTGCAGCTTGCGCAGCAGCAGCGACATGAAGCCGATGAAGATCACCGCATGCATCAGGCCCGGCCGCCACTCGCGCTTCAGCATGCGCTGCTGCAGCAAGCCGTTGACCAACACGCTGCGCAGGCGCGCCAGGGGCTGATCCCAGCGCAGCTCGGGCTGCAAGGCCATCACCACCTGCAACTTGCGCCAGGCCAGCACGGCAAAGCCGGCCAAGGCCAGCAGCATCAACAGGCTTATTCCCAACGGACTCATGACACCCCCCTGCTGCTGCACTCTAGGCAGGCTGGGGCACGGCCTGCATGATGCACATCAAGCTGGCCGCGACCCAGGCCGCTGCTTGCGCCTGGCCAGGCTCAATAGCGGCCGTGCTGCTTGACGATGTAGTTGGTCAGCTCGTTGGCCTGCACCGCCAAGGTGGTCTGCACCCGGTGCACCGAGCGCACGATGGTGCACATCAGGTCGTACAGCAGCCGCGGATCGCTGTCGATCAGGCTTTCCAGCCGCTCCCGTTCCAGCACCAACACGCGGGCGGCGGTGGCGGCCACCAAGGAAGCATGGCGCGGCGCACCGTCCAGAAAGCCCAGTTCATGCACCAGGTCGCGCGACGACAGGGTGACCAGCAAGGTCTCGTCCATCGAACCGAGGCTCTTGATGATGCTCAGCGAGCCGTCGACGATGGCAAACAGCCGGCTGTCGGCATGGCCCTCGGCAGACAGCACCTCGCCGGGCTCGCAGGCCTGCAGCGTGAGCAGGCCGGTCAAGGTGCTTATCTGTGCCGGGCTGAGGCCGTCGGCCAGGCGAGAGGCCTGCACGGCCTCGGGCAATCCTTGCTTCATGGGTGTCATGCTTGCGCTTCCTGTAGTGCCGGCATCGCCGTCGGGTGTCGTCACGATAGACCGCGCGGGCCGCCACCCCTTGAGTCAGATCAAGCAAGACCCGCGATGGCCCACGCTCGGGGTGTGCGCCGCGGCCTGGACCGCCTGCTTGCGCCGCATCCGGCTCACCCCAACCGATCAGATTGACATACATCAATCTTGGCGCTGAGAACCGGAGATAGCCGCGTGGCGCCTGTGGCGCGGGTCGGCTGCTCTGCTACGCTGCGCCCCCATGACGGACCTGTCCAAGACCTTTGGCAAGCACAGCGTGGACGAGGTGGAGCGTGAACAGCGCATCCGCCGCGTCTTCGAGGCCGTGGCCGCGCGCTACGACCTGATGAACGACCTGATGAGCATGGGCATCCACCGCCTGTGGAAGCGTCGCCTGGTGCGCCTGGCCGCGCCCGCCGCCGGCCAATTCATCGTCGATCTGGCTGGCGGCACCGGCGATGTGGCGGCGCTGATGGCCGGACCGGGGCGCCGGGTCACGGTCTGCGATCCCAGCGTGCCGATGATGGCCGTGGGCCAGGCGCGCGGTCATGCCGGCATCGACTGGCTGGAGGGCACCGGCGAGGCCATGCCCTTGCCCGATGCCTCGGTCGACACCCTGACCATCGCCTTCGGCATCCGCAACGTCACCCGCATCGAGGATGCCTTGCACGAGATCCACCGCGTGCTCAAGCCCGGTGGCCGCTTCCTGTGCCTGGAGTTCTCGACACCGCATGCGCTGATCCGGCCCTTCTACAACCTGTTCTCCTTCACCGTGATCCCGCGCCTGGGCGCCTGGATCGCCAAGTCGCCCGAGGCCTATACCTACCTGGTCGAGTCGATCCGGCGCTTTCCCGACCAGCGGTCCTTCAAGTCCCTGATCGAACAGGCCGGCTTCGACGATGTGCACTACCGCAACCTGAGCTTCGGCATCGCCTGCATCCACATCGGTACGCGGCCGGCTGCCGAGGCTGCGCCATGACGCCGTCGCGCTGCGCCGACCTGGGCGGCAACCGCCGTCAGGCCTTGATCTTGCGCAAGTTGATTGCCGACGTGGCTGCCCAGAATGCCGCCTATGTTTACAGGCATTCAGACCGCGGAGTGAAGACGGCATGACCGCCAATCGAGGCTCGGTGATCAACGGTCGGGAGGTGCGTTCAGGCTCCTGGGCCGCCTGGATGGTGGCGATCCGCCCGCACAGCCTGCTGGTGGCCTTCAGCCCGGTGCTGGTGGGCGCCACGCTGGGCTTTGCCCGCGCTGGCGCCATCGACCTGATCGCAGCGCTGCTGGTGCTGGGCGCCGCGCTGCTGGTGCAGGTAATCACCAACATGCAGAACGACGTGGGCTACACGGTGCGCGGCGGCGAGCGCAGCGGCACCCGCACCGGCCTGCCGCGTGCCACCGCCAACGGCTGGCTCAGCGTGCGCCATGTGCGTGCAGGCATCGTCGTGGTGGCGCTGGCCGCCACTGCGCTGGGCCTGGCGCTGGTGCTGGTGCGCGGCTGGCCGGTGCTGGCGATCGGCGTGTCCTCGCTGGTGGCGGCGCTGGCCTACATGGGCGGGCCGCGGCCGATCGCCTACACACCTTTTGGCGAACTGACGGTGTTCGTGTTCTTCGGTCTGGTCGCGGTGATGGGCACCGACTGGGTGCTCACCGGCAACATCGGCGGCGTCACGGTGCTGGCCTCGGTGGCCATCGGCTCGCTGGCTGCGGCAGCGCTGGCGGTAAACAACCACCGCGACATCGCCCATGACCGCCTGGTCGGCCGCCGCACCTTTGCCGTGTGTTTTGGCGACGCTGGCTCGCGGGCCTTGTTCAGCGTACTGCTGCTGGGCCCGTTTGCGCTGTTGCCGGCGATGGCCTGGCTGGCGGCCAGCGCCGCGCTGCTGCTGCCCGCGCTGCTGCTGCCCTCGGCGCTGCAATTGCGGCGTGACTTCCAGCGCTGCGCACCGGGCTTGGCTTTCAACGCCATCCTGTTCCGCAGCTTCCGTCTGGAACTCTGGTTTGCCGCCCTGCTGTCGGCCGCTGCGCTGCTGGGCAAGGTGTTGGCATGAGCGCGCCGGGCCGCTCCCAAGCGCGAATACCGGAGCGCAAAGCGCGGAGGGTCGTTCATTGAGCGCGCTGGAACTGCAGCGCCGCACGGTGTTGGCGGCGCTGGCCGCAGCACTGCCAGGCGCATCGGCCTGGGCCGCCGCGGAGAACAGCTTTCCGTCGCGGCCGGTGCGGCTGGTGGTGCCGTATTCGGTGGGCATCGGCCCCGATGTGGTGGCCCGCGCCATGGCCGAACGGCTGTCGATGCGTTGGGGCCAGCCGGTGCTGGTGGACAACAAGCCAGGCGCCTCGGGCATCGTGGCCTTCGGCGACGTGCGGCGCGTCGCGCCCGACGGCCACACGCTGTACCTGGGTGATACCGCCACGCTGGCGGTCAATCCGCTGCTGCATGCCAGCCTGCCCTATGACCCGGTGCGCGATCTGGCGCCGCTGACCCTGTTGTTTCGCGCCACCTTCATGCTCTTGACCGGCGGCAGCAACCGGCTGCGCAGCGTCACCGACCTGCTGGCCGCTGCGCGCCAGAGCCCTGACCGGGTGACCTATGCCAGCCTGGGCAATGGCCATGCCAGCCAACTGGCGGTCGAGGTGTTTGCGCGCGCTGCCGGTCTGCGCATGCTGCATGTGCCCTTCAAGGATGCGGGCGCACTGTTCACCGCGGTGGCTTCAGGCGATGTCGACTTCACCGCTTTCAGCATCAACAGCGTGGCCGGCCTGGTGGCCAGTGGCAAGCTGCGGCCACTGGCGGTGGCCGCCAAGCAGCGGCTGGCCAGCCACCCCGACATCCCGACGCTGGCCGAGGCGGGTGGGCCGCCGGTGGAGATGCATCCCTGGGCCGCTTTGGTCACATTGGCAGGCACGCCCGCCCCGCTGCTGGCGCGGCTGCACCAGGACCTGCTGGCCGCAATAGTCAGCCCCGAGGTGCGTGGCCGTGCCGAGTTCGCGGGCTTCGAGATGACTGCGTCCACACCGCAGGCGCTGCGTGATCGCATCGACTTTGACACAGCCTTGTACAAGCCCTTGATCGATGAAGGGCGCATCGCGCGGTTCTAGGCCGCGCCCGCCGGCACCACGATGATCGTGCGCCGTTCGGCTTTGGTGACGCGGCCCGCCAGTCACTTGTTCGACCTGATCGAAGCCGCTGAGCATTACCCGCGCTTCCTGCCCTGGTGCGCCGCTGCGCGCATCGTCAGCCGCGACGAGCAACTGGTCTCGGCCGACCTGCGGGTGAGCTGGCATGGCGTGAAGTTCGACCTGCGCACCCGCAATCCCAAGCGGCGGCCGCACTTCATGGCGATACAGCTGGAGCGCGGCCCCTTCCGCCGCTTCGAAGGCGAGTGGCGGCTGACGGATCTGGGCGCCGAGGCCTGCAAGGTGGCCTTCACACTGGATTACGAATTCGACAGCGGCTGGATGACCCGCGTCGCCGGGCCGATGTTCAACCATGCCGCCGACACCTTGGTCGACGCCTTTGTGACCCAGGCCATGGCCACGGCGCCGCAGCCGACCAGCGGCGAGCCACCGGGCGCACCTGGCGCGCCAGACTGAATCAGCCAGTCAGGGCAACCGCCCAGCAGCCAGACGCGGGCCAGTGACCCGTGGCCCCCTTGGCAGGCGTTCGGGTTATGCCGTATCGGCCATTGATCCCAACTTGTTGCATGTCAATTTCATGGCAAGGCGGCTGGTCAGAATGGCGGGGCACCGGACCAAGCGAGGGGGCAAACTTTGTTTCCGCTGATCCGATTGCCCCCAGACGGAGCGAATGTGATGAGCCGCAGAGATTACGCAGGGCGGGCCAGCCCCCCGACAACCACGACCCTGCGGAGCCGGCTACAGATGCGCGCCGCTGATTGGCTCAGCAGCTTCGTCGCCGTGGCCGCCTTGCTGCTCATTGCCGCCCCGCCGGCGCTGGCCAAGGAAGATGCCGCGGCCAAGACGGCCGCCGCTGCGGCCGCGCTGACCGACAAATGCCTGGGCTGCCACGACGACGCCACGCTGAAGTCCGAGGACGGCAAGCCGATAGGCGTGCTTGCGGATCACTTCAAGCGCTCGGCCCACCGCAAGCTCGATTGCGTCGATTGCCACGACGCGGCGCCGGGCGTCAAGCATCCCGCCAACCCACTCGGTGCGGTCAAGCCCCAGGTCTGCCAGGACTGCCATGCCGATGCCTTCAAGGCCGTCGCTGGCAGCATCCATGGCCGCCGCGCCAGTGGCGAGAAAGCGATCAAGGACTGCACCAGCTGCCACGGCAGCCTGCACGAAGTGTTCAAGGGCGGTGATCCCGCCTCGCCGCTGTCGCCGGTCAACCAGATCAAGACCTGCGGTGCCTGCCACGAAGACATGATGGGCCACTACGAGCGCAGCGTGCATGCCCACGCCTTGCTCAAGTCGGGCCTGACCGAGGCCGCGCCGTCCTGCGCCAGTTGCCATGGCAAGCACGATGTGCTGCCCAAGAGCGACCCGGCGTCAACCACCCACCATGCCAAGATCCCCGAGACTTGCGGCAGCTGCCACAGCGGCATCCTGCGCGAGTGGCAAGACAGCGCACATGGTGCGTTGTGGAAAGCGGGCGGCGACAAGGCCCAGGACGCGCCGGTGTGTTCAACCTGCCATGAACCGCACGCCGTCAAGCAGCCCCAAAGTGCTGCCATGAAGCACCAGATCGCCGACAACTGCGGTAACTGCCACGCCAAGCTGTCTGCCTCGTTCAAGGATAGTTTCCACGGCAAGGCGACCACGCTGAACAACGCCAAGGCTGCCGCCTGCGCCAGCTGCCACACGCCGCACAGCAACCTGCCGGCGTCGGACCCGCGCTCCAGCATCCATCCGGACAATCTGGCAGCCACCTGCGGCACTTGCCACAAGAACGTCAACGCGGCCTTCCTCAGCTTTGATCCGCATGCCAACCCGGCCGACCCCACACGCAACGCCATCGTCTACTGGATCTGGCTGAGCATGACCTCGCTGCTGATCGGCGTTTTCGGCGCCTTCGGCCTGCATGGCCTGCTGTGGATGCAGCGCGCCCTGGTAGGCATGTTGCGCGGTGAGTTCAAGCTCCACCACGGCGTAGACGAACCCTACGTCCGACGCTTCAGCAGCATGCAGATGGGCCTGCATGTGACCATCGTGTCGAGCTTCCTGCTGCTGGCGGCCACTGGCCTGCCGCTGAAGTTTGCCGAAGCCAGTTGGGCGCCCACGCTGATGTCGGTGTTCGGCGGCGCCGCGGTGGCAGGCTACCTGCACCGCCTGGCCGGCATCGTCACCTTCGGCTACTTCGCCTGGCACCTGGGCATGCTGGTGCATGGCCTGTTCATCAAGCGGGAACGCGGCTACTTCTGGGGCCCCAACTCGATGATGCCGCAGCCGCGCGACCTGTTCGACCTGATCGGCATGCTCAAGTACTTCTTCTACCTGGGGCCGCGGCCGAAGTTCGACCGCTTCACCTACTGGGAGAAGTTCGACTACCTGGCGGTGTTCTGGGGTGTGGCGATCATCGGCGTGTCGGGCCTGGTGCTGTGGTTCCCGACCGCTGCCACCATGGTGCTGCCGGGCTGGGCGCTGAACGCTGCCTACGTCATCCACAGCGACGAAGCGCTGCTGGCCACCGGCTTCATCTTCCTGTTCCACTTCTTCCACACCCACCTGCGGCCCGAAGCCTTCCCGATGGACCCGGTGATCTTCACCGGCCGCATGCCGCTGGCGCGCTTCAAGGACGAACGCCCTCTGGAGTACGAGCGCCTGGTGGCGCAAGGCCAACTCGACGCCTACCTGGTGCCGCCACCCACGGCATCGATGCTGCGCCGCGCCTATGTCTTCGGCTTCACGGCCTTGACCATCGGCATACTGCTGGCGATCTTCATCTTCACTTCTCTGCTGGGCACCCTGGGCCACTGAGCAAGCGCAACACGGGTCCCGCAGCGGGCTGATCGACTGACACCGGAGAACAACACCATGGTTCGCAACCTCATATCGATCATCGCCGGCCACTGGATCAGCCTGGTTGGGGCGATCCTGGCCCTGGTGGGTCTGGTGCTGTTCATCACCTTCATCGGCATCCAACTGGCCGGTTTCGGCGGCGGCCCCTACCTGGGCCTGCTGACCTACCTGCTCTTGCCCATGGTGTTTGCCGCCGGGCTGGTGCTGGTGCCGGTTGGCGCCTGGCGCAAACGCAAACTCGACGCCCGCAAACAAGCGGTCCCAGGCACAACACCCAGCCTGCCGATCATCGACCTCAACAACGACCGCACGCGCGGCATCTTGCTGGCCAGCGTGGTGATCGCTGTGCTCGGCGTCGTGCTGGTGGCCGGCGCCACCTACAAGGGCGTGCAGGAAATGGAGACAGTGGCCTTCTGCGGCACGGTTTGCCACACCGTGATGGAACCCGAGCACACCGCCTTCTTGCGCTCATCCCACAGCAAGCTGACCTGCGCCAACTGCCACATCGGCAAGGGCGCCGACTGGTTCGTCAAGTCCAAGATCTCGGGCTCCTGGCAGTTGGTGTCGGTGGCCTTCAACCTCTACCCGACACCCATTCCCACCCCTGTGCACAGCCTGCGCCCGGCACGCGACACCTGTGAGCAATGCCACTGGCCCACCCGCCATGTCGGCGAGACACTGAAGGTGCTCACCAAGTTTGCCGACGATGAAGCCAACACCGAAACCAAGACGGTGATGATGATGAAGGTTGGCGGCCAGCAGGCCGGCAAGTCCTCAGGCATCCACTGGCACGTCGACCGCGGCGTGCAGATCCGTTACCTGTCCGATGCCAGCCGCGAGTCGATCTACGACGTGGAGCTGACCGCAGCCGACGGCAAGGTGCGTGTCTACAAGTCGGAGGAGAAGCCGACCGGCAAGACCGAGTGGCGCACGATGGACTGCGTGGATTGCCACAACCGGCCGTCACACACCTTCAAGCCCGCCAGCCTGGAAATCAACAACGCCCTGGAAGACGGCCGCATCGACCGCAGCCTGCCCTTCATCAAGCGCGAGGGGATGCGCGTGGTCAACGGCAGCTATGCCTCGAAGGAAGAGGCCAAGGCCGGCATCAGCCGCGAAGTCGAGGCCTTCTACAAGAGCTCCTATGCCGACCTATCGACAAGCAAGTCGGCCAACATTGCCGCCGCCGGCAAGGCGCTGGGTGATATCTATTCGTGGAACGTGTTTCCCAAGATGAAAGTCGGCTGGGGCACCTACAAGAGCAACCTCGGCCATGCCGACGACTCACCCGGCTGCCTGCGCTGCCACGACAAGAAGCACGTGGCCGAGGACGGCAACAAGATCGGCGGCAGTTGCAAGAGCTGTCACGCGGTGCTGGCCGATGAGGAGCCGGATCCTGAAGTCCTGAAAATCCTCAGACCCTGAGGCTTGTCAGCTCACCCCGCAAATTGAGCCAGATCAATCATTGGCGCAAGGACGTGCGCTGAGACTGGCCAGTTCGCCTTGCGCATGCTCAGAATGCACCATGCCTTCAGTGCCGGGGGTCAACGCATCAACGGACTGAATCGTTGCAGTACTGTCTGCCCAACTTGCAGGCTCAACCCGAAAGAACACCATGAAGACCATGCTCACCCTGATCGCCGCCACTGCCGGCCTGATGTTGTCGAGTGTCGCGTTGGCCGGGCCGGCCGAAGACATCATTGCCAAGGAGAAGTGCAGCAAGTGCCATACCGACAAAACCACCAAGAAGGGCCCGTCCTGGGCCTCGGTGGCCGATAAGTACAAGGGCAAGGCCGACGCCACGGCCAGCCTGGTCGACATGCTCAAGACCGGCGGCAAGGATGATCACAACAAGGTGGCCGCCAGCGACGCCGACCTGAAGGCCGTGATCGCCATCGTGCTGTCAAGCAAGTAATGAACGCCCCAGCCAAGCCGGTGGGTGCAGCCGGTGCCACGCGCGCCGCTGACGCCTTCCCGCACGGCCGGCTCTTTGTCTGCAACCTGAGGAGTTCTCGGTGAAACATCTTTTCGCTACCGCCACCGCGATTGCGGCGCTGGCTGTCAGCACCGCCGGCTGGGCTGGTCCGGGCGAAGACCTGATCGAAGCCAACAAGTGCGGCAAGTGCCACACGGCAACCACCACCAAGAAGGCGCCTTCGTTTGCCTCCATTGCAAGCAAGTACAAGGCTGATGCCGGCAAAGCCGCTTCACTTGCCGAGTTGCTGAAAAAGGGCAGTGACGACCACAACGCGGTCAAGGCCAGCGACGCCGACATCAAGGCCATGATCGCCGTCGTGCTCGCTGCCAAGTAAACAGGCTGGCACCGGGCCACGGCAAGCCGGCTTCGGTCTGCACGTTGCGCCCGAGGACGTTCCCTCAAGTCTGCTTTCCGGTTGATGCCCCTATTCCAGGCTCCTGGATTCCCGGGTTCCTGGGTTTGCGGATGGGTGCCGCGGCCCTCACACGCGCCGGGGCGCCAGCCGGGGCGCTGCGGCCAGCCGGCGCCCCCCAGGAGCCGGCCGTCGTGCGCCCCCGATGTCGGGCGCCAGCTGCGGGCATCAACGCCCCCAGCGACGAAAAATCTGTCCGTACACGGGTCGCCTTAGGCTCCACCCTGGGTCGTGCTGACGGCATCGCGCCGTCCCATTTCGCGGCGACAAGCCAGTAGCAGACCAGATGAGTCGGCGTTCTCTTCCCGCGTGAACGCGCGACTTCTAGGGGAGTTCCAGTGCGGCAGCTTCAACACTGATCCAGATCAAGCTTTTAGCAAACTCGACTCCTAGACTCGCGCAGGTTAACGAGCCAGAAACAACCACCTCGAGAGGAGAGTGATGATGGGCACAGGCAAGACTCGAACCTGGCTGGGCGGCTTGGCCGCCGGCCTGATCGCATTGACCTTGGCTGGCTGCGGTGGCAGTGATGGTGCAGCGGGGCCCCAGGGTCCAGCGGGCCCCGCTGGCCCAATCGGATCCGCAGGCACACCAGGCACGCCTGGGACAGCGGCCACTGCCGCGGTCAATGTGGCCAACATCACTTCCGATCAATGGGCGGCCGCCAAATTCCAGGCCAGCATCAGCAACATCACCGTCAGCAGCCCGCCTGTGGTCGAGTTCTCGATCAGCGACGCGCAGGGCAACCCGGTGTCGGGCTTCGAGGCAGTCAGCACCAAAAGCGGCACGGCCACGATCGCCAGCTACCCCAACTTCGGCTTCACCATTGCCAAGCTGATGCCGCGCACCGACAGTTCACCCAGCCGTTGGGTCAACTACGTCGTCACCAGCGTGTCGACCACCACCGGTGCCGTGTCGGCCACCCGCCCAAGCACCGACAACATCGGCAAGCTCGAAGCGGTTGCCAACAAGCCAGGCAGCTACAAGTACACCTTCTACCGCGACATCACAGCCGTGAAGTCGCAGGTCGATGGTTTGACCTACACCGGCAACAACCGGAAAGAAGATCTCGGTGACCTGACCTGGCAGCCCACCCTGCCCCACCGCCTGGTCGTTCAGATCAGTGGCGCGGCGCCGGGCACCGGAAGCAACACACCCACCGGCGCCCAGGTCACCCCGACGGTGAACCTGGAGAACGCGCTGAATGTCGTCTACGACTTCATTCCTGCCACCGGCAAGGTGCTGACCTCAGCCGACTTGACGCGTGAAGACGTCAACATCGACAGCTGCAATGTCTGCCACGGCAAGCTGGCCTTCCACGGCGGCAGCGGCCGCGTCGAGACCAAGTACTGCGTGACCTGCCACACCAACCAGCGGGCCTATGGCCGCGAAAAGGCGACGTCGACAGCGGGCATGTTCCCAGCGCTGACCGAGAACAAGTCGGTCAATGCCGCCACTGGCATCACCAGCTACAGCTATTCGCCCAGCACCTATGTGGCCGACGGCGAGGTGTCCGGTAACTTCACCACCTTGATCCACAAGATCCACAACGGTACTTCGCTGGTCAAGGAAAACTACCATTACGCCGGTGTCGCCTTCAACAACAAGGGCTTCTCCAAGCTCGGCGGTGGCCAGCGCATGTGCTCCACCTGCCATGACAGCAGCATCGCTGCCACGGCCGACAACCACAAGAAGCTGCCCAGCCGCCAGGCCTGCGGCGCCTGCCATGACGGCATCAACTGGGAAACCGGCGGCGGCTCGACCCTGGCCGACAAGGCCGCGGTGGTCTACCCCGGTGACATATTGAAGACCAGCGGCCACGTTGGCCGGGCGCAGGCCGACGACGGCCAGTGCGCGCTGTGCCACACGCCGGACTACATCAAGATCGACCACCGGATGGAGAACCTGACCAAGAACAACACCTACATCCTGCCCGGCCTGGCGAGCTTCACCTACGACATCAAGGATGTCACCGTCAACGCCAGCAACGACCTGGTCATCGAGTTCGGTATCAAGCAACGCATCGCGCCGTCGACCACCGACACGCTGGTGACGCTGGTATCACCGGCGGCGAGTGTGTCAGCGTCCTTGTCAGGTTTCAGCGGCGGCCCGAGCTTCCTGCTCGCCTTCGCCACCAGCCAGGACGGCATGAGCATGCCGGTGGATTACACCAACACCGGCGCCAAGCAGGCGCAGCCGCGCAGCGTGTCGATCGCCAACTTGCTGAGCACCAACAACGCGGCCAATGGCAACATCGCGCCGTCGACGACCACCACGGGCTACTACACGGCAACGATCCGCGGGTCGGGCGCCTGGACCTTCCCGGTGGGTGCCAAGCTGCGCACGGTGGCCTTGCAGGGCTACTACAGCCAGCTCAATGCGCCGACCGATCTGCAAGGTGGCGTAGGCTCGGTGGCACGCCATGCGATCTCGGTGATCAAGACCGCCACTGGCGACACCGCGCGCCGTGTGGTGGTCGACAACGCCAAGTGCGCAGGCTGCCATGAATGGTTCGAGGGACACGGTGGCAACCGCGTCTACGAGACCCAGGTCTGCGCGATGTGCCACAACCCGGGCCTGGCCACCAGCGGCCGCGGCATCTCGGATGCGACCCTGCTGGCCTACAACTTCAGCATCACCGACAACACGGTGCTGGCGGACTGGGGTTTCAACAAGACCCTGAGCAACGCAGCGCTGAAGTTCCCGGTGACCAGCAACAACCTGAAAGACATGATCCACGGCATCCACGCCGGCCGCGACCGGGTAGTGCCGTTCCAGGATGCACGCGACCGTACCCCGGCTGCGATCGCCCTGCTCGACTTCCGGCGCATGGACTTCCCGGGCACGCTGAGCAACTGCGAGACCTGCCACGTCACGACAGCGTCCAGCACCCAGAAGTCCTACAACGTCGTACCAGCCAACACGCTGATGTCGGTTTACGAGTCGATTGACACCACCTATGCGGCCGGCATCGCCGGAGGCACCGCAACCACCGCAATGGCCAAGACCGCACTGGGCACGGTAAACAGCGGTGACACGGTGATCACGCCCTACACGGCATCCTGCGTCAGCTGCCACGACAACGCCGCGGCCAAGGCCCACGTCAGCCTGAACGGTGGCTATGTCAATGTGACGCGGGCAAGCGCGCTGGCTGCAGGCGGCGGCAGTGCCGAGTCTTGCGCGGTCTGCCACGGGCCGACACGCGAGTTCGACGCCGCCAAGGTCCACAAGTAAGACCGGACCGACCGGAGGAAAGCTGCATGCCTGGCCTTCCTCCGGCCCTTTCATGCAACCCGGTGGCCCTGCCCCGGGTTTTTTCCTTCTTTGAGCACCCTTTATGACGCGTCGATTGCATCCACTGGCCTGCTGCGCCGCAGCGCTGCTGCTGTGCGGCCCCGGCGCCCAGGCCTACGACAAGGCGAGGCCGCCGACGCCGGCAGCCAGTCATCCCATGATGGCCAGACCGGCGCCGCCGGCCAAGCCAATCGACATCAACAGCGCCAGCCGCGCCGAGTTGAAGACGCTGCCCGGCATCGGCGACGTTGAAGCCGACAAGATCATCGCGGCGCGCCCCTACCGCAGCAAGGCCAAGCTGCTGGCTGACAAGGTGCTGCCTGACGACAAGTACAAGGCTCTGCACGGGCGCATCGTCGCGGCCCAAAAAGAGACGCCCAAGGCAAAGGCCGTGGGCTCGGCCCCTGGCAAGGCTTCCGCAAAGCCATGAGCACCTGCACAATGAACATGACATCACCGGCGCTGGTCAGCGCATGCCGACAGGTGACCACCCGACCTACGTTGAGGCAGAACGCGATGAAGATCATCCAGCCCCTCCTTTGTGCCGTGCTGCTGCTGGCTGGCCTGGCCTGGCACCCGATGGCCGCCGCCCAGGGCAGCGCCGCACGCCCGCCTCTGCCGGCCGCCGACCAGTACAGCGAAAAGGGCGCCGACACCTGCCTGGAATGCCACGACGACGAAAGCAGCGCCTACTCGGGGTCGGCAATATTCAAGGCCAAGCACGGCATGCGTGGCGACAAGCGCACACCCTTCGGTCCGGGCAACCTGCAGTGCGAGGCCTGCCACGGGCCGGGCGCCTTGCACGCCCGCAACAAGAAGGCCGATTCGATCAATGGCTTTCGCGCCGATGGCAAGGCCACGCTCGAGCAGCGCAACCAGACCTGCTTGAGCTGCCATGCCGGCAGCAGCCGCACCGGCTGGCATGCCGGCGCCCATGAGCGCAGCAATGTGGCCTGCACCGACTGCCACAAGGTGCACCAGAAACACGGCGATCCGACGCTCAACAAGGTCAGCGAGACCGAGGTCTGCCTGGCTTGCCACAAGGCGCAGCGCGCCGACTTCCACAAGCCCTCGTCGCACCCGGTGCGCCAGGGCTTGATGTCGTGCAGCGGTTGCCACAGCCCGCACGGCTCAACCACCGTGGCCATGCTGAACAAGCCGACGCTGAACCAGACCTGCTACGACTGCCATGCCGACAAGCGTGGCCCGCTGCTCTGGGAGCACCAACCGGTGTCCGAGAACTGCGCGTCTTGCCACACGCCGCATGGCTCAGTGCGGCCGGCGCTGTTGAGCAAGTCACCGCCGCTGTTGTGCCAGCAATGCCACAGCCAGGCCAGCCACCCCTCGCTGGCGCGCAGCGCCAACGCCTTGCCTGGCGGCAGCGCCGGCGGTGCGCCCTTCCTGATCGCCGGCAGTTGCAGCAACTGCCACACGCAGGTGCATGGATCCAACCACCCCGCTGGAGCAAAGCTGATGCGCTGATGGCCGCGCCAAGCCGCGCGCGCTGCCCGCGGCGCCGGCGCCCCCAGCCTGCCCCAACCTCCAACCCTGGATGCGAACATGACAATCCACAGCCCCCTGTTTCTGCTGGCCGCGCTGGGCGTGATGTCCGGCGCAGCGGTCGCCGCCGCCGTCGATACCTCGGCCTGGAAGTGCGAGACCTGCCCTTATCCCAAAGGCACCACCGGCGCCGTTGAGGTGGGCGTGGGCCAGGTGTCCGACAAGAGCAGCACCTTCGGTACCTACACCGGCCTGGACAGCAAAGGCAGCCACTTGGTGCTGGGCGGCAAGCTGAGCACGCGCGGACCGGGCGGCTACTACGCTGACCTCAACGCTGCCGACCTGGGCACCGACATCCGCAGGCTGTCAGCCCAGTCCGGGCACGAGGGCCTGTACAACATTCGTCTGGGCTATGCCGAGCTGCCGCGCTACGAGGCCGAGGGCGCACGCACGCCCTTCCTGGGCAATGGCAGCGGCATGCTCACGCTGCCCGCGTTGGCCGGCTACCCCGCCGGCACCACCGCGGCCATGCCGCTGGCCAGCACACTGAATCCGCTGTCGCTGGGCAGCCAGGCCAAGCGCTTTGAACTCGTTGGCAGCTGGGTGGGCCAGCGGCGCTGGACTTACCGCGTCAGCCTGCGCCGCGATGTGCATGATGGCAGCAAGGCCGGTGCCGGCTCGTTTTATGCCACCAGCTCGCAACTGGCGCTGCCGGTCGATCACAGCACTGACTTGCTCGAGGTCTCGGCCACCTATGCCACCCAGCGCCTGCAAGCCTCGCTGGGCTACCAGATGTCGCAATTCCGCCAGGGCACCGAAGCCCTGACCTGGGCCAACCCCTTCTCGCCGGTGGTCGGCGGCGATAGCCGCGGCCAGCTGGCCATGGCGCCGAGCAACCAGTTCCACCAGATCACCGGCTCGGCCGGTTACCAGTTGACGCCGATGCTGCGTGCCAGCGCCAATATCGCCGTCGGCCGCATGACGCAGAACGTCGCCTACCTGGCCGCCACGCTCAACAGCAGCCTGTTGGTGCCGGCACTGCCGGCTGCGTCGCTCGACGGCCGTGTCGACACCTTCAACGCCAATGTGAAGCTCAGCGCCACGCCGCTGGCCGGGCTGCGCATCCATGCGGTGTATGCCCGCGATGTGCGCGACAACCGCACCGCGGTGCTGAGTTATCCGATGGTGTCGACCGACATGTTCCTGCGCCCCGACCTGCGCAGCAACACGCCCTTTGGCCTGACCCAGGATCGTTTCAAGATCAATGCCGACTTCCACCGCAGCGGCCCGTGGAAAGTCAGTGGCGGCGTCGATTGGGAACGGCGCGACCGGCCCTACACCGAGGCCGTCACCACCCGCGAGACCACCCTCTGGGGCCGCGGCACGCTGCAGGCGCGTGAAGACCTGTCGCTGTCGCTCAAGCTCGCCCACGCAGAACGTGAGCATTCCACCTACGGCATCGCCACCTGGTTTGGCGGGCCGCAGAACCCGCTGATGCGCAAGTACAACCTGGCCGCCCGCAACCGCGACAGCGGCGCGGCGCGCGCCGACTGGACGGTCAATTCGGTGGTCAGCCTGGGCCTGGGCTTGGACTATGCCCGCGACGACTACAAGGACACGGCGATCGGCCTGAAAGATGCCGAGACAGTGAACCTCGCGGCCGACCTCGGCCTGGCCTTGTCGGAGCGCACCAACGTGCATGCCTTTGCCCAGGGCGAGCTCATGCGCTCCAGCCAGGCCGGCAGCCAGACCTTCGCCGCGGCCGACTGGATCGGCCGCTACAAGGACCGCTTCGAGGTGGTGGGCATGGGGCTCAAGCATGCCGCCATCCCCGACAAGCTCGACATCGGCGCCGACCTGTCGATCTCACGCGCGCGCAGCGACATCGCCGTGCAGACCGGCGTGCTCGAACCCGACTTTCCAACCGCCAAGACTTCGCTCGACGTGGTGAAGCTGCATGCCACCTACAAGCTCGGGCCGCAGTTGTCGCTGACCGGCATCTGGTGGTATGAACGCACCGATGCACGCGACTGGCGGCTCGACACGGTGCAGCCCGCCACCGTCAGCAACCTGCTGGCCTTTGGCAACCCGGCGCCCAACTACAACGTGAACGTGCTGCGTCTGGTGCTGCGCTACGGTTTCTAACCGATAGCAAGCGCGTCACATGCGCGGTTGCGGGCCCGACCCGCGCCGGGCTGCCGGGCCGCGCTGGCCGAGCACTGCGACCCGCTTCAGATCATCACGCCCGCCGCGGCTTGGCCCGCGACCTGGCGCATCGCGCCGTCCCGCGCGGGCCCATCCCCTGCGCAGCCAGGTCAAGCGTGATCCTGGATTGATGTTGTCCGCCGCGCCGTTCTTGACATGGCGCAAGGTCGGCAAGGCTCCGCCGGCTATCGTCTAGCACGTCGGATACGCCCCATGGGCAGATCGACCCAACACCAAGAACAAACAGGAACGGCACCTTGCCTCAGCGCCTCGCACCCACGGTTCAGACAAGCGCCGCGACCCGCTTCCGGCCGCCGCAAACCACCGGGACAGGCCTGCAGAAAGCTCCGCGATGAATCCCTATGTGGTTTTCCTGCTTTATCTGGCCGCCATCCTCGGCTTTGTCGGCATCACCCTGCTGCTGAACGGCTTGCTGGGCCCCAAGCCGGTATCCAACGACATCAAACTTGAGCCCTTCGAGTGCGGCGTCGCGCCGGTCAGCACGGTCAATGTGAAGGCGGTGCCGATCAAGTACTTCTCGGTCGCCATCATCTTCCTGCTGTTCGACCTGGAGACGGTGTTCCTGTTCATCTGGGCGCTGGGAGCACAGCCCTTGTCGAGCTTCATGCTGCTGACCTTCTTCTTCTTCATGTTCCTGCTGGTGTTGATCGTGCTGTACGTCTACAAGGCGCGGCTGATCGAGGCCGTCACCGAGTAAGCGCCATGGTCCAACGCAGCATCCCCATCGTGCCCGCGGCGCGTCCAGCCGGCAGCGGCAAGAGCGCCAGCTTCGAATACCTGACCACGCGCAAGGACGAGCTGATCGGCTGGGCCCGCAAGTTCTCGATCTTTCCCTACCCGTTTGTCACCGCCTGCTGCGCGATGGAATTCATGGCGGTCAGCGCCTCACCCTACGACACCGACCGCTTCGGCGCCGCGCTGCCGCGCTTCTCGCCGCGCCAGGCCGACCTGCTGATGGTGGTGGGCACGGTCACCCACAAACAGGCGCCGATCCTGCTGAAGGTCTGGGAGCAGATGTGCGAACCCAAGTGGGTGATGGCCTTTGGCGTATGCGCCACCAGCGGTGGCTTTTACCAGAACTACGCGGCACTGCCCGGTATTGACCGCATCATCCCGGTCGACATCTACATCCCCGGCTGCCCGCCACGCCCCGAGATGGTGATCGACGGGATCATGCAGTTGCAGGACAAGATCGCCCGGTCCAGCCACCCGATCCTGACCAAGGACTTCTGAGCATGGCCGCAGCGATCTTCGATACCCTGCAGCAGATGCTGGTCTGCGCCGCCGGCCCCGCCCAGGAAGTGCATGGTGTGCTCGTCTACCCATTGCAGCCGGCCGAGTTGCTGCCCACGGTGCAGCGGCTGAGAGATGAGTTCGGCTTCGACATCTTCCTTGACGTGACCGCCATCGACTGGATCGGTCAGTCGCCGCGCTTCGAGGTGGTGTACCACTTCTACTCGACCACCCACAAACAGCGCGTGCGCCTGAAGGTGCGGGTGTCCGAGGCTGAGTCCGTACTGGCCAGCCTGTGCCCGCTCTATGGCTCGGCCGCCTACATGGAGCGTGAGTGCCACGACATGTACGGCGTCCGCTTCGATGGCAACGCCGACTTGCGCCCGATCCTGCTCTACGAGGGCTTTGTCGGCCACCCGCTGCGCAAGGATTATCCCAAGCAGCAGGAGCAGCCGCTCGTGCCCTACCGCAACTGAAACGAGCTGAACGTGGACGCCCCTTTCCGCCCCGCCAGCACCATCGCCAACCCGGTGCGGTCGATCTTCGACACGCCGCTGCTCGATGACTCGGTCATCGTCAACATCGGCCCCAGCCACCCGGCCACCCACGGCACGGTGCAAATCATTGCCGAGCTCGATGGCGAGCGCGTGCTGCGCACCGACGTGCACTGCGGCTACCTGCACCGCGGCTTCGAGAAGGAGTGCGAGGACCACACCTGGCACAACCTGATTCCCTACGTGGACCGGCTGAACTACGTGTCGGCGCTTGTCAACACCTTCGCCTACTGCGAAGGTGTCGAAACGCTGATGGGCGTGCAGATCACGCCGCGCTGCAAGTACCTGCGCACGCTGCTGTCGGAGTACTCGCGGCTGGTCGACCACCTCACCTGCCTGGCCGCCGGCCTGATGGAAATGGGCGCGATGACCGCCTTCCTCTACCTGGTGATGGTGCGTGACTTCATGTACGAGCACCTGGCCGCCTTGACCGGCGCCCGCGTCACCTACACCTATGGCCGCATCGGCGGCCTGGCGCGTGACTTGCCGGAGGGCTGGCTCAAGCGCATGGAAGAGATCCTGGTGCAGTACGAGGAGTTCATCGCGCGGGTGCACGGCCTGGTCGATCGCAACCGCATCTTCATCGATCGCATGCGCAACGTGGGCGTGCTCAGCACCGCCAATGCGCTGAGCTACGGCTACACCGGCGTGCTGCTGCGCAGCACCGGCGTGCCGCGCGACCTGCGCAAGGACATGCCCTACCTGGCCTATGCCGAGCTTGACTTCGACGTGCCGGTGGGCATCCTGGGCGACAACTACGACCGCTACTTCGTGCGCATGCGCGAGATGGACGAGTCGGTCTACATGATGCGCCAGCTGGCCGAGATCCTGCAGAAGCCGGAGAACCAAGGTCCGATCAATGTGGATGATCGGCGCTGCAGCTTCCCTGACAAGCAACTCGTCTACACCGAGATCGAGTCGCTGATCAACCACTTCAAGCTGGTGATGGACGGGCCGGCAGTGCCGGCCGGTGAGGCCTACAGCGCCCACGAGGCACCCAACGGCGAACTGGGCTTCTACCTCGTCAGCACTGGCGGCGGCATACCTTACAAGGTGCATGTGCGCTCGCCCAGCTTTGTGCACATGGGCGGCGCCCATCTGATGATGAATGGCGGGCAGCTGGCCGACATCGTGCCGACCTTTGGCTCGATCAACATGATCGGTGGTGAATGTGACCGCTGAAACCACCCTCACACGCCGACCCGACGAGACCGCCGGACAGACCATGCAGCACCTGATCCCCGAGTTCGACCGCATGCGCCAGCGCTACCCGGAAGAGGCCTTGTCCTCGCTGGTGCTGCCCTGCCTGCGCCGCATCCAGGAAGACCGTGGCTACGTGGCCGACAGCGACGTGGCCGAACTCAGCGCCTACCTGAGCGTGCCGCGCATACAAGTCGAAGAGGTGCTGGCGCACTACACCCAGTTCCGCCGCGCGCCGATCGGCCATTGGCACGTGCAGGTGTGCCACAACCTCAGCTGCTCGATGCGCGGCGCCGAAGGTGTGCTCGAGCACCTGTGCCGCAAGCTGCAACTGCAGCCGGGCCAGAACTCGGCCGACGGGCGCTTCACGCTGAGCACGGTGGAATGCCTGGGCTCCTGTGGCACCGCGCCGGTGGTGATGCTCAACGAGGCTTACCACGAGAACATGAGCCCGGCCGCACTGGACACCTTGATCGAAGGTCTGCCCAAATGACCGGCCGCAAACTCATCATGACCTTTCCGGTCACCGCCAGCTCGCACCTGCTGACCGAGGTGCAAGCCCGCGGCGGCTACGCCACGCTGGCCAAGGTGCTCAAGGAGATGCGGCCCGAGCAGGTGACCAAGGAAGTGGCCGCCTCGGGCATCCTGGGCCACGGCGGCGCGGCCTTCCCGGCTGGCCGCAAATGGGGCGTGATCTCGCTCAACGACGGCCTGCCGCATTACCTCTGCGCCAATGCCGACGAGGGTGAGCCTGGCACCTTCAAGGACCGCTGGATCCTCGAACACGCACCGCACTTACTGCTGGAATCGATGCTGATCGCCGCCTATGCGCTGCAGGTGCGCCACTGCTTTGTCTACATCCGCGGCGAGTTTGATTTGCCCTACCGCCGCCTGGCCGCCGCGGTGGAAGAGGCCTATGCCGCAGGCTACTTCGGCGAGAACATCCTGGGCAGCGGGCTCAGCTGCGACATCGTGATCTACCGCGGCGCCGGCTCCTATGTCTGCGGCGAGGCCTCGGCGCTGATCACCTCGATCGAAGGCAAGAAGGGCTATCCACGCAACCGGCCGCCGCGCCTGACGGTGCGCGGCCTCTACCAGCGGCCCACGGTGATCAACAACGTCGAGACGCTGTCCAACGTGGCGCTGATCGTGGCCATGGGCGCACAAGCCTTCCGCGAAATCGGCACCGCCAAGAGTCCGGGTACGCAGTTGGTGTCGATCTCCGGCCATGTGCAGCGGCCAGGGGTCTACGAAGTGGAATACGGCTATCCGCTGGCCAAGTTCATCTACGAGGACTGCGGCGGCGGGCTCAACGGCTGCCCGATCAAGTGCATCGTGCCCGGCGGCATCTCGACCAAGGTGCTCACCGCCGAGGAGATCCGCGACCTCAGCTACGACCACCTGTCGCTGGCCGGCGCCGGATCCGGCGTGGGCTCGGGCGGCATGGTGGTCATCGCCGAAGGCACCTGCATGGTGCGGCTGCTGCAAGTACTGCTGCGCTTCTACCACCACGAGAGCTGCGGCCAGTGCACGCCCTGCCGCGAAGGCATGGGCTGGATGCACCGCATCATCGACCGCATCGTCGCCGGCGAGGGCCGCATGGACGACATTGAGCAGTTGATCCGCATCAGCAAGGCCAACGACGGCACCACCATCTGCGGCATGGGCGACGCGGCGGGCTATGCCACCACCGGCATCCTGGCCAAGTACCGCGACGAGTTCGAGTACTACATCGAGTACAAGCGATCGCGGCTGGACGGCCGGCTTGACGTAGCTTCCAGCGAGGCTGCCCATGTCTGAATTCTTCATCAACGGCAACCCGGTGCAGGCCGAAGACCACCTGACGGTGATGCAGGCGGCCAAGGCCAACGGCTACTTCATCCCCTACTTCTGCTGGCACCCCGACCTGTCGGTGCCGGGCAACTGCCGCATCTGCACCGTCGAGATTGAAGCCGACGGCGGCGGCTGGCTCGACATCGCCTGCAACATGCCCATCACACCCGGCATGCGGGTGCTGACCGACTCTCCCCGCGTACGTGAGCGGCGGCAGCAGACGCTGCAGTTCATCACCCTGAACCACCCGGTGGACTGCGGCATCTGCGACAAGGCCGGCGAGTGCACGTTGCAGGACTACCACTACGAATACAACGGCGCGCCCTCGATCTCGATCGAGCCCAAGGTGCACGCCACCAAGCACTTCGAATTGTCCGAGCGCATTGTGCTCGACAACGAGCGTTGCATCCTGTGCACCCGCTGCGTGCGCTTCACCCGTGAGATCTCCAAGACCAACGCACTGGGTGTGCAGAACCGCGGCGACCATTCGCTGATCCGCCCGGTCGAGGACGGCGCCTTCGAGACCGATAACTACTCCGACAACGTCATCGACATCTGCCCGGTGGGCGCGCTGCTGTCCAAGCAGTTTCTGCACAAGGCCAGGGTCTGGTACCTGAAACCCACACCCTCGGTCTGCCCGGGCTGCGAGCGCGGCTGCAGCATCGACATCTGGCACCGCAAGCCCGAATGGCGGCTGAAGGCGCTGGATCCGGTGCAAAACGCCCGCATCGACCGTGTCACGCCGCGTGACAACCCCGCCGTCAACGGCCCCTGGATCTGCAACAAGGCACGTGACCTGGCGCAGATCTTCGAGCGCGCCCGCGCCACGCAGCCGCTGCTCAAGGGCAGCGTGACCGATCTGGCGCAGGCCATCAGCCGCGCACGGGCACTGATCCGGACTGCCCAGCGGCCAGTGGCGCTGATCTCGAACTGGGGCTCGAACGAGGAACTCGCCGCCTTCATGACGAAGCTGGGCGACCGCTTCACCTGCCTGGTCAAGACTGACCAGCAGCGCGCCGTGGGCGAGCCGCTGGCCGATGACCTGCTGATCCGCGCCGACAAGAACCCGAACACCGCTGGAGCGCTGGCCTTGTTTGCCACGCAGGCGCATGACGGCGCCACCCACTTCCCGCCCGACTGCGATCTGGTGCTGGTCTGGGGCGAGGGCTTCAGCTTTGCGCAGTTGCCACCGCAGGCCCGCATCGTCTACCTCAACGCCTGGTTGCAGCCCGAGAACGGCCATGCCGACGTCTTTCTGCCGATCAGCGTGATGACCGAACGTTGTGGCCACTACACCAACTTCGCCGGCCAGGTCAGCGGTTTCGAGGCCTGCTTCAGCAAGCCCGAAGGCGTGTCGGATGCCGAGGCCTTGTTCGGCCAACTGGCGACGGGGGCCGCATCATGAAGCAGGATCTGCTCGTCTACGGGGTGTTCATTGGTTATGCCGTGACGATGCTGATGGTCTTCGGCACCGTGCTGACCTGGGTCGAGCGCAAGCAGTCTGCGGTGATGTCTGATCGCATCGGCGCCAACCGGGCCTATGTGCGCATCCCCTTCACCCAGATCAAGCTGATCTGGCTTGGCTTGTTCCACGGCCTGGCCGACGGCCTGAAGATGCTGGTCAAAGAAGACTTCAAGCCGCGAACCTACGATGCCGTGGCCTATGCGGTGGCGCCCTGGGTGGTGTTCACGCCGGTACTGCTGGTGTTTGCGGTGGTGCCGTTCGGCGGCCTGCTCGACCCGGGGCGGCTGTTCCCGTCGCTGGCCGACTGGTTTGGCGGCCGCACCTACCAGATGCAGATCGCCCAGCTTGACGCCGGCCTGCTGATCGTCTTTGCCTTCAGCGGCATCAGCGTCATCGGCGCGATGCTGGCGGGCTGGTCATCGAACAACAAGTTCTCGCTGCTCGGTGGCCTGCGTGCCGGCTCGCAGATGATCTCTTATGAACTGGTGATGGGCCTGACCGTGATCGGCCTGATCCTGATCTACGGCACGGTGGACCTGGGCGCGATCGTGCGGCAGCAGTCCGGCCTGGTGTGGGGCGCGCTGCCAGCCTGGGGCGTGGTGCTGCAGCCCTTTGCCGCGGTGCTGTTCCTCACCGCCGCGATAGCCGAGAACAAGCGCATTCCGTTCGACCTGCCCGAGGCCGAGTCCGAACTGATCGCCGGCTACTTCACCGAGTACAGCGCGATGAAGATGGGCTTGTTCATGTTCGCCGAGTTCATCGAGATCGCGATCATCGGCGCACTGTTCACTACGCTGTTCCTCGGCGGCTACAACCTGCCCTACATGCATGACGGCGGCTTCAGCTTCCCCGGCGGCTACGAGGTAGCCATGAGCCACGGCGCGGTGGTCATCACCCAACTGCTGGTGTTCCTGGCCAAGGTGATGGTGGTTTGCAGCTTCCAGATCCTGATCCGCTGGACCCTGCCACGCTTCCGTTACGACCAGATCCTGGCCTTCGCCTGGAAGTTCCTGTTGCCGCTGGCACTGCTCAACTTGGCCGTCACGGCCGTGGTGTTGTGGTCGCAGCAGCGTGTCATCACCGCCGGACTGATGCCCGTACTGACCGCAGGGCTGGTTACATGAGCGCGCCGGGCCGCTCCCAAGCGCGAACCCCGCAGCGCCATGCGCGGAGAACTGTCGAATGACCCCGTACAAGCGCAAGACCTACTGGAACCAGCCCACGATGACGCTGTGGGAGCGGGCCTATCTGCCCGAGATCCTGCGCGGCCTGCGCATCACCAGCGGCATCTTCCTGCGCAACATGGGTCGCTGGATGCGTGGCAAGAAGGGCGCGCTGACCACCTACTACCCGGAGGAGACACGCGCCGACTACGCGCCGATCAACCGCGGCAAGCATGTGCTGACCCAGCGCCCGGACGGCAAGCCGCAGTGCATCGCGTGCAACATGTGCGCCACCGTCTGTCCGGCCAAGGTGATCGAGATCGAAGCCGGTTTCGACCCGCTGGATCTGGCGCATCCGAAGTTCCCGGTGCGCTTCGAGATCGACTACTCGCGCTGCATCTTCTGCGGCCTGTGCGTGGAGGCCTGCCCCGAAGATGCCATCCGCATGGCCAAGCAAGTGCCCAACCTGCCGTCGACCACCCGCCACGACATGTGGCTCACGCTCGACGAGATGCTTACCTGGCAGCCACAAAGCGACGTGGCCAAACCCTATCCCGCCGCGCCGAAGCGGCCCACGGGGGATCCCTCATGATCGTCAAACTGCTGCTGGTGGCCTTTGGCCTGGCGGCGCTGGGCAGTGCGGCGCTGATGATCGTGTTGCAGCAGCCGATGCGCGTGGCCATGGCCTTGATCTCCACCATGGTCTGCCTGGGCGCCATCTACGGTCTGCTGGGTGTGCACTTCATCGCCGCCTTCCAGGTGCTGATCTACGTCGGCGCGGTGATGGTGTTCATGGTCTACGCGATCATGCTGCTCGAACTGCGAGACGCCGCCGCCGCCCGTTTCTCGGGCCTGCTGCTGCCCGGCCTGGCCGGCTTTGTGCTGCTGGTCGGCGTGCTGGGTGTCAGCCTGTGGCGCGGCGGGCCCACGGTCAAGGCCGCGGCCGATACCAGCCAGTTCGGCATCTCGGCCTTCTCGATCACCTTCCTCGAAGAGTACTGGCTGCACTTCGAGCTGACCTCGGTGCTGTTGCTGGCTGCGGTGGCGGCGGCACTGGCCGTGATCCGTGTCAGCCGCAGCGCCAGCCGGCGCGACAACAAGCAGGTGCCTCATGGATAAGACCCAATTTCTGCTGGTGATCTCGGTGGCGATCTTCTCGCTGGGCCTGCTGGGCGTGATCGTGCGCCGCAATGTGCTGGTGATGCTGATGTGCATGGAGCTGATGCTCAACGGCGTCATCCTCAGCCTGGTGGCGTTTGCGCACCAAAGCGCCACCGCCGTCGGCGCGGTGCTGGTGTTCTTGATCTTCGTGGTGGCCACGGCCGAAATCGCGCTGGCCATCCCCATCGTGCTGTTGCTGGTACGTGCCAAGCGCACGCTCGACCTCGGCACCTACAACGAACTGAAGGGCTGATCCGTGCTCACCGCCATCGTCTTGCTGCCGCTGCTGGGCTTCTTGCTCAACGGCGTGCTGGCCACGCAGCTGGGTGGCAACCTCGTCGGCAAGCGCTTTGTCACCGTGGTCGGCTGCGGCCTGCCGCTGCTGTCCTTCGCGCTGGTGCTGCAATCGCTGCAAACACTGCAGGCCGGCGGCTGGGCGCCGCTGGTCGAGGTGGCCTACCGCTGGGCGCTGATCGGCGACAGCGTGTTCGAGATCGCCTTCTACTTTGACCGCCTGAGCGCGGTGATGGCGCTGGTGGTTACCGGTGTCGGCTCGGTGATCCACCTCTACTCGGTGGGCTACATGGCCCACGACAAGAGCTTCGGCCGCTTCTTCGCCTACCTCAACCTGTTCCTGTTCTTCATGCTGCTGCTGGTGCTGGGGCGCTCGCTGCTGGTGCTGTTTGTCGGTTGGGAAGGCGTGGGCCTGGCCAGTTACCTGCTGATCGGCTTCTGGTTCGATGACCTGGCCAACGCCCGCGCTGGCAAGAAGGCCTTCATCACCAACCGCATCGGCGACGCCGGCTTCCTGCTGGGCATGTTCCTGCTGTTCCATGCGCTGGGCACGCTGGACATGGACCGCATCAACACCGCGTTTGCCTTCACCGGCGGCGCCGCGCCTGCCGTCAGCGCCAGCCTGGTGGGCATCCTGCTGTTCATCGGTGCCACCGGCAAATCGGCGCAGATCCCGCTGCATGTCTGGCTGCCCGACGCGATGGCCGGCCCGACGCCGGTGTCGGCGCTGATCCACGCCGCCACCATGGTCACTGCAGGTGTCTACCTGGTGGCACGTTTGTCGGGCATCTACCTGCAGGCGCCCGAGGCCTCGGCGGTGATCGCCGTGATCGGCGTGGCCACCGCCTTCTTCGCCGCCACCGTGGCCCTGGTGCAGACCGACATCAAGAAGGTGCTGGCCTATTCCACCGTCTCGCAGCTGGGCTTCATGTTCCTGGCGTTGGGCGTGGGCGCCTATGGCGTGGCCATCTTCCACGTTGTCACCCATGCTTTCTTCAAGGCCTGCTTGTTCCTCGGCGCCGGCAGCGTCATTCACGCACTCGGTGGTGAACAGGACGTGCGCAAGATGGGCGGTCTGGCGCGCCGCATCCCGATCACCTTTGTCACGTTCGCGGTAGCCACCGCGGCCATCGCCGGCATCCCGCCCTTGGCCGGCTTCTTCTCCAAGGACGAGATCCTCTGGTATGCGCTGGCCAGCGACCGCGGCGGCTCGGTGCTGCTGTTCGGTGTGGCCGCGATCACCGCACTGATGACCGCCTTCTACATGTTCCGGCTGCTCTGGCTGACCTTCCTCGGCACCTCCCGCATGACGCCCGAGGTTGAACACCATGTGCATGAGTCGCCACTCTCGATGACCGCTGTGCTGATGCTGCTGGCAATTCTGTCGGCGGTGGGTGGTGTCTTTGCCATCCCGCACTTCCTGGAGGCCCAGTTGCCGCTGCCGGCCACGCTGGAATCACTGCACTTCATGCACAAGCCGCTGCTGGTGATCTCGGTGCTGCTGGCCGTTGGCGGGCTGGCCGGCGCTGCGTATGTCTACGGTGGGCCGGCCGAACGCGCCCAGGGCCTGCAACACCGCTTTGCCGGTATCCACCGCTGGCTGTCGGGCAAATACTTCATCGACGAGTTGTACGAGCGGCTGATCAACCGCCCGCTGGTCTGGGTTTCCGACCGGGTGTTCCTGCGGCTGGGTGATCGCCGCCTGATAGACGGCACGGTAAACGGCCTGGCCGCGCTGGGCCAGCGCAGTGCGGGCTGGCTGGCGCGGGTGCAGACCGGCCAGTTGCACCTCTATGCCTTGCTGGTGCTCGGCGGCATCATCGCCGCGCTGCTGTGGAGCTGGTCTCATGCTTGAGTCCACCGCACTCAATGGGGTGCTGTTCTTGCCCGTGCTGGGCATCGCGCTGTTGCTGGTGCTGCCTGCCGGCCAGCATGCCCTCACCCGTGGCGCTACGCTGGGCGTGATGCTGCTGCAGCTGGCGCTGACGACTTGGCTCTACCTGCGCTTTGACAGCACGGTGGCCGGCCTGCAGTTCGAGACCCGCCTGCCCTGGATCGCCGACTGGGGTGTCAACTACCAGATCGGCCTGGACGGCACCAACGTGCTGCTGGTGATGCTCACCGCCTTCCTCGGCCCGCTGGTCACCGCCAGCGCCTTCAGCGCGATCCAGAAGGACGTGAAGCTGTTCTACGCGATGGTGCTGTTGATCCAGTTCGCGATGATGGGCACCTTCCTGGCACAGGACTTGTTCCTGTTCTACATCTTCTGGGAAACGATGCTGATCCCGATGTTCCTGTTGATCGGCATCTGGGGCGGCGAGCGGCGCATCTACGCCACCATCAAGTTCGTGCTCTACACCGCCTTCGGCAGCATCCTGATGCTGGCCGCGGTGATCACCCTGGTGTGGACGTCGTACGACAGCACCGGCGCCATGAGCTTTGCCATCGCCGACCTGGTGCAGGCCCGCCTGCCGCTGCAGGTGCAGGGCTGGCTGCTGGCGGCGTTTGCACTGAGCTTCGCGATCAAGGTGCCGATGGTGCCGCTGCACACCTGGCTGCCCGACGCCCACGTCGAGGCGCCCACCGCAGGCTCGGTGATCCTGGCCGGTGTGCTGCTGAAGATGGGCACCTACGGCTTCATGAAGCTGGGCTTCCCGCTGTTCCCTGATGCCACGCTGTCGTTCACGCCGGTGCTGATGAGTCTGTCGGTGCTCAGCATCGTCTACGGCGCCTGCCTGGCGCTGGTGCAGGACGACATCAAGAAGATCATCGCCTACTAGTCGATCAGCCACCAGGGCTATGGGATGCTGGGCCTGCTGAGCCTGGAGCTCACCGGCATCCAGGGTGCGCTGATCCAGATGGTCAGCCACGGCCTGGTGGCCGCCGGCCTGTTCCTGATGGTGGGCATGATCTACGAGCGCTGCCACTCGCGTGAGCTCGCCGCTTATGGTGGCCTGGCCAAGCTGCTGCCGGTGTATTCGGTGTTCTTCATGATCCTGACATTGGCCTCGGTGGGCCTGCCCACCACCAGCGGCTTCACCGGTGAGTTCCTGGTGTTGCTGGGCGCCTTCACCGGCGCCTGGCCGCAACACCTGGCTGGCCATTCGCTGCCGCTGGTGCTGGCGGTGCTGGCAGTCAGCGGCGTGGTGCTGGGCGCGCTGTACATGCTGCGCTTTGCGCTGAGCTTCCTGTTCGGCGCAGCCAAGGCGCCGCATCTCGGCAGCCACGGCCTGGCCGACCTGAACGGCCGTGAAAAAACCATCCTGGGCCTGATCGTCGTCGCGGTGTTTGCGCTGGGCCTGTTTCCCGACGACGCGCTACGCAAGACCGAACTGGCCGCAAAGGCCTACCAGCAAATGCTGAACACGCCGCACCTGCCCGAGGCCAAGCCATGAACGCCACCACCCTCTTCACCGCGATGATGCCCGAGCACCTGCTGCTGCTCGGCGTGGTGCTGCTGATCGTGCTCGAGATCATCGGCCGCGGCCAGCGCTTCTCGACGCTGCTGGCCATGGGCTTCGTGGCCGCCGCTGCTGCGGCCGCTGCGCACTTTTCCTACTACGGCCTGGTGGCCGCGCCCTTTGCCGGCCACTTCTCGGTCGACCAAGCCACGCTGATGGCCAAGGCCGTGGTGCTGGGGCTGGCGCTGCCGGTGCTGATGATGTCGCGCGGCGATTTCAAGGGCAGCGAGTTCCCCATCCTGCTGCTGTCCTCGCTGTACGGCGCCTGCCTGATGCAGTCGGCCGACAGCTTTCTCACGCTGTTCCTCGGCCTGGAGATCCTGTCGTTGCCGGTCTATGTGCTGGTGATGCTTGCCTACCGGCGGGTACAGAGCGCTGAAGCCGCGCTGAAGTACCTGGTGCTGGGCGGCACCGCCAGCGCGATGTTCCTGATGGGTGTGTCGCTGCTCTACGGCCACAGCGGTGGCATGGAGATCAGCCGCTTCGCGGAGGCCTTGTCGTCTGGCGATACGCTGGCCCGCGCCGGTGTGGTGCTGGTGCTGCTGGCCTTCTTCCTGAAGGCGGCGATCGTGCCCTTCCACGCCTGGGCGCCCGATGCCTACGAGGGCGCCAGCGTGCCGGTCACCGCCTACATGGCGGTGATCGTCAAGGCCGCGGTGCTGCTGGCCGCCGTGCGGCTGTTCGCCGGCGCCACGCTGGCCTCGCCGATACTGGAACTGGTCGTGGTGCTGCCGCTGCTGTCGATCGTCTGGGGCAACCTGGCCGCGATGCGCCAGACCAGCCTGCGCCGGCTGGTGGCCTACAGCTCGATTGCCCATGCCGGCTACCTGTTTTATGCCCTGCTCGGTGCACCCGAGGGCCGACTGCAGGCCGTCACCTTCTACCTGCTGGCCTACGGCCTGCTGAACCTGCTGGTGTTTGCCGTGTTGCCGCCGGCTGACGATGATACGCAGCGCGACCGGCTCGACAACCTGAAGGGCTTGTTCCACCGCTCGCCCTTTGCTGCGCTGATGATCGGCATCGCCATGTTGTCGCTGGCCGGCATACCGCCCTTCCCCGGCTTCATCGCCAAGTTCCTGATCTTCAAGAACGTCATCGCCGCCGGCTACACCACCTACGCGGTGCTGGGCCTGCTGGGCAGCTACCTGGGCATCTACTTCTACCTGCGCGTCATCCAGCTGATGTTCATGAGCGCAGAAGAGCCGGGCTTGAGCAGCCTGCCGACCCGGCGCCTGGCGCTGGGCGCCAGCGTGGCTTGCCTGGTGGTGGCGCTGGGTGTGTCGGTGTTCCCGGGCGCGGTGATCAGCCTGCTCTGAAACGCGGTCAGGCGGCCTGTACAGGCGGGCCGCTTGCCCAGGCTGTCACGGATCCACCCAGGCAGGCGCCTGAGCCCATGAAGGCCTGGATCAGGTGCCGGCGAGCTTGGCCTCGGGCGAGTACATGTCGACCAATTGCAACTCAGTCGCGCGCAGGCGCTTGGAAACCACCGTCATCAGCTGCAGCATGAAGGCCAAGCCGAACTCGGGCTCCTGCCTGAAAGTCTCGAGCAGTTGATCGCCCTCGAAGGCCAGCGCGCTGGTGGGCTCCAGCGCCCGCGCCTGGAAGTGCTTGCCAGCATGCGGCAGCACCGCCGACCAGTCGAGTTCGTCGCCCGCATACAGCGTCTGCACCCGCAGCACCTGGCCGGGCACCTCGAGTTCCAGCGCCACCATGCCCTCGCCGATCAGGTAGAAGATCGAGTAGTCGTCGCGCTCGCGAAAGATCACCTGGTCGGTGTCAAAGCGCACCTGCTGAGCCAGCGCAGCCAGGCGGCTTCTGTGCTCGGGCTTGAACGCCGCCACGAAGGGGTGCTCGCTCAGTGTCGCCAACAATTGATCGTTCATGCCTGCACTCCTTTTGGGCTGCTTCATTTTGCCGCGTCAGCTTCTGGTCTGCGCTTGATCCATCACAAGTCGAACCGACTGCTGCGGTCTACGCTAACGGCGCATCCACTATTTCGGGTGATCGACCGCGAACGGTCCCGCTCGCATCCCGCGACCGGCCCTTCCAGGCGCCCACCCAGCCGAGACCACTCATGGCCGAGTACGAGATTGTTGCGCGGGAGGACTTCTCCGACGTCACCTACCTGCTGGAAATACACCATCCCCAACTGGCCAAAGCCGCCCGGCCCGGTCAGTTTGTCATCGTCATGGCCCAGCCCCAGGGTGAGCGCATACCGCTGACCATCGCCGATTTCGACCGCGAGCGCGGCACCATCACGCTGGTGATCCAGGCGGTGGGCAAGACCACGCGGGAGATGCAGCAAAGCTGCCAGGTCGGCAGTCACCTGCATGCGGTGGTGGGACCAATGGGTATCCCCAGCCACAATGGCCAGGCGAAGAAGGTGGTGTGTGTTGGCGGCGGCCTCGGCGTGGCGCCGATCTACCCGCAGGCCCGCGCCTACAAGGACAGCGGCGCCTATGTCATCGGCGTGCTGGGTTTTCGCAACCGCGGCCTGATGTTCTGGGAAGACAAGTTCCGCGCCTGCTGCGACGAGTTGATCATCTGCACCGATGACGGCTCGGCCGGCCTCAAGGGCCTGGTCACCGCCGGCATCCAGCAAGCGATGGCGGCCCATGCCGACATCGACGAGGTGGTGGCCATCGGCCCGCCGATCATGATGAAGGGCTGCGCCGACACCACGCGCGCGCGCGGCATCAAGACCTTTGTCAGCCTGAATCCGGTGATGGTCGACGGCACCGGCATGTGCGGCGGCTGCCGCGTCAAGATCGGCGACAGCATCAAGTTCGCCTGCGTCGATGGGCCTGACTTCGACGGCCACCAGGTCGATTTCGACGACCTGATGGCGCGGCTGGGCCGCTACAAGCCCACTGAGCAGGCGGCGCTGCAGGCCTGGCAAGACAGCTGCCGCATCCGTGGCGGCAGCGGCCACGAACACGGCCACGAGCACTGACCGCGGGAGCCCAGCATGGCCAAGAAAAAAACCATCCGCAGCATCCCGCAGGCGCGTACGCCAATGCCCGAGCAAGCGCCCGAGTTGCGGGTGAAGAATTTCGACGAGGTCGCCTGCGGCTACCGGCTTGAGGACGCGCTGGTCGAGGCCGAGCGCTGCCTGGATTGCGCCGACCAGCCCTGTGTGCGCGGCTGCCCGGTGGGCATCGACATCCCCGGCTTCATCAAGAAGATCAGCGCCAAGAACTTCCACGGCGCCTACGACGTCATCACCGACACCAACCTGCTGCCCTCGGTATGCGGACGCGTCTGCCCGCAGGAGAACCAATGCGAGGGTGTGTGCACCGTCGGCGATACGCTGGAGCCGGTAGCGATCGGCCGTCTGGAGCGCTTTGTCGGCGACATGGCCATTGCCGAAGGCTGGGCCAATATCCCCTACATTGAACGCACGCGCTTCAAGGTCGGCATCGTCGGCTCGGGACCGGCCGGCATGGCCTGCGCCGCCGACATGGCCAAAGCCGGCTGCGAGGTCACGGTGTACGAGGCCTTCCAGGAACCCGGTGGTGTACTCAAGTACGGCATCCCCGATTTCCGACTGCCCAACAGCGTGGTCGATGTCGAGATCGGCAAGCTCGAGAAGCTGGGCATCAAGTTCGAATGCAACACCCTGGTTGGGCGGCTGTTCACCATCGAGCAGATGCTTGGCGAGATGGGCTTCCATGCGGTGTTCATCGGTACCGGCGCGGGCTACCCCAGCTTCATGGGCATTCCGGGCGAGTCGCTGGGCGGGGTGCTGTCGGCCAACGAGTGGCTGACACGCTGCAACCTGATGCGCGGCCGCGAATTCCCCCACTTCGACACCCCCTTGCAGCCCGGCAAGCGGGTGGCGGTGATTGGCGCCGGCAATACCGCGATGGATGCGATGCGGGTGTCGCTGCGGGTGGGTGCAGAAAAGGTCTATTGCGTCTACCGGCGCAGCGCCGACGAAGCGCCGGCGCGTGCCGAGGAAATCCACCATGCGCAGCAGGAAGGCATCGAATTCCTCTGGCTGACCAGCCCGCTCGAGTTGATCGGCGACGCGGCCCACAACGTGCAGGCGATGCGCTGCGAACGCATGGTGCTCGGCGAGCCCGATGCCTCGGGCCGGCGGCGTCCGGTGGCGGTGCCCGACAGCGCCTTTGAACTCGAATGCGACATGGTGGTGTTTGCCATCGGCACCAATGCCAATCCGATCATCGGCCAGACCTCGGGCTTGAAGCTCGATAAGCGCGGCTACATCGCCACCAACGCGCAACTCGCCACCTCGATTGCCGGTGTCTTTGCCGGCGGCGACATCGTCACCGGCGCGGCCACGGTGATCCAGGCCATGGGCGCCGGCCGCCAGGCCGCTCGCGGCATGAAAGCCTGGCTGGGCCTGCGCGACACCGACATCGTCTACGCGCCCTACACCAGCGAGCCGGCCGACAAGCTGTTCGGTATCGACCGCCGCGAGCGCAACTTCGCCCTTTTGCAGCTGGCCTGAGAGGCCTATCCATGAATCACACTGCCACCCTTGAAGCACCGCCCGCCAGCTTGGCGGCGGCGCCCACCGTCATCAACGAACACATCGTCGAGGTCATCAGCGACTCCGGCGAAGGCGCGCAACGCTGCGGCCAGTCGCTGGCGGCGATTGCCGCGCGCATGGGCAATGGCATCTGGACAACAGAGATCATCCCGGCCGAGATCCAGCCGCCGGCGCGCAGCGTGGCCGGCGCCAGCGGTATCCGCATCCGCATGGGCTCGCAGCGCATCAGCAACGGCGGCGACCAGACCGACCTGGTGGTGGCCTTCAACGAGCAGGTGCTGATCGGCCGCGTGCAGGCCCGCGAGTTGAAACCCGGCGCCACCATCGTGCTCGAAAGCATGTGGCGATCACACCGCGACCCGACGGTGGTCGAGTCTTATGTCCGCACCGTCGAGGCCCTGCGCAAGGACGGCTTCAAGGTCTACGAGGCGCCGCTCGAAGAACGTTGCAAGGAACTGGTGAACGACCCGCGCAAGGGCAAGAACATGTTTGTGCTCGGCCTGCTGTGCAACCTGTACGGGCTGGACAAGGCGCTGGCGCATGAGCAGATTGCCCGCATCTTTGGCAAGAAGGACGACAAGGTCATCCAGCAGAACGTGGCGCTCTACGACGCCGGTGCGGCCTGGGGTGATGCCCACCTCGATTTCAAGTACCGCATCCCGGCGCAGAAGTCCACCGTGCCGCAAATCGTCGTCAACGGCAACACGGCGATTGCGCTGGGCGTGATGGCCTCGGGCATGGACATCTGCGCGATGTACCCGATCACGCCCGCTACCTCGGCCTCGCATTACCTCAGCGAGGTGTTCGAGAAGGTCGGTGGCCTGGTGCACCAGGCCGAGGACGAGATCGCCGCCTGTGCTTTCGCCATCGGCGCCTCGTATGCCGGCCGCTGCGCGGTGACCATCACCTCGGGCCCGGGCTACTCGCTCAAGCAAGAGGCCATCGGCCTGGCGGTGATGGCCGAGATACCGCTGGTGGTGGTCAACGTGCAGCGCGGCGGCCCCAGCACCGGCCAGCCGACCAAGGTGGAGCAAGGCGACGCGCTGGCCGCCATCTTCGGCAGCCACGGTGATGCGCCCAAGGTGGTGATGGCGCCGTGCAGCATCGAGGACTGCTTCTACTCGGTGATCACCGCGCGCAAGATCGCCGAGACCTTCGGCATGGTGGTGGTGGTGCTGTCCGATGCCAGCCTGTCGACCGCCCAGCAGCCCTTCCCAAGACCGCAGTTCAGTGAGGACTGGCTGGCCGCGCCGGTCGACCAGACGCCGGTGCCGCCCGGCGCCAAGCCCTACGACTGGGATCCGGTCACCGGCCTGTCGCGCCGCTTCCAGCCTGGCCAGCCCGGCGGCATGCACACCCTCACCGGCCTGGCGCATGACCGCGCCAGCAAGGTGGCCTACGACCCGGCGATCAACGAACAAGGCCTGCGCGCGCGCAGCCTGAAGCTGGCGGCGCTGCAGAAGACGCTGAAGCCGCCGCCGGTGGTTGGCGGTGATCCCGGTGCGAGCGGCGACCTGCTGCTGGTGGGCTGGGGCAGCACCATGGGCGCCATCGAGGAGGCGGTGAGCCGCTTGCGCGCCGAGGGCCTGGCGGTGTCATCCATGCACCTGCGCTTTCTGCAGCCCATGCCCTCGGGCATCCGCGAGATCCTCAAGCGCTTCAAGCGGGTGATGACGATCGAGGGCAACTGGTCCGACAAGCTGGAAGACGAGTTGATAGACGAAGACAACCGCCGCTATTCGGCGCTGGCGATGATGCTGCGCGCCCGCTTCCTGGTCGACATCGACTGCTGGAGCGAGGCCCGTGGCCAGCCCATCAAGCCGGGCGATATCTGCCAGGTTGCGCGCAAGGCGCTTTCCACCCAGGAGACAACATCATGAGCCGATCGCTCAGCCAATGCGTGATCAAGCTGCACGAGGCGCACCATGCGCTGGAGGACTACCAGGGCGGCGTGCCGCGCTGGTGCAACGGCTGCGGTGACAACGCCATCCTGGCCGCCATGCAGCGCTTGTGCAGCGAGCAAGACCTGGCGCCCGAGAACACCGTGTTCGTCTCGGGCATCGGCTGCTCAAGCCGGTTGCCGCACTACATGAAGACCTATGGCTTCCACGGCATCCACGGCCGCGCCTTCCCGGTGGCCGAGGGCATCAAGATGGCACGGCCCGACCTCAACGTGTTCGTCAGCACCGGCGACGGTGACTGCTGCAGCATCGGCGCGGCGCACTGGATCCACGCGCTGCGCTACAACATGAACATCACCGTGGTGCTGCACGACAACCATGTCTACGGCTTGACCAAGAAGCAGGCCTCGCCCACCAGCCCGCGCGGCCTGAAGAGCAACACCACGCCCTATGGCGCGCTGCTCGAGCCGATGAACCCGCTGACGGTGTCGCTGGGGGTGCAGGGTGCGTCCTTCATTGCCCAGGGCGTGGACTGGGTGCCCGAAGTGCTCTACGACATCCTGCTGGCCGCCTACAGGCACCGCGGCTTCTCGTTCGTGCGCATCATCCAGCGCTGCCCCGAGTTCATGCCCAAGGCCTTCGACCCCTGGCTGCACGACCCCCAGCGCACCCTGCTGCTGACCCACCAGGACGGGCTGCAACTCAGCCCCAGCGTGTCGGCCGCCTACCGCAACCAGCGTGAGCATGACCCGATCAACATCGACCGGGCGCGCGAGATCGCTTCGATGGACGACCCGATCCCGGTCGGCATCCTCTACCGCAACCCGGATGCGCCCTGCTACGAGGACATGCGCCATGCCGGCCAGCTGAGATCGCCAGCGCATATCCGCGCCGGCTTCAACCGGGAACTGGACAAGTACACCGTCTGGCCCGATGAAACTGCCCCGACCCCGCAGGCTGCCTGAACCCTGCGCCCTGCACCCGACCTGACCTGACCCTAAGAGACCGAGATGGACATGCACACCCAGGACCGTGATGCGCTGGTCTTCCACCTGACCGGGCGCCACAGCAAGCACGGCGCCAGCGCCATCACCGAGCTGGCCCTGCGCCCCGCGCTGCTGGCGCCCTACCGCGACCTGAACGCCTTGCGCCACGACTTCCCGCTGGTGCTGGCAGAGCACGGCCGCGGCACCGAATTTGTGCGTCGCCTGTCGGGCCTGGTCGATGCGGTGCTCAAAGACGTCGCGCCGCGAGGTTTCGAAGGCGAACGGCTGCGCCGCCATGCGCTGCAGCTGGAGCACTCGATACGCCAGGCCGTGGCTGAAGGCGCCACCGGCCTTCTCTCCGAGCTCTGGGCCGCTGCCGCCGCCCGCCTGGGCGAGCGCGAGGGCGAGGGCGAAACGCTGGAACAGGTGCTGGTGGCCGCCGGCAGCGAGCTGCGCGCCGAAGGCGAGGTGCTGGGCTGCACGCCCGAGATGCCCGAGCGGCTGATCCGCCATGCCTGGGCCAGTGCACGCCGCGCCAAGGCCTTGCAGTTCAACACCGAGCTGGCGCGGCTGGTGCAGAAGCTGTCCGACATCCTGCGCGCCGCCGACAGCCATTCGCAAGCCGGCCGCCAGCCGCAGAGCCTGAAGGCCTCGCTCGGCGGCCCGCACCAGGACGCCTTCGACTTCGAGGCCCTGGCGCGCATCGTCGGTAAGGGCGTGCCGCAGGACGAACTGCCGCCGGCGCGCCGCCAGCGGCTGACCGAGGCACTG
>JBBQZM010000011.1:0-35828 GCA_038207685.1 Burkholderiales bacterium
CGGTCTTTTGCTGAACCAGGGTCTTGGCCTTCGCGGGCCGCGGGTTTGCACGCTTGATCATCTTCTGTCCTTGGGTTGGTACTGTAGATCTGACCGCGCATTCAAGGCCGGGCGCTCATGCGCCACAGCGCGCCGCTGCTCGACTTGCAGGCCATGCCTTTCGGATTGCGCAGCCCGGACGCGAAGATGCGGTGCTCGCCATTGCCGACAGCCACTTCCCAGACCGCGGCCCGCTCGGAAAGAGCAACGAAGAAGCACCCCAAGAAGTAGCCGACACCAGGATCGGCCGGTCCCTCGGGACGGCAGATCAAACCTTCTCCAGGCCCCCGTGTTGGAAGAGGCTGCGCTGAGCGAAGGCCGCGCCGTGTAGCAAAGCACGCTGCGGCCCTTTTCGCGAACTCAGATGTTTAAGCAAGGCCCACTGATGACGAAGCAACTTCATCAAGGGGGCTCGTCATGTGGAAGCACTTCTCGTCGTGTGCGTGGATGCTGCTGGCAACTTCGGCCAGTCTGTCCGCTGACCTGACCCACACGGAGACCCGTTGGCTGAAGGGCGTGTTGCCGGTCGTCAACTTTGCCCGATCATCGGGCCTGCCGCTGGACATCGTCGTCCAACAACAGCCGACACCGGGGGCCGCGCCGCTTGCACTGGGCTTCGTCGAGGGCCGCTGCAAGCTGGTGCTGTCGATGCGGGGCAATGCCGAGGCCGACGCGACGCTCAAGCGCCTGGACCCGGCGCTGGCCGACGCTACCCTCGAGCTCATGGCCGCTCACGAGCTCGGCCATTGCCGCAGGTATGTCGATGGCGCGTGGTACAGCCTGCCGGTGGGCTTTGTCGCTGCGGCGAAGCCCCAAGACTTGAGTCCGCAGTTGCACGCCGCCTATTCGGACATGAAGGCCGCGCAACGTGAAGAGGGTTTTGGTGACCTGGTAGGGCTGGCCTGGACACGGCAGCGCCATCCGCAGCTCTACGCGAGGCTGCACACATGGCTCGTCGCCGAGCGTTCGAAGGATCTGACACCGGGCAGCCACCACGACACCAGGGCCTGGCTGATGCTGGCCAAGGATGGCGGCGTGTTCGTGGACCGCTCACTCTTCGCCGGCGCCGACGCGCTCTGGCCCGCAGGGTTGGCCGCCGACGAGTGATCTGCCAGCTGCCGGCATTGGCACGCCAAGCGCTTGGTTAGGCACCAAGTAAAGCAGCGTCCCGGGTTCGATGCCGCACAGACTACCGCTGCCCTTGTGCGTCAGCATGGCATCTGCGGGATTCCGTACTAGAAATCTGGAGGCATACATGGAACGAGTCTGGCTCAGCCACTACCCTGAGGGCGTTTCGGAGACCGTCGACGTGCACGAGTTCGCTTCGCTGAAGGACGTGTTGCAGCGCAGTTGGCAGCGCTTCGCCAAGCTGCCTGCGTACAGCAACATGGGCGCTACGATCACCTACGAGGATCTCGACCGCGAGAGTTGCGCCTTTGCGGCCTACCTGCAGAAGTCACTGGGCTTGCACAGGGGAGACCGGGTGGCGCTGATGATGCCCAATCTGTTGCAGTATCCGGTGGCACTGTTCGGCGTGCTGCGGGCTGGTCTGGTGGTGGTGAACGTCAACCCTCAGTACACCGTGCCCGAACTGGAACACCAGCTCAAGGACTCCGGCGCAGCGGCCGTCGTGGTACTGGAGAACTTCGCTCTCACCGTGCAGCAAGTGCTCGAACGCAACCCGGCAATGCACCTCACCGTGATCACGACCGAGGTTGGCGACATGTTCGCCGCGGCGAAGGAACTGCTGACCAATCTGGTTGTCAAGTACGTGAAGAAGATGGTGCCGGCGTGGTCCATCCCGGGTGCGATGGAGTTCAATGCCGTCCTGCGGGCAGGTCATGGCCTCGTCTTGGACGACGTGCCGCTCGGCCACGACGACGTCGCTTTCCTGCAGTACACGGGCGGCACTACAGGCGTGGCCAAGGGCGTGGTGCTGAGCCACGGCAACATGGTGGCCAACCTGCAGCAACTCGCGGCCTGGATCGCGCACGGCCTTCAGGACGGCTCGGAGGTGTTCATCTGCCCCTTGCCGCTGTACCACGTCTATGCGCTGAGCTCGAGTCTGGTGTTCCTGAAGATCGGCGCGCAAACCGTTCTGATCACCAACCCGCGCGACATGCCGGCGTTCCTGCACGAACTCAAGCGCTATCCGTTCACCGCCATGATCGGTGTCAATACGCTGTATCGCGCCCTGCTCGACGCGCCCGGGTTTGCCGCCGTGGACACCGGCAGCCTGAAGATGGCCAATGCAGGCGGCATGGCCGTGCAACAGGTCGTCGCGCAGCGTTGGAAGCAGGCGACCGGAGTACCGCTGATCGAGTCCTACGGCCTGACCGAGACTTCGCCCGGCGTGACCTCCAACCGGCTCGACATCAAGGACTGGACCGGAACGATCGGAATGCCGATTCCTTCGACCGAGGTCGCGATCCGGGACGACGACGACCGCGAGGCGCCGGTGGGTGAGGTAGGAGAGATCTGCGTGCGCGGTCCGCAGGTCATGGCGAGCTACTGGAACCGCCCTGACGAAACAGCCGCCATGTTCACGCGCGAAGGCTGGCTGCGCACCGGCGACATGGGCTACATGAGCGAGAGTGGCGCATTCAAGATCACCGACCGCAAGAAGGACATGATCGTGGTCTCCGGCTTCAAGGTGTTCCCGAACCAGGTCGAAGACGCCGTGGCGCTACATGCGGGCGTGGCCGAAGTCGGCGCCGTTGGCGAGCCAGACGAGCGATCGGGCGAGGCCGTCAAGATCGTCGTTGTGCGCAAGGATCCGGCGCTGACCAAAGAGGCCCTGCTGGCTCACTGCAGACTGCACCTGACTGGCTACAAGATGCCCAAATTCGTCGAGTTCCGGATCGAACCCCTACCCAGGTCGAACCTCGGCAAGATACTGCGTCGGCAGCTGCGCCACACACCAAAACCGCTTGCGGCGCTTGAGTGACCTGATTGGCCGCAACATGCGGCTTGGGGTTTTGCCTGTGACGCGCGCAGATTTGGCAGATGACCGATCCGAACCGATCCGATCACGTTGCGCGAGCCCGCGGCGCGTGTTAATGCCCCGTGGGTGATCCGCGGCTCTTGGCGCTGGCGCACGGGTCGACCTGACGGGAGCCAGCGAAGACAGCTTCACGGCCGTCAGGTTTCTTTTCGGTAGTGCAGGTTTGGGTCGGTTGGGTGAGTTCTCTGGCAAGGGCAGCAGACATTCGTCAAGCGGCCGACGCGGGACGGCGCCAGCCGCTTCGGCGTACGTCAGCAGTTCATCGCACACACCGGCTGATGATGTCGCCACTGTCCCTGCAAAGCTATGACCGGTATGTTCTCGTGGCATTGCCCCGCGACCGGTAGTCAAAAGATCCCGTTGTGCTGAACCGCCGCTAGGGCGGTGGCGCGCTACGGGGATTGAATGCCGCCGTTGCCGCCCTGCAGGACGTGGCTTGCCGGACGACGGGTGCGCAGCCAAGGGGCAAGGGCTTGCGCAACGCCCGCAGTAGCGCTGACGGCTGGCTTCGTCGCCGGCGATGCTGTGCAAATCCCATGCGATGTTGCCCGCGGTTGGCCTGGAAGGCAGGGATTCCCAGCGGCTTTCGGATGAGTTCTTGAGTGGCTGCTGGCAGCGCCCTTGAATGTACGGCGGCGAACAGACAGGCACCGCCGTGGCGCTCAGGCTCGGCACCTGCCGTCGGATGTGCGTCCCAGTCCCACGTGGCTGGATTGGGACATGGGTCAGCAGGGGAGGTTCCATGATCACTGTCACTACAGGCATGTCGCCGCTGGTCTCGTTGCCGCGGCCGGTGGTGCTTGGCCCGCTGCAATGCATCGCGTCCTATTACTCCAGCGAGGACCAAGCGCGCAGTGCGCTGGCCCGGGTGCGCGCCGAGCTGGGGCAGATGCGGATGCAATCGGGGCTGGAGCGCCCGGACGATGCCGACTCGCTGAGACTGAGCTGGCGTTCGAGGCGCTGGCTCGGCCTGTGGCCTTTTGCTGTCGGCACCACCGTCCTCGCGTTCGGCTTGGCGGTCTGCATCGCTGGCCTGTTTGGCCTCGGTGTGTACGCCTTCTGGTGGACGCTGGAACTCGTGCTGGCCGAACCGAGCCCGGGCGTCGGTTCGATCTGGTTGTTGCTGCTCGTGACCTTGCTCGGTGCCTGTACCTGTGTTGCGCTGGCATTGGCGGGGCGTGGCCAGATGATGCCGTCGAATCGCTTCGCCCGTCACGTGCGCCGGCAACTCGCCCGCGGCAACTGGGCGGTCGTCGTGCACGACATACCGATGCCCCACCAGGCCGCGGTGCTCGCGCTGATGCAGGACGGCTGCACCGACTGGAGCGCCGCCGCGCGGGCGATCCGCCGCCTCTGACGGCGCCGCTCGCACAACGCGATGTTCACGTCTTTACACAGCTGGGCAACGCCTGGTCGATCAGCAGGAATCCGAACACCCGCAGCGACAGGTGCTGCCACACCGCTGGAAGCCGGCGGCCTGACTGCCCGCACGAGGTCTGACGCCGTCGTCAGGATGGCTTGACCAGAAGATTGCGCCCTATCGAGAAGCCGCTCCCATCAAGGGTCTTGTGCACCGGGCCGGTCATCCCATCGCCTCAGACCCCTTCCAGGCTCACTTCTCATTGGAATCTCGCCCCCGGCTTCAGGCTCGTACCTCGGTGGAAAAGACTCATAATTGACCGGTCGTTTAGTCCGCGCTTGCCTGATCAACCGGCCAACCGGCCAACCGGCCAACCGGCCAACCGGCCAACCGGCCAACCGGCCAACCGGCCAACCGGCAGACCGGCGAGCGCGCGCCAAGCGCGTGCCGGTGATTGAAGCTGCTCGGGCATGGCCAGGAGACCTGATGTCCGCACTGGGTGCAGCACTTGAGCAAGCTTGTCGCCGCTTCGGTCCGGCCATCGCGGTGCTGGGCGGACCGATTCGGCTCGCCTACGCCGAACTCGACGAACGTGCCCGCGCGGTCGCCTCTCTGCTCCAGGATGCCGGGCTCGACGCCAACGAGCCGGTCCATGTGCACGTCTCGAACCAGCCGCACGACATCGTCGCGCTCTTCGGCGTTTGGCTCGCGGGTGGTGTGGCGGTCCCGGTCCATCGAAACACACCGGCCGCCGTTGCGGCGATGTTCCACGAGCGCACGCAGGCGCGCTTTATGCTCGACCTCGAGTCGTCTCGCATCGAGGCTGCGTCGCTCTCGCTGATTGCGACCGATCGACCTCCGCACCGTCCGCTGCTCGAGGGCGCCGCGAGCATCGTCTTCACCTCGGGTTCAACCGGCGCGTCCAAGGGCGTGGTGGTCGCGCACGACGCGTTCGCCGCAAAGATAGTGCAGATCGACACGCTGCTCGGCTTCGGCACCGACGACCGCACGCTGCTCGTGCTGAACATCAGCTTCAGCTTCGGCCTGTGGCTGAGCCTGCTGACCTTGCTGCGCGGCGGCACGCTGGTGATGGCGCCGAAGTTCGAGCCCGAGGTCTTCTTGCGCGCCCTCTGCGACGAGCGCATCACGCGTGTCGGCATGGTGCCGACCATGATGCGGGTGCTCTTCTCCGACCCGCGGCATGACGCCGCGATCGATCGCGTGACCGGGCAAGGCGATCTGCGCCAGATCCTCATCGGCGGCGAATCGCTCGGCCAGTCGCTCGCCCAGACCATCCGCCAGCGCTTCACAGGCACCGACCTGATCGACATCTACGGCCTGACGGAAACCGCCACCTGCGACTTCTTCAGTTTCCCGGCCGACTACGCGCGTTATCCCGGGAGCATCGGCCGGCCCTCGCCCGACGTGCGCTACCGGATCGCCGATGCGCAGGGCCATGCGGTGCCAGTCGGTGCGGTGGGCGAGTTGCAAATCCGCAGCCCCTACCTGATGCGCGGCTACCTCGACGCGCCCGAACTCACGGCCGCCGCGTACCAGGACGGCTGGTTCAAGACCGGCGATCTCGGCCGCGAAGTGGATGGGCAGGTCGTTGAACTCATGGGCCGGCAGAAGGAAGTCATCAGCCGCGGCGGCAACAAGGTGACGCCGGCGGAAATCGAGCAATCGATCTGCTCGCACCCCGATGTCGCCGCGGCCATGGCTGTCGGCATCGCTGACGCGCTGCTCGGCGAGCGCATTCACCTGCTGGTCGTTCCTCGCGCTGGGACGCAACTCGAGATCGATGCGCTGCGCCGGCACCTCGACACGCGGCTCGAGCGCTACAAGCACCCGGACGCGTTCTATGTCGCCCAGGCACTGCCCCTCGGCCGCACCGGCAAAGCCGACCGCGCGCAGTTCAAGGCACTGGTCGCATCGGCCGAGATCACGCCGGCGCCACGCTGATCCTTGAATCCCTTGAATCCACCCAGCGAGCTGCCATGACGAACTTCGAAACGATCACCTTCGGCGTCGCCGATCACGTTGCCCACCTGACGCTGAGCCGGCCCGAGCGCCTCAATGCCCTGAACAAGGCGGCGCTGCAGGAGATCAACCGCGCGATGGACCAGGCCGAGGCCAATGCAGATGTCCGCGTCATCGTCGTGAGCGGTGCGGGCCGCGCGTTCTCGTCGGGGTTCGACCTCAAGGCGCAAATGGAGCAGCGGCCCGAAGGCGCCCAGGTGTGGCGAGAGATCCTGGACCTCGATTTCGACACCACCATGCGCTTCTGGAACAGCCCGAAGCCGACCATCGCCGCGGTCCATGGCGCCTGCCTCGCGGGGGCCTTCGAGCTTGCCATGGCGTGCGACATCACCATCGCCTCCGAAGATGCGGTCTTCGGCGAGCCCGAGCTCAAGTTCGGCGCCGGCATCGTGACGCTGCTGCTGCCGTGGATGACGAGCCCGAAGCAAGCCAAGCGCATCATCCTGTCGGCCGACGACCGCATTCCGGCGCGCGAGGCGCTCGCCATGGGTCTGGTGAGTCGCGTCGTCGCCCAGGGCGCGCATGTCGACGAAGCCCTGCGCACCGCACGCGGTATCGCGCTGATGGATCCCAACCTGGTGGCCGAGACAAAAAAGGCGCTGAACCGCACCTACGAGATCCAGGGCATGCCCACCGCGCTGCGCATGGCACTCGACATTGACCACACGATCGAATCGCATGGCTCGCCGGACAAGCGTGCCTTCATGGACATCGCACGCGAACGCGGCATGCGCGAGGCCATCGCCTGGCGCGACGCCCGCTTCGCCAAGGCGCAGACGTGACGCCGTGAGGCAACACCTTGTCGCCGGGATCGTCTTCACGCAACGGTGCGGAACCGCGCTCCGGCTCAGTGCGAACAGCGCGGCCAACGACCTGCGGGCGCTCTGGGATCTGTAGCCGGGCCAACCATCGTCTTCCACGGCGACCCGGATGCTTAGGCCGAGATGGTGCGCGCTTTCCTTTCCTCGCCTCATGAGCCACACACGACTCCCTCTGACAGGCCGGTCGGTACGGGCTGTGACCTGAGGCGCGGCAGCACTGCGGGGTCACCCGGGCCCCAAGCAGCAAGACCTGCAAACCGATCAAGTCGTGGTCAGAGCGCCAGCATGTCGTCTTCGGCCTGGTCGCCAGCCACTGCATCCGCGTGCTCTCGGTATCGGTGAGATGACGCTTGGCGGTGCGCTGGCGTGCTCGCATCTTGCTGATGATTTCCGCCTCGATCGCCTGCGGAATGGCAAACCGGTAGAGCGACCGATCTTGCGCGCAGCCTGGTCAGGGCGCCCGCTGAATATCTCGATTTGTCGACGGATCTGCGCAAACTCGACGCGCCAGCGGCGCAGCCGGCGCGTTGACATGCGTGTCCCTCCGACCGCCCCCAACGGGCCGCCAGCGTTCGGCGCCGCACAGACGCGGCGGCAGCCAGGCCCCATTCTGTCGATCCGGTCGCGTGCCGGTTGGACTGGCTTGCTTGCTGCTTCGACCCCTGGCCCCAGCCCCATTTCGTGGGGTTGAAAACCACCCACACCACCCCGCTGAGGAATGCCATGCAAAAACACCTGATCCTGACCGCCTCGCTCTTGATTGCGGCAATGTCGCCGACCTTTGCCACCGCCGCCGTGATGAGCAAAGCCGAGCACGCCGCCGCCAAGACGCGCATCAACGCCGACTACAAAGTTGACCACACGGCCTGCGCTGCGCTCAAAGCCAATGACAAGGATGTTTGCATTGCACAGGCCAAGGGCAAGGAGAAGGTGGCGCGCGCCGAGCTTGAATTCACCTACACCGGCAAGGCCGCCGAGGGCACCAAGCTGCAGGTAGCCACGGCCGAAGCAGCCTACGCGGTGGCCAAGGAGAAGTGCGACGACCTCGCCGACAACGACAAGGATGTCTGCGTGAAACAGGCCAAGGCCGACGAAGTCAAGGCGCTGGCCGCGGCCAAGCTGGGCAAGGAGGTGCGTCTCGCGCGCACGCACGCCGCCGAGGACGTGCGAGACGCCAACTACGCGCTGGCGGTGGAGAAGTGCGACGCCCTCACGGGTGACGCCAAGGCAAACTGCGTGGCATCGGCCAAGGCCGCCAAGGCGACCCAAGCGACACAGGCCGCCTCGGCCGTGGCCACGATGAAGCCGGTCACCGTGCCCGCCATGCCCGCGCCGAAGAAGGAGAAGAAGGGCGGCTGCTGAGCGAGTGCCGGCGAGCGCTCGGCGCCCGCCCATTCCAGTCGGTCCGGGGACTGCCCGTCACAGTGGCAGTGGTATTCGTGCTGCAGAAGCTGTTCAGCTACACGCCATGGATGCAGACCTTCGTTGCCACCACCGCGCTGCCGCTGACCACGGGCCTTGGCGTCGTGGCTGTCGAAATCGCCGTTCTGGTGGTGCTGGAACTGGAGGAACTGATGCGGCGGCGGTTCGGCTGGATGCCAGCTTGAGAACCGCGCGTGAGGGCATGGCACGGGCCGCGGATGGCCCGCACAGGGGTAGCCAGTGGTCGACGTGCTGCCGCTGCAGACGCTGGCCGAGTTCGGCATCGGCTTCCTGCTTTTCGTGATCGGGCTGAACTTCTCGTTGCCCGAGAGCCATGCGCTGCGCCACTGGGTGCTCGGGCTCGGCAAGGCGCAGGTGATGCTGACGACGGCGGCGGTGATACTGATCGGCTTGGCTGCCCGGCCGGCCCGACGCCGCAACGCCGTGCGCCAGCCCGGTGCGCAGTCGGGCCCATCCGCCATGGCGTGCTATTGTTCCGCGCGCCATCGATGGCGCGATGACCACTGAACAAGGAGTACCACTTGCCCACCAACAAGACCCAGGCAGCCAAGCTGCTGAGCGCTGCCGAGATGGACGTCTTCAACGCCAGCCTTGGCGCTGCGATCAAGGAACTCAGCCCGGCGCGGCTGGCCGGCAAAATCAAGCGCGCGCGCACCCTGCGCGACAAGTTTCGCGATCTCTTGAAGCGCCAGAAGCTGGCATCGCGCGCACGCACCGGAAGCAAGGCAGGTATCAGCGGTGCGACCAACGAACGCACCGAGCGCAAGGCCGAGGTCTTCGAAGAAGTGCTGGCGCGTTTTCTGGCGCGCCACGAACGGGTCGAAGCCGCCGCTGCGCGTGCTGCGGCCAAGCAGGCTGGGGCGGCGCAGCGCGCTGCAGCCGCCAAGGCCAAGGCCGCAGCAAAGGCGCCGGCCAAGGCCCCGGCCAAAGTGGCCCTGAAGGCGGCGGTCAAGGCGGCGGTCAAGTCAGCGGGCAAGACGGCAAGCCAAACCGCGACGCGGGGCGCGCCGGTCAAGACCGCACGCAGCAGCAAGGCGCCGTCACGGGCGCCCCGTGCCGCTGCCAGCCCGCTGGCGGCCACGCCACAGGCCGTGGATGCGGCGGCCAAACGTTCCCAGATCAAGGCAGGGGGCGTGCGCAACATCCAGGCCCACGTCGCCAGCAAGGGCCGGCGCAACCAGGCCAAGCGCGACGGCTAAAGCCGTCGTTCAGACTGCGTTTGGCGGTAAGTTCCGCACCATCACCGGCGCGCCCAGGCCGGCAGTGCACAGTCCTGCCCGGCCGTTGCAGCCGCCCGTGGCGCGTGTTCGTCAAACCAGGCGTGCTGGAGCGCCCGGCTGCATTACGGCCAGGTGTACGCCCAGCGCGCTGCAACGCGGGCCCAGCAACCAGGGATTGCCAAACGCTGCCTTGACCATCGTCCTCAAGCGCCGAGCGACGGATAGATCCTTTTGCCGTGAGTTCTTTGTCTCTCGCGAAGAAGTGCAGGTCATTGCTGCAGTAGCGTGGTCGTTGGGAAGGTGGTGCTTGCATGGACATCAGCGATCTGCCTATCGCCTATTTTCCGTAGGCGATGGCGCGCAAGCAGAGCGTGCGCAGGATCTTGGCGCTCAGCCCTTGCGCATGCAACCGCCTGAAGCAGCGGCTGACCTGGGCCTGGCTTTCAACGAGATCGTCGGTGCACGAGCGCAGGCAGCGCGTCTTCGTCAGCGGTGAGCGGATGTCGCGGTTGGTGAAGCCTGCGCAAGCAGTGCTGTCCGTTCATCGAGCGCTTGAACAGAACGGCGTCGAGTTGCGCCATCGGGTTGAAATCCAGGCAAGTGCGGCATGCGCCTGGTCCCACTGATGGTGGACTGCCTGAACACAGGGCGATTGAAAGGCCCGGTTGCAGGCCAATTACGAACGCCGATCCGAAGCCGAACAGTTGTCGGCACGGCTGATATAGGCAGGCATCGACTGCGATGCCGGCGCGATCGCCGGACAGTACTCCGCCCATGGCGCAAAAGCTGGTGCGCCACTGCTGCAGCTGGTGCTCAAACAGGCCCTTCTCGCGGCACCAGGTGGCCAGCTCGGGGCCAGCTAAACCGTAGGTACTGCACAGGGCTTGCAAGCGCTGCGCAGCACTCCACTGGGCTGGCGCCAAGCCGCTTCTTGGCAGCTCAAGAGCCCCCGCTTGGCCGGCGCCGGCCAGGCGGGGGCTCTTGAGCCAACCCTTGAGCGTGCCCAGGCTGATGTTGATCTCTTGGGCAACCGCTTCTAGCGTGCGGTTGCCTCGGTCTCTTGCCTTGGCAAGAGCTTGTTCTTTGAACTCTGGTGAATGTCGATGTTGCTTCATGTCGTGTTGCTCCTGTGCGGTTCATCCGCTTGAAATTTGGAGGCGACATCTATGCTGACACAGGGGGAACATGACGCGTCTACGAATGGGCGGTCGTGCCCCCATCAACGCGGTGAACTGGCTACTCAATTTACGGAACGCGTCCCGCTATGGTGTCAGTCCGTGTGCCCGGCCAGGCTGAAGTGCGCGGTACGCAGCGCTGGAATGCAGACATCCGAATCGGCGCAGTATCGGTGAGTCTTTGCAGACTGGAAAGTCGTGGTGGATCGCGTCGCCGCCGCCCTCAGGACAGCAGCACTCAAGCTGGTGGCAGAAACGGCACCGGCACCAGGAAGCGTCCCGCCGCGGTCTTGAACCCGCCGTCCTCGCCAGCCAGCGCGGCCGCGCGCAACGCCACCAGCAGCCGCCCGGCGAGGGTGTTGCCATAAAGCCAGGCGCTGGCTTGATCGGGCGCGGGCGCTGGACCGGTTGCCTGGGTCGCCTCGGTGTAGAAGGCCTTGAGGTCGTCGGCCATGAAGCGCAGTGCCAGCGCCGCCGAGGCGAAGCCGGCCGGTGCCGCGGGGTGGTCGGGCCCGAGAAAGGCGCTGGCGAAGCCGGGCCATGCGTCCGGCGCCAGGCCCGACACGCCGACCGTGGTGCGGCCGAAGCGTGCCTGGGCTTGGTGCCACGCCGGGCGCACCAGCGAAATTTCAGTGGCCAGCGCTACTGCCCATTCGTCCGGGCTGGCCGGTCGGGCCGGCGGCGGCAGATTGAGTGCCGGGCGCCAGCCTGGCGTGCCGGCCTGGGTCGGCGCGTCGGCAGGAAAGTCCGCCAGGATCACCGGGCCGTCGGCGCGTTCAAGCAGCCCGAGGGCGGCCAGCAGCACCAGGCGCTGAAACGCGGCGTCACCGGGCTCGCCAAGCGGTCGGCCAAGCGGGAAGGGCACGAACAAACCGCGTGAATTGGCGGCTGTCGCCATGTGCGGGCGTACCAGCCCGATCACCGTGGTGGCCAAGCCGTGATCTTCGAGCATCTGCGATAGCGCGCACACGGCGCGGGTGCAGAACGGTCAGACCGGGCTCAGCAGAACGGCGCTAACGCCCTCAGCATGCATCGCCTTGGCCATGGCGGCGGCACTCTCGGCCATCGCGCGTGGGTCGGTGGCACCCATCACGCTGTAATGCGCATCGGCGACCGAGGCGATCACCCCCTCGGCGGCCAGTTCACGCAGGCGGTCGATCGGGTAGATGGTGTTGATATCGTGCTGCCAGCCGGTGCGATCGTAGTTGACCGACACATGGCTCATAAGTATCGCGTCGGCCGGTAGGACCGTCGGTAGAACGCGGAACTCGCCGCTGCCGGCCGGGAACGGCGCGTCGCCTCGGCGGATCAGCGCGGCCGAGGTGAGCATGGCCACACGATGGGACGATAACGGGCGCGGTGACACGAAGGGGTGGCTTGCCGCCGCCGCGACCTCGAGCGCCAGAATGTGCGAGCGCGTGGGCTCTGGGATGTCTTCGATGCGGGCCATGGGTCTCGCTTTGCAGTTTGATCGTGAACGGGTGTGGCAGGCGCAGGCTATACCAGCACGCCCGGCGCGTCGACTGTCATGCGCGCAACGGCGGCGTCGCGGGCTCGCGGCGCGCGACTGACCCTGGGCCTGCGGGTGCCATGGCCGCGCGCCGGAGCTCAGACGGTCCAGAATGCCCCTCTTACGCATCCTCCGCCGCGGCTGCTCAGGCGATTACCACAACACGCCATGAACGTTCGTCTGAAACTGCTTGCCGGCGCTCTCGTGTTTGGGCTGCTGGGCTTCCTGTACTGGTTGCTGCACCGCATTGGCGCGCTGGCGACGATCCTGGACACCGAAGCCCTGCACGCCCGGGTCCAGATGCTGGGCCACTGGGGCCCGATCGCGATCGTCGTCCTGATGGTGCTGGCGATCCTGATCAGTCCGATTCCGAGCGCGCCGATTGCGCTGGCCGCGGGTGCCGCCTACGGCCACGGCTGGGGCACGCTCTATGTGATGGTGGGTGCAGAGGTCGGTGCGTTGGCCGCGTTCGGACTGGCGCGCTGGGTCGGTCAGGATACCCTCCATCGCTGGTTCGGCGATCGCCTCTCGGTTGGCTTGATCGGATCGCAGAACGCGCTCATGGGCATTGTCTTCGCCAGCCGGCTGTTGCCCTTCTTGTCCTTTGACATCGTCAGTTATGCCGCTGGCCTGACCGTGCTCCAGTTCTGGCGCTTTGCGGTCGCGACCTTGGCAGGCATCGCACCGACGAGTTTTCTGCTGGCGCACTTCGGCACGGAAATGCAGACCGGCGAGACCAGCCGCATCGCGTTCGCAGTGCTGGCGCTGGGCGCATTGACACTGATTCCGGTGGTCGTGCAGGGTGTCCGCAGGTGGCGCAAGCGGTCGAAGCATCAGTCAGGCGCGGAGTCCGATTGACCGGCGACCAGGCTTGCTCGATCGTCATGGCACCTGCACCTGCACCTGCACCTGCACCTGCACCTGCGGCTGCGGCTGCGGCTGCGGCTGCGGCTGCGGTTGCGGCTGCGGCTGCGGGCGCGTACGCAAGCCCTTCGCTATCGCCGCGGCGTTGCGCCCACTCATCAAGGACTGCGTCCACCACATCCGCCCACGCCGCCGGCCGGCCAGCCTCAAGCTCGACTTGGAGTCCGGCGATTGCGCCCGGGTAGACCGCGGTGGGTTCGGTACCGTCGCCGTGGGCAACACATGCCGGCGCTTGGGCTGCTCTCCGATGGTGTGGTGCTGCAGCCGGCGGGTGTGCCTGGCGTTCACCGGGTCGATGGCGTGGCCAACGGCCTCTTAAACGGGGTTCAGCACGCCTGGCGGACCTGGGCTGCCTCATCTGGTGGCCAGTTGGCACTTGCCTGACAGCCAGCCCATGCACTAGCGCTTAACCTGCGACTGCGCTGCCTGCGACTGCGCTGAGCTGACCACCCCGATCACCGACACCATTGCCACCACGATGGATTGCCCACACGCCGACTATTGCAACGCACGCCACGCCTGCCACCACACCCCGCACAGCGCCGACCGCCATGCCCTCAACGACCAAACCCCACCCTGATCAAGACCAGGACCACGCTGCCTTGCTGGTGTCCGCCCGGTGGCTGCAGGCGCGCTTGCAGCAGGCCAGCGCGCCGCAGCCCGGCCAGCCCACGCTGCGCATCCTGGACTGCAGCACCTACATGACGCCACAGCCAGTGGGCCCATCCTGGATCAGCAGCGGCCGGCCCGACTATCTGGCGGGCCACATCCCCGGCGCGATGCATGTGGACATGGCCCAAGACCTGTCTGACCCGAACGGCGCCTACCCTTACACCCTGTTATCGGTGGTCGCGTTCGAGGCGTTGATGCAGCGTCTGGGCATCTACCCCGAAGACCATGTGGTGGTTTACGGCCGCAGCGCCATGGTGACCATCACCCGCGCCTGGTTTGTGCTGCACGCCATGGGCCATGCCCGGGTGTCGGTGCTGGACGGTGGTTTGGCCGCTTGGCAGACGCTGGGCGGGCCGCTGAGCCAGACAGCACCGAAAGCTGTTCCCAGCGTCTACCAGGCGCGGCCTCTGCGCGGCCGCGTGGCCAGCCTGGCGCAGGTGCGCTCGGCGTTGAACCAGCCCCGGGTGTGCCTGGTCAATGCCTTGAGTCGGGCGCAGTTTGAAGGCAGCGGCAGCGCGCACTATGGCCGGCCGGGGCGTTTGCCCGGCAGCGTGAGCCTGCCGGCGGCCGAGCTGCTGGCGCCCGACAGCGCCCTGTTTCGGCCGCTGGACAACCTGCGTGCCGACTACTCGGCTGCCGGCGTTTTGCAGGCCGACCAGGTCATCACCTACTGCGGCGGTGGTATTGCCGCCACCGCCACGGCCTTCACCTTGCAGCGCCTGGGCCAGACACGCTGGTCGGTGTACGACAACTCGCTGCTGGAATGGTCGACCCTGTACGACACCCCCATGGTGCAAGGCCCGGCCAGTATCTGAAACCGCTGTGCCCTGCGTCGGATGTGTCCACTTGCCTTTGCATGAGCACGCTGGCGAAGGCTGCGGTTGAAAGCCCTATCCTTTGACTCCGCGAGCACCTGACGACCATTGCCCGCGCCCAGCATGCACACCTCACAATTCCTCATCCTGGCCATCCTGGCGGTGGCCGTGGCCATGTTCCTCTGGGGGCGGTGGCGACACGACATGGTGGCGGCAGCGGCCTTGCTGGCTTGCGTGGTCTTCGGCTTGCTGCCTGCGAGAGACGCATTCGCAGGATTTGGACACCCGGCCGTGATCACGGTCGCCTGCGTGCTGATCCTCAGTCGGGCCTTGCAAGTGTCGGGCGCGGTCGATGTGCTGGCCCGCCACACTTTGCCCAAGAAAGCGGGGATCACCACCAGTCTGCTCATGCTCATGGGCCTGGGCGCGCTGTTGTCGGGCTTCATGAACAACGTGGGGGCGATGGCCTTGCTGATGCCGGTGGCGATCCAGCTTGCGCGTCGCCTGGATCTCTTGCCCGGCCAGGTGCTGATGCCGCTGGCCTTTGGCACGATCCTGGGCGGCATGACCACGCTGATCGGCACCCCGCCCAACCTGATCGTGTCGAGTTTTCGCGCTGACACGGGCGCCGGCGGGTTCGCCATGTTCGACTTCACCCCGGTGGGTTTGGCCGTGGCGCTGGCAGGCGTGCTGTTTGTGGGCTTGGTGGGTTGGCGGCTGGTACCCGCGCGAAAGCAGGCGGGGCTGGACGGCTTCGTGACGGGGGCCTACATCACAGAAGCGCGGGTGATGCCCGACAGTTCGTCTGAAGGCAAGACCCTCCGTGAACTGGAGCCGACGCTGGACGAGGCCGGCGCGCAAGTGGTTGGCCTGGTGCGCCACGACATGCGCGTGACCGCGCCCAATCCGTACCGCCATGTGCGCGCAGGCGACATCCTGGTTGTCGAGGCCGACGCCGAGGCACTGCCCAAAGTCTTGTCCAGTCTGGGTTTGAAGCTCGAACATGCGGGCCGGCACGAAGAGGGGGAGGAAACGGCGTCAGAGCCAGAGGGCCGACTGGGGATGACCGCTTCAGCCGTGCCGGCCAGTGGCAAGCAGACTGTCGACGCTTCATCTTCTTCGGCGGACGAACGTGACGAGAAATCCGATGAAAAGGAAAAGGAAAAGGAAAAGGAAAAGGAAAAGGAAAAGGAAAAGGAAAGCGCTCCCGCTGACATCGTCTTGATGGAGCTCGCCGTGCGTCCCGCCTCGCCGCTGGAGGGGCGCTCTGCAAGCGATATCGAACTGCGCGCCCGCTATGGCTTGAACCTGCTGGCCGTCTCGCGCCATGGCCAACGCGCGCTCACGAGCCTGCGCCTGATGCCACTGCGGGCGGGTGACCTGCTGCTGATGCAAGGGCCGGCCGACGCGCTGTCGCAGTTTGCCGCAGACATGGGTTGTGTGCCGCTGGCCGGGCGTGAGCTCAAGATACCCAACCCGCGCAAAGCCTGGATCGCCAGCGTCATCATGCTGCTGTCGGTTGGCGCGGCTGCTTCGGGTCTGTTGCCGGCGGCGATCGCCTTTGCACTGGGGGTGCTCGCGTCCATGGTGTTGCGAACCCTGCCGCTGCGAGCGGTTTATGACGCCGTCGACTGGCCCGTCGTCGTGTTGCTCGGCGCCCTGATCCCGGTGGCCACGGTGATGGAGAGCACCGGAACGGCCGATCTCATCGCGCGCGTGCTGCTCGACAACGTGGCCCGGGGCAGCCCGGTCGGTGCGCTGGTGCTGCTGCTGGTGGTGACCATGTTTCTCTCCGACTTGATCAACAACGCTGCCACTGCTGCCGTCATGTGCCCCATCGCCATTGGCGCCGCCAGCGCGCTCGGCGTGACGGCCGACGCCTATCTGATGGCGGTGGCGATTGGCGCATCGTGCGCGTTCCTCACGCCGATCGGCCACCAGAACAACACACTCATCCTGGGGCCAGGCGGTTTCCGCTTTGGCGACTTCTGGCGCCTCGGCATCCTGCTGGAGGTGATTGTGGTGGTCACCAGCGTGCCCTTGTTGCTGTGGGTGTGGCCGCTGTGACCATGGGCATGCCGCCGGCCCGCGCCGAACCGGCGCATGGCGCAGCGCTGCCACCCACGGCGAGCACGACATCGCGGCGGTGGGCGCCAGGCGCGACACCAGTCCAGCTTTTTCGGTGGCTCAAGTGCAGCCGCTTCGGCCTCAGAATCTCTGCCCGAGCGCCGCAGCTTGCCCGTTGCGGTCAAGCTTGGCTACCCGGCGTTTTTGGCTCGGACAAACGCTGAACGTCCCCCCCCAGAAAATCGCGCAATGACCATGAAAACCTTCTTCCACCCCGAACAACTGCTGCACCATCCCCGCAGCTATTACTCGCGCGGTCAGATGCGCCAGCCGCAGGAACTACCCGAGCGCGCCAGCACCATCCTGCAAGCGGTGCAGCAGATGGGGCTGGCCGTGGCCCAGCCCGTCGACCATGGCATGGCGCCGCTGCTGGCGGTGCACAGCGCGCCCTACCTGCAGTTCCTGGAAAGCGCGCATGCGCAGTGGCGGCAGATGCCGGCCGACTGGGGCGACGAGGTGATGTCCAACGTATTCGTGCGTGAACCCAATGCGCTGCGCGGCATCCTGGCCCAGGCCGCGGCCTACTTGGCCGACGGCAGTTGCCCGGTGGGCCCATCGACCTGGCGCTCGGCCCACTGGGCCGCGCAGGCGGCCGTGGCCGGAGCGCGGGCGGTGCTGAGCGGCGACCGGCAAGCCTACGCGCTGTGCCGCCCGCCCGGCCACCATGCTCGGCGGGCGGCAGCGGGCGGTTTCTGCTACCTGAACAACGCCGCCATCGCAGCCCAGGAATTGCGCCAGCAGCATGCGCGGGTGCTGGTGCTCGACACCGACATGCACCATGGCCAGGGCATCCAGGACATCTTCTATGACCGGGACGATGTGTTTTACGTCTCCATCCATGGCGATCCAACGAACTTCTACCCGGTGGTCGCAGGCTTTGCAGACGAGACCGGCCATGGCGTCGGCGCGGGCTTCAACCTGAACCTGCCGATGGCCCACGGCTCGACCGAGGCGGTCTTCTTCGACCGCCTGGACCAGGCCCTGGCGGCGATTCGTGACTACCGCCCCGACGCGATGGTGTTCTCGCTGGGCTTCGACATCTACAAAGACGATCCGCAGTCACTGGTGGCGGTCAGCAGTGCAGGCTTCCATCGCCTGGGCCAGGCCGTGGCCAGCCTGGACCTGCCCACGGTGGTCGTGCAGGAAGGGGGTTACCACCTGCAGACGCTGGGCCTGAATACGCGGCAGTTCTTTTCGGGCCTGCTGCAGCGCGCGGCGCCCTGAGCGCGGCTGGCCGCCGTAGCCGTGGCTGTCGTTCACATCGGCCACCGAACGACCACCGAACGCCCACCGAACGACCACCCACCCGCCACCCACCGGACCCTATCGGGCCATCAGCTCACCACACTGGTGCAGGGTTCCCTGTGGAGACATGGGCTGCGACGACTTTCCAGCCCGCGTCGGCAAAGCGCACCCAGGTCTGGCGCTGCCCGCCTACCAGGTCGTGGCGGCGCCGCTTGAACTCCAGATTGACCGTGGCGAAGTCGCGGCCCAAGGTCAGCATCTCCAGCCTCAGGCGCTGATCCTTGGTGCCAAGCCCGGGCGCCCTTGCGCGCTGTCAACGCCGGCACGGCGTGAGGCCGGTGCGTCCGGGGCCGCACCTACAACAGCGAGACGCTTTGCCCAGCTCGTGGCGTTGCTGCGGCCGGCGTCGAAACCTCAGCTCGCCGGTTCGCGCAGATAGATCTCTACGCGGCGATTTTGAGCGCGGCCTTGCTCGGTGGCGTTGTCGGCTATCGGCTCGCGCTCGCCGCGGCCCGCGGTCTGCACATGGTCCGCGGCCACGCCGCGCGTCACCAGGTAGTCGCGCACGCTGCGGGCGCGGTCGACCGACAGCGGGTCGTTGATGGCGTTCGATCCGCTGCTGTCCGTGTGACCAATGATGCTGACGCGGGCATTCGAGTCGTCGCGCAGCTGGTTCGCGAACGGGTCGAGCACGTTGCGCATCGACGGCCGGATGGCGGCACTGTTGAGGTCGAAGGAGACATCGTTCGGAATGTTCAGCTTGAGCTGGTTGTCAGTCGTCCGGCTGACCTCCACACCAGTGCCGCGGGTGGCTTGTTCCAGAGCGATACGGCGATCTTCCTGCCGCTTCGACCAGATGTTGCCGGCCGCCGCGCCTACCGCGCCGCCGATCACCGCGCCGGTGCCGGCCTTGCCGCCGGTGACCGAACTCAGCACCGCCCCGGCCAAGGCGCCGATGCCAGCGCCCTGAGCCGTGCCCTGCTGGCGAGGGCTCATGTCCGCACAGCCCGCCGTCAGCATGGCGACCGACGCAACGCTGCCCACGATCAGGCGTTTCAGATGTTGTTCCTGCATGGTCATTCCTTCCGACACGCTTGCCGGCGGAATGCCGACATCGGCATCCATGGTCCGGCTTGCGGCGGCAAGAGACCATCGGCGAGAGTCGCCATCGAAGGTCGGAGAATTCCTACGCGGGCGCACCGCGGCGCGGTATTCGGTCTGCCTCTGGCACTGCGGCATGGTCGGCAAGGTTTTCGCCAGCAGATCCTCGTCACAGGGCTTGAGTTCGGCCAGCCCCGGCGGGTTTGGGATCTTCGAGTCGGGTCGTACGGGTTGACGGCCGCAACTTCGAGCTGAACGTCTACAAGCCACTGATCGCGCATAACGTGCTGCAGTCGATCCGCTTTCTGGCCGACGGGATGGCAAGCGTTGATGCGCACTGCGCGCAGGGCATAGCAGCCGAGCGTGAGCATCGCCGAGCTGCTGAGCCGTTCGCCGATGCTGGTGACCGCGCTGGCGCCGCACATTGGCTACGAGCCGGCCGCGGCGATTGCCAGGAAGGCACATGCGGACGGCATGAGCCTGCGCGAGGCGGCCCTGGCACTGGGGCGGGTACCTCCGAGCAGTTCGATGCGTGGGTGCAGCCGGCGAAGATGGCCCGGCCGGATGCGCCGCTACCGCTTGCGTGACGTGGCGCCTGAGGTGGCGTCTTTACGCCTGGGCACGACGGGCGGCGTCTGCGCCGGCGGGTGCGACGCCGCCACCATGCCCGGCGGCGGCCCGCCTTCAGCGGTGAAGTCGGTCTTTTGCTGAACCAGGGTCTTGGGCTTTGCGGGCCGCGGGTTTGCACGCTTGATCATCTTCTGTCCTGTCCTTGGGTTGGTACTGTATTTGACCGCGCATTCAAGGCCGGGCGCTCATGCGCCACAGCGCGCCGCTGCTCGACTTGCAGGCCATGCCTTTCGGATTGCGCAGCCCGGACGCGAAGTTGCGGTGCTCGCCATTGCCGACAGCCATTTCCCAGACCGCGGCCCGCTTGGCCTCGGCCTCGATAACCTGTGAGCCGGCAGGCCTCGGTGAGCGCTCGATGTGCACGGCCAGCATCACGTGGCAACGCGTGCGCCAGGCCGGTCCAGCTGCCGCCGCGCCGCGGCCAGCACATGGGCCAGGTCGAAGCCGAAGTGCGCCTCCACCACAGGGCCCGGCGCTGACAGCCCGAAGCCGCGCATGGCCATGATCTCGCCGCGCCGGCCGACATACCTGTCCCACCCCAGCGGCGATGCCGCTTCGACGGAAACACGCGCCTGCACGGCGCTGGGCAGCACCTGCTCGCGGTACGCTTTGTCCTGACGCTCGAACAGGTCCCATGACGGCATGCTGACCACACGTGCCCTCACGCCTTCCACCTTGAGCTGTTCGTAGGCGGCGATGCACAAGGCCACCTCGCTGCCGGAGGCCAGCAGCAGCACATCGGGCTGGCCGTCTTCGGCATCAGCCAGCACATACGCGCCGCGGGCGACGCCCGTCGCGGGCGCGTAGCGGCGACGGTCCAGCGTGGGCAGGGCCTGACGCGACAGCACCAGGCTGGCCGGTTGGTCCTGCAGCGCCATCACCACCCGCCAGGCCTCGACCACCTCGTTGGCGTCGGCCGGCCGCAGCGTCACCATGCCGGGCATGGCGCGGAACGACGCCAGCTGCTCGACCGGCTGGTGGGTGGGGCCGTCTTCCCCCATCGCGATCGAGTCGTGTGTCCAGACGTAGACCACGGGCAGCCCCATCATCGCGGTCAGGCGGATTGCTCCGCGGGCATAGTCCGTGAAGACGAAGAAGCTGGCAGCAAAGGGGCGCAGGCCGGACAAGGCCATGCCGTTGGCCGCTGCGCACATCGCGTGTTCGCGGATGCCGAAGTGAAAGTTTCGTCCGGCGGGCGACGACGGCTCGAAGCTGCCGGCAAAGTCGAAGACCAAGTTGGTCTTGGTCGACGGCGCCAGGTCGGCTGCGCCGCCCAGCAGCCATGGCACGTTAGCGGCGATCTGGTTGAGCACGCGCCCCGAGGCCTCGCGGGTGGCCAGGCCTTTCGCATCGGGTTCGAAGACTGGCAGGGCCGCGTCCCAGGCGTCGGGCAGTTCGCGCTGCTGAATCTGGTCGATCTGCGCCGCCAGCTCGGGGTATTGCGTGCGATAGGCTGCAAAGCGCGTGCGCCAGACCTCGTGGGAACCGGAGCCGCGTTGCCCGAAGTGGGCACTGAAATGTTCACGCACGCCATCGGGCACAGCGAAGTCCGCGTCGGGTTCGAAGCCGTAGAACCGCTTGGCTGCTCGCGCTTCTTGCACGCCCAGTGGCTCGCCGTGGGCAGCCGCGGTGTCCTGCTTGTGCGGCGCGCCGTAGCCAATGTGGCTGTGCACGATGATCAGCGTCGGGCGGTCGGTGGTGCTCTTGAACGTCTTCAGCGCGAGCGCCGTCGCCTCGAGGTCATTGGCATCTGCCACTTGCAGCACCTGCCAGCCACATGCCGTGAAGCGAGCACCGACGTTTTCGGTGAAGGTGATGGCGGTCGACCCTTCGATGCTGATGTGGTTGCAGTCGTAGATCCAGCACAGCCGGCCGAGTTTCAGATGCCCGGCGAGCGACGCCGCTTCGGCACTCAGCCCTTCCATCATGTCGCCATCGCCGGCCAGCGCGAACACCCGGTGGTCGAACAGCGTGAATCCAGGGCGGTTGTAGGTGGCCGCCAGCCAGGCCTCGGCGATGGCCATGCCCACGCTGGTGGCCACGCCCTGGCCGAGCGGGCCGGTAGTGGTTTCGACGCCGGTAGTCCAGCCGTGTTCGGGATGGCCGGTGCAGCGGCTGCCGTCCTGACGAAAGCGCTGCAGATCGCGCATCTCGACAGCAAGCCCGCTGCCGTTGCCGGCTTTCACGCCGCACAGGTGCAGCAGCCCGTACAACAGCGCCGACGCGTGTCCGACCGACAGCACAAAGCGGTCGCGGTTGGGCCAGGCGGCGTCTTTGGGATCAAAATTCAGGAAACGCTGCCACAGGCAGTAGGCCGTGGGTGCTGCGCCCATCGGCGTGCCCGGGTGGCCGGAGCTGGCCTGCTGCACCTGATCGATGGCCAGCGTGCGCAAGGTGTTGATGCACAGCAGGTCGAGGACCTGTTCCGAATGTGGTGTCACGGGCGACCCTGCCGCAGTGTGCGGTGGTGATGGTGATGGTGATGGCGGTGTCGATAGATTCAAGACTGTCCTGCCGCTGAAGTGCACTTTTCGCGGATGCGCGTCAGCAAGTCGTGCCACGAGTTGGCGAAGGCATCCACCCCTTCGCGCTGCAGGCGCGCGGCCAGCGCGTCGTCGTCGACACCTTGGCGCCTGAACCCGTCGATCACGGCCTCGGCGTCGCCGCCGTCGGTGGGCAATGCGCGTTCGACCTGGCCGTGATCGGCGAAGGCCAGCAGTGTCTTCTCGGGCAAGGTGTTGATCGTGCCAGGCGCCGCCAGGGCCTGCACGTACAGCGTGTCGGGCGCCGCAGAGTCCTTGGTGCCGGTGCTGGCCCACAGCAGGCGCGGCGGATGTGCGCCGGCTGCCGCCAGGCGCTGCCAGCGGGCAGCGGCCAGCCATTCACCGTGGGCCTTGAAGGTGCGCATCGCGATGGCGATGCCCAGGCGATTGTGCAAGGGCGCAGCGACCTCCTGCTTCACCGCCACGTCCCAGCGGCTGACGAAGAGCGACAACACCGACGCTACCTGGAGGTCGAGACCGGATGCCAGCCGGCGTTCCAGGCCGCGCATGTAGGCGTCGGCAGCGGCCAGCACGTGTTCGCGCGAGAACAGCAGCGTGACGTTGACCGGTACGCCGTCGAAGATGACCTCCTCGATGGCTTCGATGCCCTGAGGGGTGCCCGGGATCTTGATGAACAGGTTCGTCTTGCCGGCCTTGTCGCTGAGCCGGTTGGCGGCCTGGATGGTGTGGGCCGCGTTGTCGGCGAGCAGCGGCGAGACCTCCAGCGACACCCAGCCATCGACGCCGCCGCTGGCATCGAAGACCGGTCGGAACAGGTCCGCGGCCTCGCTCAGGTCTTCGATCGCAAGCTCGAAGAAAAGGTCTTCCTCCGACAGCCCGGTCTCGGCCAGCGCCTTGATGCTGGCGTCGTAGCTGTCACCCGCGCCGATCGCATGTTCGAAGATCGTCGGGTTCGAGGTCAGCCCGGTCACTGACAGGTCGCGGATGTAGCGCGCCAACGTGCCGCTGCGCAGCAGCGGGCGGGTGATGTTGTCGAGCCAGAGTCGCTGGCCGAGTTGGTGCAATGCCGAGGTGGGCGTCATGAGAGGTCCTTGTAGGGGTTGGGGCAGTTGGTGGGCAGCTGTTCGTCCCATAGGCGAAAGCCGCCGACAAACGCCGCGGCGTTGCTGCCGAGCCGTGTCCGAGGCGGCAGCTTCTTGAGCCGGTCTGCCTGTCCGCCGCCGACGACGATCTCGTCGGGCAACAAGGCCGCACCGAAACCCTGCACGACGGCGTGCACCTTGCGCCGCCACTTCTTCTTGCCCAGGCGCTTGTAGCCGCGCTTGCCGAGCAGGTCTTCGTAGTCGTGATGCTTGCTGCGCCGCAGGTGGCCGAGCTCCATCGCCACCATCTGCCCGTCGACGATCAGCGCAGATCCCAGGCCAGTGCCCAGGCCCAGGAACAGCATCTTGCCCCCCTGGTAGCTGCCGAGCGCCTGCATGGCAGCGTCGTTGACGATACGCACCGGCCGGCCGAATGCGGCCTCGAAGTCGAAGCCGACCCAGCCCGGCGCCAGGTGATGGGGTTCCTGCGTCGCGGCGCCACGATGTACCACGCCGGGGTAGCCGATCGAGATCGCATCGAAGGTCCAATCGGCGGCGATCTCCAGCACGCCCTGGACCATCTGCTGCGGCGTGAGACCCGATCCGGAAGCGAACTTGCGCCGGGTCTCCTCGCCAGTGAGCAGGCATTTGACATTCGAGCCACCGACGTCGATGACCAGGATCTTCTTCGGCGGCACCACTTTTCGGGTTGCGGTCATGGCATGGCCTTCGAGTTTGCGTTTGCGTTTGCGGTTGCGGTTGCGGTTGCGGGGCGTTCGCCCTGCCTGCTTGAGGCATAGAGCTGACCCGGCGGCAGGGACAGCAGCCGTGCGGTGTGGATCAGCGCCATGTGGCTGAGCGCCTGGGGAAAGTTGCCCTGCATGTGGCCCGTGCGGGGATCGAACTCTTCCGACAGCAGGCCGACATCGTTGCGCAAGGCCAGCAGGCGCTCGAACAACGCCTCGGCCTCGGCGTGCCGGCCGGTCACCGCCAGGCAGTCGGCCAGCCAGAAGCTGCAAGGCAGAAAGGCCCCTTCGCCCGGTGGCAGGCCGTCAACGGCGGTAGCGGTGTCGGTGTCGACCGCGTAGCGCAGCACCAGGCCGCCCGCTACCAGCTCGCGCTGGATCGCAGCGATCGTGGCCAGTACGCGGGCATCGTCCGGCGGCAGAAACCCCACCAGGGGAATGAGCAGCAGGCTGGCGTCGAGCGCCTGGCTGCCGTAGTACTGGACGAAGCTGTTGCGCACGGCATCGAAACCGGCTGCGCAGACCTGGGCGTGGATCTGGTCGCAGGTGTGGCGCCAGGCCTCGACCGGCCCTTCCAGGCCATAACGTTCAACGTCCTTGACTGCGCGGTCGAAGGCGACCCAGGCCATCACCTTGGAATGGGTGAAGTGGCGCCGTGGCCCACGCACCTCCCAGATGCCTTCATCCGGCTCGCGCCAATGCTGGTCCAGAAATGCCAGCAAGGCGCATTGAATCTGCCAGGCGTGCGGTTGCGGCGCATGCCCGGCCGCGCGCGCCAGGTGCAGGGTGTCCATCACCTCGCCATAGACGTCGAGCTGGAATTGTTCGGCCGCGGCATTGCCGGTCCGCACAGGGGCGGCCTGCAGGTAGCCGGGCAGCCACGGCAGCGCCACCTCTTCGAGCCGGCGCTCGCCGGTCACGCTGTACAGGATCTGCATGTCCTTCGGGCTGCCCGCCACGGCGCGCAGCAGCCAGTCCTGCCAGGCCAGCGCCTCCTCGGTGTACCCGGCCAGCAGCAAGGCGTTCAGCGTGAAGGTCGCGTCGCGCAGCCAGCAGTAGCGGTAGTCCCAGTTGCGCACACCACCCGGCTGCTCCGGCAGTGAGGTGGTGGGCGCGGCGACGATGCCGCCGGTGGGCTGGTAGATCAGGGCCTTCAGCGTCAGCAGCGAGCGCATGACCGGCGCCTGCCAGCGCCCTTCGAAGCGGCAGCGCTGTGACCAAGCCAGCCAGTGGGCTTCAGTCTGCGCCAATGTGTTTTCGGCGTCGATCGCCTGCTGCGCCGGCTCGTGCGACGGCCGGTAGTTGAGCACGAAGGGCACGCGTTCACCGGCGCCGATATCGAAGTCGGCCAATGAGGTCATCTGCTCACCATGCGTGTGAACCGGCGTATGCAACTCGATCGTGTCCGGGCCGGCAGTCGCGAATAGCGTGCCGTCGCGCTGACTCACCCAGGGCACGATGGAACCGTAATCGAAACGAATGACGAGCGCCATGGCCATGGGCACGCGGCCCCGCAGACCCACCACGATGCGCAGCACGTCCCAGCGCTCGTTGGACAGCGGCATGCAGTCGATCACGCGCACGGCGCCCGATGCGGTCTCGAAGTCGGTCTCCAGGATCAAGGTGCCTTCGCGGTAGCGGCGACGCACCGCAAGCACTTCGTCGCGCGGTGCGATGGACCAGCGCCCGTGATCGGGGCTGCCCAGCAGGGCTGCAAAACAGGCGCCGGAGTCGAAACGCGGCAGGCACAGCCAATCGATCGACCCGTCGCGGCCCACCAGCGCGGCGGTGTGGCCGTCGCCGATCATGGCGTAGTCCTCGATGGGCAGGGGCATGGTTCAGCTCGCCATGTCGGGCATGGGTCAGTTCGCCACTTCGGGCGGGTATCGGCTTGCCACTTCGGGCTCGTGCCAGCCGCCATCGGCGGCGATGAAGTGGTTGGCGGCGGGTGGCCCCCAAGAGCCGGGTGCATAGGGGATGGCGGGCGGACGGTCGACCAGCACCGGTTCCACCACGGCCCAGGCCGACTCGATGGCGTCTTCACGGGCGAATAGCGCACCGTCCCCGTTCATCGCATCGGTCAACAAGCGCTCGTAGGGCGATTGCTCGTCGGGATCCTCTTCCAGCAGCGAGAACTCGCGCTGCTTGCCGACAAACGCCTTGCCGGCCTGCTTGACGCGCGCGGCCAGCGCGATCGTCGAGTGCGGCGACAGACGAAAGCGCAAGTAGTTGGCGTCCTCGCGCACCGCCGCGTCGCCGAACAGGTTCTGCGGCGGCGCTTTGAGCCGCACCAGCACTTCGCAGGCCGTGACGGGCAGGCACTTGCCCGAGCGCAGGTACCAGGGCACGCCGCCCCAGCGCCAGGAGTCCACATGCAGGCGCAACGCGCAGTAGGTCTCGACATCGGATTCGGCCGCGACCTGCGGTTCATTGCGGTAACCCAGGTACTGCCCGCGCAGGATGTCATCCGCGCCGAGCGGCCGCATCGCGGCGAAGACATCGGCCTTGTGGCGGTGCACGGCCTCGAAGTCGCGGCTGGCCGGCGGCTCCATCGCCAGCAGCGCGACGATCTGGAACAGGTGGTTCTGCATCACGTCGCGCAGGCAGCCCGCGCTTTCGTAGAACGCACCGCGGCCTTCGACGCCGAACTGCTCCGCCAGCGTGATCTGCACGCTGGCGATGTGGTTGCGATTCCAGATCGGTTCCAGAAAGGCGTTGGCGAAGCGGAAATACAGGATGTTCATGATCGCCTCCTTGCCCAGGAAGTGATCGATGCGGAAGATCGAGTCGTCCGGGAAGACGTCTCGCGCCACACGGTCGAGTTCGCGCGCCGAGGCCAGGTTCCGGCCGAACGGCTTTTCGACGATGACCCGCCCGCCGTCGGCCAGCCCGGCGGTCTGGAGGCCACGGATGACCGTGGCGAACAGGGCCGGCGGAATGGCGAGGTAGAAGGCAGGGCGTTGTGCGCCATGCAGCGCCTGTCGCAGCGCATCGAAAGTGGCCGCCTCCTTGTAGTCGCCGCTGACGTACTGCAGCGCCGACAGCAGGCGGTCGAGTACCGGCGGGTCGATCTCGCAGCCCCCACCTTCTGCTTGCTCGATGCTTTCGCGGGCACGCAAACGCAACTGCTCGACGCGCCAATTTGATGCGGCGACGCCGATCACCGGCACCGTCAGCGCACCGCGCTGGCACATCGCGTAAAGCGCCGGAAAAATCTTCTTGTGCGCCAGGTCGCCGGTGGCGCCGAACACGACCAGCGCATCGGCGGGCTGCGCGTCTCGAGTGGTGGCGTCGAGCTTCATGTCAGTTCCCTGCCTCCGGGCTCGGATCGGGCTTCTCGACATGACCGCCGAATTCATGTCGCATCGCCGACTGCACGCGATTGGCAAAGTCGGCATTGCCGCGCGAGCCGAACCGCGCATACAAGGCCGCGCTCAGCACCGGCGCGGGCACGGCTTCGTCGATGGCCGCCTGCACCGTCCAGCGGCCTTCTCCAGAGTCGGACACGCGGCCTTCGTAGCCGTCCAGCGCGGGGTCGGCTGCCAGTGCCGAGGCGGTCAGGTCCAACAGCCACGAGCCGATCACGCTGCCACGGCGCCAGACCTCGGCGATCTCGGGCAGGTCCATCTCGTATTGGTAGTGCGCGGGTTGGCGCAGGGGCGTGGTCTCGGCATCGATGGTGTGGTCTTGCAGGCCGATATTGGCGTGGTGCAGGATGTTCAGCCCCTCGGCATAGGCGGCCATCACGCCGTACTCGATGCCGTTGTGCACCATCTTGACGAAGTGGCCGGCGCCATGCGGTCCGCAGTGCAGCCAGCCCTGGTCGGCACTGCTGCTGGACGTTCGGCCCGGTGTCGGTGCCGCGGTGCCAGCTCCGGGCGCCAATGTGGCGAACACGGGGGCGAGATGCTGCACCGGCCCGTTGCCGCCGCCAATCATCAGGCAGTAACCGCGCGCCAGTCCGGCGACACCGCCGCTGGTGCCGACGTCGATGTGGGCTATGCCGGCCGCCGCCAGCGCTGCGGCGCGGCGCAGGTCGTCGTGGTAGTGCGAATTGCCGCCGTCGATGACGATGTCGCCGTCCTGCAGCAGCGGCGTCAGTTGATCGAGCACGGCGTCGACCGCTGCTGCCGGCACCATCAGCCAGACCGCACGGGGGGGGTTCAGCAAAGCCACCAGCTGCTGCAACGACGTGGCACCGGTGGCACCGATCGCGACAAGGATTGCGATGCCTTCCGGCGCGAGGTCATGGACCACGCAATCATGGTTGCTGCGCAGCAGGCGGGCCACCATGCTGGCGCCCATGCGGCCCAACCCGATCATGCCGATCTGCATCTCCTTGCTCCTCTTCGGTGAGGCCATACGATCACCGCGTTGTCGCGATGGTCTTGGGCCAATAGGGCGGCAGGCCCAACGCCTTGCACCAGACACACCACGCCAGTCGGTGTCGACCAACAACCCATCCGCGCTCAGTCTGTGGTCGCGCCAGCCGGTTGTCTGTGCGCTGCCAGACACAGGCCTCCCATTGGCCATCTCCACCGAGGTCAAGGTGGAGATGCAGAAGATCCTCAGCGCCGACGAGACCGGCGTTCGGCTGGTGACTGTGGAGTTGCAAGATGTGACGCCGCCGGACGCCGTGAAGCCTGCCTTCAACGAGGTGAACGAAGCGCGGCAGGACCGCGAACGCACGATCAACCAGCTGACCCGCACCATCCTCGCCAAGGCGCGCGAGGTCGTGCCGCAATACGGGATCGAACTGGTCGATCTGCGCGTCAAGCGCCTGGACTATGTCGAGAGCGTGCGCGAGAAGGACTACGCCCCCATGATCTCCGAGCGCAAGCGGATCGCAGCGCGGTTCAGGTCCGAAGGCGAGGGCCAGAGCGCCGAAATCCTCGGGACGATGGAGAAGGCGTTGCGCCAGATCCGTTCCATCGCCTACCGGCAGGTTCAGGAAGTGCGCGGCAAGGCCGACGCCGAGGCAACACGCGTCTACGGCGAGGCCTATAACGCAGACGTCGAGTTCTATGCCTTCTCGCGCATGCTGGAGGCTTACAAGGATGCGCAGAACAAGAACGCGACGGTGATCCTCACGACCGACAGCGACTACTACCTTTACCTGAAGCGGGCCGAGCGATCGAACGCGAACCGCGTTCAGCGCTGAGCAGGGTGTCGGCCATGAAGACCATCGCTTTCGTGCTGGCCGGTGGCTGCGGCTCGCGCTTGCTGCCTCTCACGGCCCATGAAGCCAAACCCGCGCTCAACTTCGCCGGCGGCGCCCGCATCATCGATTTCGTGCTCAGCAATCTGGTCAACTCGGGCATCCACCGCATCTACGTGCTGGCGCAATACAAGCCCCAGTCGCTGATTGATCACGTGCGCGCACACTGGGAGCCTGTGTTTCGACGCCGCGGCGGGTTCGTGCGGGTGGTCCTTCCTGACTCCGATCACGCGTTCGGCGCGTTTCTCGGCACGGCCGACGCGGTGCACAAGACCCTGCCGCGCTGCACGCAAGACGCGCCGGACCTTGTTGCGGTCTTCGCTGCCGATCACGTCTATCGCATGGACGTGGGACAAATGGTCCTGGCGCATCAGCGTGACGGGGCCGACATCAGCGTCGCGACCCTGCCTGTCCCGCTCGAACGGTCCTCCGGCTTTGGCATCGTCGAGTTGGATGCCGACACACGCATCCGGGCGTTCCAGGAGAAGCCCACGCATCCCCGGCCGATGCCCGAACGGCCGGGACACGCCTGTGCGTCGATGGGCAACTATCTGTTCGATCCAGGCGTTTTGAGAACGCTGCTAGATGCGGCGGCGAGCCGGGGCGATACGGACTTCGGCCGGCATGTGCTGCCGCGTGCCACAAGGACCCACCGAGTCTGCGCGTACGACTTCTCGGACAACCGCGTGACCGGCACCTTGCCGCACGAGGAGCCCCACTACTGGCGCGACGTGGGGACGATCGAGGCCTACCGGGCCGCCCAGCAAGACGCACGGGGCCGGGCACCGAAGTTCAATCTGGATAACGCGCTCTGGCCCATCGGGGGCCGCTGTCAGACGGACCCGGCCGGTGCGATAGCGGCGACCGGGGAACCACGCTGACCCGCCGGCACTGGCTTTCCGCGGCTGCGGTGCGGTGTGCGGTGTGCGCTGCCGAACCGACGCGGGCGTTCTGCGCGGCTTAAAGTTGATCAATGACCGACGAACAAGACCACGACTCGCTCCAGCACCTGGATGCCTATTGGCGCGCCGCCAACTTCCTGTCGGTTGGCCAGATCTTCCTGTGGGAGAACCCGCTGCTGAAGCGGCCGCTGACCCTGGCCGACGTGAAGCCCATGCTGCTCGGGCACTGGGGAACCACCCCGGGCCAGAACTTCATCTACGCGCATCTGAACCGCGTCATCAAGGCGCACGATCTGGACATGATCTATGTCTCGGGCCCCGGCCACGGCGGCCCGGCGGTGGTCGGCAACACCTACCTAGAGGGCACGTACAGCGAGGTCTACCCTGAAATCAGCCGTGACGAAGCCGGGCTGAAGAAGCTGTTCAGGCAGTTCTCGTTTCCTGGTGGCATTCCCAGCCACGCCTCGCCTGAGTGCCCGGGCTCTATCCACGAAGGCGGCGAACTGGGCTACTCGCTGAGCCATGCGTTCGGCGCCGTCTTCGACAACCCGGACCTGATCGTGGCCTGCGTGGTCGGCGATGGTGAGGCCGAGACCGGGCCCTTGGCCACCGCCTGGCATTCGAACAAGTTCCTCGATCCGGCCACCGACGGCGCTGTGCTGCCGATCCTGCACCTCAACGGCTACAAGATTGCCAACCCGACCGTGCTGGCGCGCATCACGCACGAAGAACTGGAACAGTTCCTGCGTGGCTGCGGTTGGACGCCGATCTTCGTCGAGGGCCATGAGCCCGGGCCCATGCACACGCTGATGGCGGCGGCGCTGGATCAGGCGGTACAGGAGATCCAGCGCATTCAGCGCCAGGCACGTGAGCACGACCAGACCGGACGCCCGCGCTGGCCGATGATCGTGCTGAACTCGCCCAAGGGCTGGACCGGGCCTAAGGAAGTGGACGGTGTACCCGTCGAAGGCAACTTCCGGTCGCACCAAGTGCCGCTGCACCCGGCCGATCACCCCGGGCACCTGAAGTTGCTGGAGGACTGGCTGCGCAGTTATCGGCCTGAAGAACTGTTCGACGAACAAGGCACCCTGGAGCCCAAGTTGGCCGCGTTGGCACCGAGCGGTCACCGGCGCATGGGCGCCAACCCCCATGCCAACGGCGGCCTGCTGTTGCACGATCTGCACCTGCCCGACTACCGCGGCTACGCTGCCGCGGTGGCGGTACCTGGCGTGCCCGGCATAGGCGATACACGCGTGCTCGGGCCGTTTCTGCGCGATGTCGCCCGCCTGAACGAGACCGAGCGAAATTTCCGCGTCTTCGGGCCGGACGAGACCGTCTCCAACGGCCTGGCCGCCCTGTTCGAAGCCACCAACCGCCAATGGGACGCCGCCACCGCCGAAGGTGACCAGTGGCTGGCGCCGCAGGGCCGGGTGATGGAGATGCTGAGCGAGCACCAGTGCGAGGGCTGGCTCGAGGGTTATCTGCTCACCGGCCGGCACGGCCTGTTCAATTGTTACGAGGCTTTCATCCACATCGTCGACTCGATGTTCAACCAGCACGCCAAGTGGCTGAAGGTCAGCGCGCAACTGCCCTGGCGGCCCAAGATCGCGTCGCTGAACTACTTGCTGGCATCGCATGTCTGGCGCCAGGACCACAACGGCTTCACGCACCAGGATCCGGGGTTCATCGACCACGTGGTGAACAAGAAGGCCGAGGTCGTGCGTGTCTACCTGCCGCCGGACGCCAACTGCCTGCTGTCGGTGATGGACCATTGCCTGCGCAGCCGGCACTATGTCAACGTGGTGATCGCCGGCAAACACCCGGCGCCGCAATGGCTGACGATGGATGCGGCCATGGCGCATTGCGCCGCAGGCATCGGCCGCTGGGACTGGGCGGGCACCGAGCCGGCAGGACGGGCGCCTAGCGACGACCCCGACGTGGTCATGGCCTGCTGCGGCGACGTGCCGACGCTGGAAACACTGGCCGCGGTGTCAATCCTGCGCGAAGCCTTGCCCAGCCTGCGCATCCGGGTTGTCAATGTCGTCGACCTGATGCGGCTGCAGCCGCCAAGCGAACACCCGCACGGCCTGGCAGACGCCGACTTCGACGCGCTGTTCACGCGCGACAAGCCGGTCATCTTCGCGTTCCATGCCTACCCCTGGCTGATCCACCGCCTAACCTACCGGCGCACCAACCACGACAACATCCACGTCCGCGGCTACAAGGAAGAGGGCACGATCACCACACCCTTCGACATGACGGTGCTGAACGACCTGGACCGCTTTCACCTGGTGATGGACACCATTGATCGCCTGCCGCAAACCGGCGCAGCAGGCGCCGCGTTGAAGGACCGGCTCGCGGCCAAGCTGGTCGAACACCGACAGTACATCCGCGCGCACGGCCAGGACATGCCGGAAGTGCGCAATTGGCGCTGGAAAGGCTTGATGGAGGGTGACGATGCCAAAACCTGAACAGCTGGAGCTGGAGGCCCACCGAGAGCAGCTGGAGGCCGATGTGAGGCGGCTGGTGGACAAATACCTGGCCATCGCCGAATGGGACGTGCCCGAGATCGACGAGCCGCTGGCGATCAGGCTCATCGTCGCGGCCATCAGGCAGACCTTGGACAGTGTCGAGCAGGTGGCGCCGGGCCCGCCGCAGGCATGAGCGTCCTGATCCCCACCGCACAGGCGCTGGTGGCCGAAGGCAAGGGCCTGCTCGCCATGGACGAGAGCGTGGACACCTGCAACCGACGCCTGTCAGAGGCCGGCGTGACGCAGACCGAAGCGTCCCGGCGCCGCTACCGCGAACTGCTGCTGACAGCGCCCGGGCTGGCCGAGTTCGTCAGCGGTGCCATCCTGTTCGACGAGACGCTGCATCAGCGCACGCAGGAAGGCGTGCCCTTTGTCGATGTCCTGGGTGCTGCCGGCATCCTGATCGGCATCAAGGTGGATGTCGGGGCGAAGGCCCTGGCAGGCCACCCTGGCGAGCGCATCACCGAGGGCCTGGACGGCTTGCGGGAACGCTTGCATCACTGCGCATCGCTGGGCGCGCGGTTCGCCAAATGGCGGGCCGTGCTGGCCATCGGGGCGGGGTTGCCCAGCAGGGCCTGCATCCAGGCCAACGCCCACGCCCTGGCCCGCTATGCCGCGCTGTGCCAGGAAGCCCAGCTCGTGCCCATCGTCGAGCCCGAGGTGCTGATGGAGGGCGGGCACACGCTGGCACGCAGTGGCGACGTCACGGCCGAGGTGCTGCACCAGGTCTTCGAGCAGCTCCACGTCCAGGGTGTGGCCTTGGAGGCCATGATCCTGAAGCCGAACATGGTGCTGCCGGGTTTGACCTGCGCTGTGCCCGCGTCGCTCGACGATGTCGCCAACGCCACGCTGCGCTGCATGCTGCGCAGCGTGCCGGCTGCTGTGGCAGGCATCGCATTCCTGTCCGGCGGCCAAGCGGCCGCGCTGGCGACGGCACGGTTGAATGCCATGCACCCGCAAACCAGTGCCCGCAGCCCAGACGCAAACCCGCCCTGGCCCAAGGTGCCATGGCCACTCACCTTCTCGTTCGGGCGCGCGCTGCAGCAGCCGGCGCTGAGCCTGTGGGCAGGCCAGGATGCGAACGTCGTCGCTGCACAGCGCATGCTGCTGCACCGCGCGCGATGCAATGCCGCAGCGGCGCGCGGCGCCTGGGGGCCAGCCATGGAGTCCGAGGGTGTGCCAACATGAAAGTCTGCATGGTGCGTCACGGTGAAACCGCTTGGTCGCTCACCGGCCAGCACACCGGCGTGACCGACCTTGGCTTGACCGCCCAGGACGAAGTTGAAGCGAGCGCCCTGGCATCCCGCCTGCAGCCCTCGACCTTCGCGCAGGTGCTGGTCAGTCCGCGCCTGCGCGCCCGCCAGACCTGTGCGCTTGCCGGCTTCAGTGCGGGCAGCAAGATCGATTCCGATCTGTCTGAATGGGACTACGGCCAGTACGAAGGCCTGCGCTCTGTGGACATCCGCCGGGATAACCCAGGCTGGAACATCTGGCGTGACGGGTGCCCCGGTGGTGAATCACCCGCCGACGTCAGCGCACGCGCCGACCGGCTCATTGCGCAGCTCTGCGCGATGCAGGGCACGGTGCTGCTGTTCTCGCATGGCCAGTTCGGCGCCGCGCTGGCCGTGCGCTGGATCGGGCTGTCGCTGATCGAGGGCCAGCACCTGGCGCTGCGAACGGCGTCGGTGAGTCGGCTGGGCGTGGACCCCCATCACCCGGATCGGCGCACGATCGAATCGTGGAACGAAGGTTGGCGACCCCCATCGAGCGCATCACCGTCGAATCCCGAATCCTCGACTACGGCAGTCTGATTACAGCGCCGCACGCTGCTGCAGGACCTGGCCACGAGCGTGCGCAACACCTGCCGCGTCCCGAACGCAGCGCCCGAGAGAGCGACCTCTCACCACCGCCAGCCCAAAACAACAGCGAGCGCTCGAACTGATCGACGCGATCCGCGCGCTGTCAGAGCCGAAATCGCAGTCTCAAGTTAAGGGTTTGAGACCCAGGGAACAAGGGCTTTGCTTCTTCTGGAGCCTCATGGCAGACCAGCGCCCTCGGGACCGGTGGCCTTGGTGTGCATGCGGACCGCAGCGACGGCCCTGACCTGCTGCCACACCCTGGGAGCCTTGGCGCGTGGGGCGGATCGTGCCCACTCGGTGCTGACCAGGCCCACCCGTACCGCAAAGCGGGTGAGGTCGGCCACGTCGTGGATGTCCACCGCCTTGGGGCGCAGATCGAGCACGCGGGCAATCTCCTTGGTGCTGCTGCCTTCGGACACCCTGCGCAGCACTTCGCGCTGGCGCGGGTAGTCCTCGTTGAAATGCATGGACAGCACGATCACCTTGGTCTCGGCGCGCGGCCTTGTTCTTCTTTCGGTGCGGCGCAGGCGCTTTTCGGTCTGCGGCAGCGCTGTGATCTCCTGGCTGACCAGCAGACGACGTAAGACCAGGGGTCTTTGCGCCCGGCCAGCCGCACGGGAAAACTTCTGCCAGGACGGCGGTGGCGGCCTCTCCAGGAGGCTGTCGGGCTTTGGGTCAACCCGAAGGGCAGGGGGCCCGTCCCAAAGCCCGACAGCCTCCTAGAATGGGGTTCAGTCTCAGGAGTAAAACGCCATGCCCTCTCAACGTCGCAGCGCCGCGCCGCCGGCCGCTGAAGCCGCCACCGAAGGCACGATGCGGGTGCTCAAGAAGTACCCCAACCGCCGGCTCTACGACACCCA
>JBBQZM010000012.1:0-34916 GCA_038207685.1 Burkholderiales bacterium
GGCCTCGGCCGCCACCGCTTTCCGCGCGCCCACGCTGTACCAGCGCTTCAGCGAGTACGGCGTGGCCGGCCTGCAGCCTGAGACCGCGCGCAATGTCGAACTGGGCTTGCGCTGGGCCGAAGGTGGTACCGAGTTCAGCGCCACCGCCTGGCGCAACCGGGTGAGTCAGCTGATTCTGTTCGGCGCTGCCGGGCCTTGTGCTTCGTCCTTTGGTTGTTATGAAAACGCCGGCCGAGTGCGCTACGAAGGCCTGACGTTGGCCGGCCGGGGCCGCTTGGGCGGCGTGGCGCTGCATGGCTCGATGGACTGGCATGACCCGCGCAACCTCGACACTGACAAGTTGCTGGCGCGGCGCGCCCGCACCTTGGCCACTTTCGGCGCCGACACGCAATGGGCTGGCTGGGGAGTGGGCCTGGAACTGCAGACCGCGGGCCGGCGTTTCGACGACGCGGCCAACACCCAGGTGATGGGTGGTTATGCGGTGGTCAACCTGCATGCCGAACGGACTTTGACCGCTGAACTGGCCTTGACGCTGCGCATCGACAACTTGGCCGACAAGGACTACCAGCTGGCGCGAACCTACCCGACGGGCGGCCGCAGCGCGCAGTTGGGCCTGCGCTGGCGGCTGCCGGGCTGAAGCATCCAGCCCGCTTTGATGCGCTCGCCGCCATGGGCCTGACCGGCGCCCGACTTACCGCGCTGGCGCTGGCGCTGCTGCTGGCGCTGGCTGCTGCGGTGGCGGCCGGGCTGGCGCTGGGCAGCGCCGGGCTCGACCTGCAGTTGATCGGCGCCCTGCGCGCTCCGCGTGTCGCCGCGGCGGTGGGCGTGGGTGCGCTGCTGGCGCTGTCCGGCCTGGCGATGCAGGTGCTGCTGCGCAATCCGCTGGCTGACCCTTACGTGCTGGGCACCTCGGGTGGCGCCGCGGTGGGCGGGCTGCTGGCGCTGATGGCCGGTGCCAGCCTCTGGTTGGGTGCCGGCCTGGGCGCGCTGGCCGCCGGCGGCCTGCTGCTGATGTTGACACGCAGCGCGCTGGCGTCCACCGACGATGCCTCGCCGCGGCTGGTGCTCACCGGTGTGATGCTGGCCTCCTTGTGCGGCGCGCTGGCCACGCTGCTGCTGGCGCTGACACCCGACCAGCAACTGCGTGGCGCGATCTTCTGGCTGGTGGGTGATCTCTCGGGCGCCCAGGGCGGCTGGGCCTGCGGTCTGGCGGCGATCGCCTTTGCCGCCGTGCTGATGCACAGCGACACCGCAATCGATCGGCTGCAACTGGGCAGCGAGGTGGCCGCGCTGCTCGGCGAGCCGGTGCGCCGATTGCGGCTGCTGTTGCTGGTAGGCGCCTCGCTGGCCGCCGGGCTGGCAGTGGCCAGTGCTGGCGCGATCGGCTTTGTCGGCCTGGTGGTGCCGCAGGCGCTGCGGCAGTTGGGCGTGCAGCGCATGCGCGACCTGGCCTGGATGAGCGCAGTGGGCGGCGCCACATTACTGACGCTGGCCGATCTGGTGGCGCGCACCGTGGTGTCGCCGCTGGAACTGCCGGTGGGCGCGGTGATGGCGCTGGTGGGCGCGCCGCTGTTCATCCTGATCCTGATGCGGGGCACACGATGAGCGCCAACCCCGCCGGTCTCGATCCAGCGCCCTTGCTGCAGACCCAGGGCCTGGCGCTGCATGCCGCTGGCCGCTGCCTGGTGCAAGGCCTGGACTGGCAGGTGCAGGCCGGTGAGCGCTGGTGCGTGATCGGCCGCAATGCCGCCGGCAAGAGCACGCTGCTGCGCGCATTGGCCGGGCTGGCCGTGCCGTCTCGGCAGGGTGAGGTGCGCTGGCTGGGCCGGCCGCAGGCCGACTGGCCGCCGGCCGATGCTGCCTGGGCCCGCGCTTATGCGCCGCAGCAGGCGGTAGACCGCTTCCAGCTCAGCGTGCAACGGCTGCTGGCGCTGTCGACGGTGCGGCCCGGCGCGCTGCAAGCTGAGGCCGTGCTGGCGGCGCTGGATGCGCAATGGCTGGCCGATCGCGGCGTGATGCAGCTCTCGGGCGGCGAACGCCAGCGCGTCGCACTGGCCCAATGTGTGTTGCAGGGTGCGCCACTGATGCTGATGGACGAGCCGGTGTCGTTCCAGGATCCGGCGCACCAGGCCGCTGTGGCGCGTTGGCTGGCGCGGCTGGTGGCGCCGGGCAGCGCCTCGGCGCTGATCGTCACCGGCCATGATGTGAACTGGATCCAGCGCACCGCCACCCATGTGCTGGCGCTGTTTGGCGATGGCCGCTGGCGTGCCGGGCGCTGCGAGGCGCTGATCGCCGCGCCGCTGCTGCGCGAGGTCTACGGCTGCGACTGGCGCGCGGTGGGTGGTTTCTGGGTGGCGGCTTAGCCGCGGCGGTGCGCGTGGGGCGGTCTGGCCAGGCTCACTGCCGGGCGCTGTCGATCACCTCGCACAGCGCCTGGGCACCGTCAACAAAGGCCGGCGACATGCGTGCCAGGCGGTGGCCGGGCAGCGCCACCAGCCGGCCATTGGCCACTGCCGCGACCCGGGTGAAGCGCAACCAGCCTTCCAGACGTGCCGGTTCGTTGTCCGAGCCGCTGGTTACCACCACCTGCGGATCGGCGGCCACTGCGGCTTCCCAGCTGACCGCGGGCGTCAGCCCGGGTTGGCCGCCGAAGACGTTGATGCCACCGCAGGCGCTGATCGCCTGGTCGATCAGGTGGCCGCGGTTGGCGGTCATCAGCGGCTCATGCCACAACTGGTAGAACACCCGCACCGGCGGGCGGTGGGCGTAGCGGGCGCGCAGCTCGCGCCAACGGCGCTCGGTGCTTGCGGCGGCGGTTTCGGCCACCGCCTCGGTGCCAAACAGCCGGCCCAGCCGCCGCAACGTGTCGGCAATGCCGTCGACGCTGGTGATTTCATTGACATAGGCTGGCAGCCCCAGCGCGGCCAGCCGCTGCTGCTGGCGCGGGTTGATGCCGCTGCGCCAGACCAGCAGCAGCTCGGGCTTGAGCGCGGCCACCACCTCCAGGTTGACCGCGAAAGCATCACCCACCACCGGCAGCCTTGCCGCTTCGGGCGGGTGATCGCTGTAACGCATGACGCCCACCAGCCGGTCGCCGGCGCCGGCGGCAAACACCAGCTCGGTCAGGTGCGGCGCCAGGGCCACCGCGCGCTGCACTGGCGCAGCCAAGGTGAGCGTCTGGCCGTTGTCATCACGCACCGTCACCGGCGCCGCCTGGGCCTGCATGCCCCAGGCGCCGGCCAGCGCCAGCAGCGTCTGGGCGAGCCGCCGGTGTGGCTTCATGGCGCTGCGGCCGGTTTGAGCTTGCGACCGGTATCGCAGCACTCGCGCACGGTGCAGGCGCCGCACTGGGGTGAGCGCGCGGTACAGACATAGCGCCCATGCAGGATCAGCCAGTGGTGGGCATCCTGCCGGTAGGCCTTGGGCACACGCCGGTCGAGTTGCTTTTCGACGGCGGGCGGTGTCTTGCCCGGTGCCAGCCCGGTGCGGTTGCTGACCCGAAAGACATGGGTGTCTACCGGATTGGTGGTCTCGCCGAAGGCAACGTTGAGCACCACATTGGCGGTTTTGCGGCCGACGCCGGGCAGCGCCTCCAGCGCGTCGCGGTTGCGTGGCACCTGGCCGCCATGCTGTTCGATCAGCAAACGGCAGGCCTGGACCAGGTGCTTGGCCTTGTTGCGGTACAGGCCGATGGTGCGGATGTGCTCGGCCACGCCAGCTTCGCCCAGCGCCAGCATCTGCTGCGGCGTGTTGGCCACCAGAAACAGCCGCCGCGTGGCCTTGTTGACCGATACATCGGTGGCCTGGGCCGACAGCAGCACCGCCGCCAGCAGCTCAAACACCGAGGTGTAGGCCAATTCGCTGGCCGGCTGCGGATTGGCGGCCGCCAGGGTGGCGAAAAAGCGGTCGATCTGGGCATCGTTCATGGCGTGAGGGCGGCGCGGCGGCGGCGCCAGGGCAAGCGGGTCAGCAGCGGCGCGGCCTGCACCAGCGCGATGCCGCCCAGGATCAACAAGCAGCCGACCGCGCCGCTGGCGCTCAGCCGATCGCCCATCAGCAGCGCGCCGAACAGCGCGGCGAACAAGGTCTCGGACGACAGGATGATGGCCGCATCGGCCGGCGGTGTGTGGCGCTGGCCGATCACCTGCAGCGTGAAGCCCACGCCCACCGACAGGATGCCGGTGTAGAGAATCGCGCCGGCGGCCTGCTGCAGGCCAGCCAGGCTGGTCTCTTCGACCACCAGGCCGGCCGCGCCGCTGAGCAAGGCGCAGACCGCAAACTGGCCGCAGGCCAGCAGGTAGGCACCGCCCAGCCGGTTGGCGATGCGGCCCACCAGCAGCACATGCAGACTCCAGGGCAGGGCACTGGCCAGCACCCAGGCATCACCGGTGGACAAGGTCTGCCAGGAGCCAGCGCCGGTGAGCAAGGCGGTGCCGGCCAGGCCGCAAGCCACCGCGGCCCAGATCCTGCCCTGCGGTCGGCTGCCGAGGAACAGCCAGGCCAGCAGCGGCACCAGCGGCACGTACAAGGCGGTGAGGAAGCCGGTGTTGGTGACGCTGGTGGTTTTGAGGCCGACTTGCTGCAACAGCACGCCGGTGCACATCAGGCCACCCAGCAACGTGATCCAGCCCACATGAGCCCTGCCGGGCAGCTTGCCGGCCGCCCGCAGGCTGCGCCATTCAAGCCAGGCCAGCGGCGCCACCACCAGCGCGCCCAGTGCGAAGCGCAGGCCGGTGAAGCTCAGCGGGCCGACACTGGCCATGCCCAGCACCTGGCCGACAAAGGCTGAGCCCCAGATTGCCGCCGCCAGCAGCAGCAAGCCGTTGGCCTGCGCTCTGGATAACACACGGTCCGTCATGGCTTGTTGTTGTCGGTCTGCCGCGCCCGTGCGCGGGCCAGCGCCGCCTCAATCACTTCGCGCTTGCGGTCCAGCACCACCGGATCGCTGTGCCGGCTGTGCGCCGGCAAGTCGGCCAGCTTGGCCTCGGCCTTGTCGGTCAGACGCTGCTGGTTCTCGGCCTCGGCGCCTTGCCTGCGGCGCTGGTGGAACTGGTAGCGCGTCCGCGCTTCATCGGCCTGCGGCTGGCTCCAGGCCGCCCAGCCGGTGTGTTGTTCGCTGACTGGCATCAGGCTGATGCAGTCCACCGGGCACACCGGCAGGCACAGCTCGCAGCCAGTGCAGAGTTCGTCGATCACCGTGTGCATGCGCTTGTGGGCGCCGGTGATGCAGTCGACCGGGCAAGCGTCCAAACACAGCGTGCAGCCGATGCACCAGGCTTCATCGATCACCGCCAGCAGGCGCGGGCCTTCGGCGCCGCAATTCGGATCCAGCGGCAGCGCGGCCTGGCCGGTGAGCCGCACCAGGCGGACGATGCCCTCATCACCACCCGGCGGGCAGCGGTTGATCGGCGCCTGGCCAGCGGCAATCGCCTCGGCATAGGCGCGGCAATCAGGGAAGCCGCAGCGTGTGCACTGCGTCTGCGGCAAAACGGCGTCGATCTCTTCGATCGACGCCGCTGCGGCTTGCAATTCAGGGGAGCGGGGCGCGGTGGACATCACCGCCCGGATTATCCCTGGCTGGGCTGCGCCTTGCGGGCGCGCTTGGCGCGGGGCGGCGCGACTGGGACCGCCATCACCTCGACGGGGGCCACGGTCTTGGCCGTGACCTTGCGGACGGCCTTGGGCGCTGCTTTGGGCGTTGCCTTGGCCTTGACGCTGCGGCGCACCGGCACCGATGCCTCGGCGCTGACCTGCGCCTCTGCGGCCATGGCCAGCGCGGCGGGCGCGACCTTGGTTTCGGCTTCAGCTTCCGGGGCCACCGGGTTGTACTTGGCGATGAAGGACTTGACTTCCGGGTAGACCTTCTCGCGCCAGCGGCGGCCCGAGAAGATGCCGTAGTGGCCGGCGCCCTCGACGTCGTAGTGGTACTTGTTTTCCTTGGACACGCCGGAGCACAGGCCATGGGCAGCGCGGGTCTGGCCGGAGCCGGAGATGTCGTCGAGCTCACCTTCCACCGTCAGCAGCGCGCTGGCGGTGATGTCCTGCGGACGCACCAACTGGCCCTTGACTTCCCAGGTGCCGTTGACCAGGGCGAAGTCCTGGAACACGGTCTTGATGGTGTCAAGGTAGTACTCGGCGGGCATGTCCAGTACCGCGTTGTACTCGTCGTAGAACTGGCGGTGCGACTCGGCGCTGTCGTCATCGCCGCGGATCAGGTCGAGGAAGTAGTCATAGTGCGAGGTGACATGGCGGTCGGGATTCATCGCCACAAAACCGGTGTGCTGCAGGAAGCCCGGGTAGACGCGGCGGCCCACGCCCGGGAAATTGCTCGGCACGCGGTAGATCACGTTGTTCTCGAACCAGGAGAAGCTCTTGTCGGTGGCCAGGTCGTTGACCGAGGTCGGCGAGCTGCGTGCATCGATCGGGCCGCCCATCATGGTCAGCGTGCGCGGCGTGAATTCACCGTTGGTCGCCAGCAGCGACACCGCGGCCAGCACCGGCACCGTGGGCTGGCAAACCGAGATCACATTGATCTCGGGGCCCAGGTAGCGGATGAAGTCCTGCACATACTCGACGTAATCGTTGAGGTGGAATTCGCCAGCTTCCATCGGCACGGTGCGGGCGTCGGTCCAGTCGGTGACCAGCACCTTGTGGTCGCGCAGCAGCAGGCGCACGGTATCGCGCAGCAAGGTGCTGTGGTGGCCCGACAGCGGCGCCACCACCAGCACCGTGGGCTGGGTCTTCATCACGTCCAGCACCGCCGGGTTGTCGGAGAAGCGCTTGAAGCGCAGCAGCCGGCAGAAGGGCTTGGTGATCGGCACCTGCTCCTGCACCGCCACGTCGACGCCGTTCACCGGCACGGTGCGGATGTCGAATTCAGGCTTCTCGTATTCCTTGGCCAGTCGGTGCACCAGATCAAGGCTGGCGGACACGCGCTCGGCCAGCGGCGTGTGCGAAAACGGCGACAGCGGATGGTTGTAGAGCTTGGCCGATGCGCTGGCAAATTCCGAGAAGGGCGCCATCAGCGCGCGTTGGGTTTCGTACAGTTGGTAAAGCATGGGCCTGTTACTCCTGTGGCTGGGCGCGATGGTTCGCCGCGCCTGCATCATGAGATCAGCCCGCTGAATGGCGGCTGACACTCACGACAATAATTTGTGCAGTGCAGCAATTATGCCGCAGATCGCCAGATATTGCACCTTTTGCACCGGGTCTGTGCTCCCTGGAAACACCGATGCCGGGGCAAAGAACGGCATTTCTGTCACTGCGGTGACAGGGTGCGGTGGCCTGAAACGCAGAAGCCCGGCACGGCCGGGCTTCGGTGACAGCTGGGGCCGCCCGCGCGGCCCGGCGGCTTACAAGACTTTGGCGATCGAATCGATCACATGGTCGATGTTGCGGCTGTTGAGTGCGGCCACGCAGATGCGGCCCGAATCGAGGCCGTAGACACCAAACTCGTTGCGCAGCCGCTCCATTTGCGGCTTGCTCAGGCCCGAATAGCTGAACATGCCGCGTTGGCGGGTGATGAAGCTGAAATCCTGCGGCACGCCGGCGGCTTTGAGCCGGTCGGCCAACAAGGTGCGCATCTGCTTGATGCGCTGGCGCATGCCGGCGAGCTCTTCTTCCCATTGCACGCGCAGCGCGGGGGTATCGAGCACCATTGCCACCACCTGGGCGCCATGGGTGGGCGGATTGCTGTAGTTGGTGCGGATGGTGATCTTCAGCTGCGACAGCACACGCGCCGCTTCATCCTTGCTCGCGCAGACCACGCTGAGCGCGCCGACACGTTCGCCGTAAAGCGAGAAGCTCTTGGAGAACGAGGTGGCAACAAGGAAGTCGATACCCGAGGCGAGGAACTGCTGCGCCACCGCGCCGTCCTCTTGAATGCCGTCGCCGAAGCCCTGATAGGCCATGTCGAGGAAGGGCACCAGCTTGCGCGCCTTCAGCACCAAAATCACCTGCTCCCACTGCGCCGGCGTGATGTCGTAGCCGGTGGGGTTGTGGCAGCAGGCATGCAGCACTACCACGGTGCCGGCGGCGGCGGCGTTCAGGTCGGCCAGCATGGCATCGAAGCGCACGCCGCGCTGCTCGGCGTCGTAATAGGCATAGGTGCCCACCGTGAAGCCGGCGTTGCTGAACAGCGCGCGGTGGTTTTCCCAGCTCGGGTCACTGATCAGCACGCTGGCGGCGGGGGTGAGCTTCTTCAGGAAATCGGCACCCAGTTTGAGGCCGCCGGTGCCACCCAGCGACTGCACCGTGGCGACGCGGCCGGCGGCCAGCACCGGGCTGTCGGCACCGAACACCATGCGCTGCACCGCCTTGTCGTAGGCCACGATGCCGTCGATCGGCAGGTAGCCGCGCGGCTTGGCGGCGTCGTTGAGTTGCTGTTCGGCTGCCTTGACGCAGGCCAGCAGCGGCAGCTTGCCGGCATCGTCGAAGTACACCCCCACGCCGAGGTTCACCTTGCTGGGGTGGGCGTCGGCGGCAAATTGCTCGGTGAGGCCCAGAATGGGATCGCGCGGGGCCAGTTCGACGGCGGCAAATAGCGACATGGGTGGTCCTGAAAGGGTCGTGGTCGGAGGAGAAATCGGGTCGATTGGCGGGGCTGCCTACCCGGACGGGCCGGCTGCGCTACCCTGTCGGGTTGCTTGCTGCCCCGGCGGCTGTTGCCAAACCGCGTTGATTTTACGGCCCTGTGCCCGAATCCCAGAGGAAAACCCTGATGCCTGAGCTTACCGAGGTGCTGACCAGCCCGCCTGCCGCCGAGGGCGAATTCGTCAGCTACCCCGATTCGCCGTTCCAGCTGTTCCAGCCCTATCCGCCGGCCGGCGACCAGCCCGAGGCCATCCGTCTGCTGTGCGAGGGCATCGAAGACGGCCTGGCCTACCAGACGCTGCTGGGCGTCACCGGCTCGGGCAAGACCTTCACGATGGCCAACGTGATTGCCCGCATGGGCCGGCCGGCGATCGTCTTTGCGCCCAACAAGACGCTGGCGGCGCAGTTGTATGCCGAGTTTCGCGAGTTCTTTCCGAAGAACGCGGTCGAGTATTTCGTCAGCTACTACGACTACTACCAGCCCGAGGCCTATGTGCCGCAACGTGACTTGTTCATCGAGAAGGATTCGTCGATCAACGAGCACATCGAGCAGATGCGGCTGTCGGCCACCAAAAGCGTGCTGGAGCGCCGCGACACGGTGATCGTGGCCTCGGTCAGCGCGATCTACGGCATCGGCAATCCGGCCGACTATGCGCAGATGCGCTTCATCGTGCGTGTCGGCGACAAGATCGGCCAGCGCGACGTGATCGCCCAGCTGATCCGCATGCAGTACAGCCGCAATGACACCGACTTCGCCCGCGGCAGCTTTCGTGTGCGCGGCGACACCATCGACATCTTCCCGGCCGAGCACAGCGAGCTGGCGCTGCGGCTGGAACTGTTCGACGACGAGATCGAGGGCTTGAGCCTGCTCGACCCGCTGACCGGCCAGGTGCGGCAGAAGATCCCGCGTTTCGTGATCTACCCCAAAAGCCACTATGTGACGCCGCGCGACCGCGTGCTGGCAGCGGTAGAGACGATCAAGGCCGAGTTGCGCGAGCGCTCGGCACAGTTTGTCGCCGACGGCAAGCTGGTCGAGGCGCAGCGCATCGAGCAGCGCACGCGCTTCGACCTGGAGATGATGCAGGAGGTGGGCCACTGCAAGGGCATCGAGAACTACAGCCGCCACCTGTCGGGCGCGGCGCCTGGCGATCCGCCGTCGACGCTGGTGGACTACCTGCCCAGTGACGCGCTGATGTTCCTGGATGAAAGCCATGTGCTGATCGGCCAGTTTGGCGGCATGTACAACGGCGACCGGGCGCGCAAGAGCACGCTGGTGGAGTACGGCTTCCGCCTGCCCAGCGCAATGGACAACCGGCCGCTGAAGTTCGAGGAATTCGAGCGCCGCATGCGCCAGAGCGTGTTCGTCTCGGCCACGCCAGCGGCCTACGAGCAGCAGCATGCCGGTGCGGTGGTCGAGCAACTGGTGCGGCCCACTGGCCTGGTTGATCCGATGGTCGAGGTGCGGCCGGCCGGCCATCAGGTGGACGATGTGCTGCAGGAGATCCGCATCCGCGTCGACCTGCACGAGCGGGTGCTGATCACCACGCTGACCAAGCGCATGGCCGAGCAGCTGACCGACTACCTGACCGACAACGGCGTCAAGGTGCGCTACCTGCACAGCGACGTGGACACGGTGGAGCGGGTGGAGATCTTGCGCGACCTGCGGCTGGGCACTTTCGACGTGCTGGTCGGTATCAATCTGCTGCGCGAAGGCCTGGACATACCCGAAGTGAGCCTGGTGGCCATTCTCGACGCCGACAAGGAGGGCTTCTTGCGATCCGAGCGCAGCCTGATCCAGACCATCGGCCGCGCCGCGCGCCACCTCAACGGCCGCGCCATCCTCTATGCCGACAAGATGACCGAGTCGATGAAGAAGGCCATCGGCGAAACCGAGCGCCGGCGCGAGAAGCAGGTCACCCACAACCTGGCCCTGGGCATCACGCCGCGCAGCGTGAAGAAGCAGATCAAGGAGTTGATCGACGGCGTGATCAGTGCGCAGGACGACAAGAGCAAGGCGCGCGGGCTGGTCGAGTTGGTCGAGGTCGAGGCGATGAGCGAGAAGGACCTGGCCAAGCGCATCAAGCTGCTGGAAAGGCAGATGCTCGACCATGCCAAGAACCTGGAGTTCGAGAAGGCGGCGCGGGTGCGCGACCAGCTGGCGCAGTTGCGCGAGCAGGTGTTCGGCGCTGCCGGGCACGACAGCAACGTGGTGCCCTTGGTCAGCGGCGCCGGCCGCTGATCAGCACCAGGGCGTCAGCGGCGCCGGCCGCTGAGCCGGGCCGGACGTCAGCGCAGTGGCAGCGGCGTCGGCGCTGCGGCGGCGCGGCCGGTCCAGGGCGCCTGCGCCAGATCGACAGCGGCATAGCCTCGGTTGGCGTCCAGGCCCGTCAGCTGCCAATTCAAGGGCGCGCGGCCGGGCAGGGCGCCGGGGGCGGTGGCGGCCCAACGGCTGGGCCACAGCACGCCGTGCAGCCGGCGGTGGTCGGCCAGGTCCACTTCCAGCGGCTGGCCGGTATCTCCGCCCAGGCCGACCAGCGAGACCCGCAGCCGGCGCAGCCAGCCTTGCTCACGGTCGATGAACAGCGATACACGGTCGCCTGCGCCGCCGCCCAGGCCGGGCAGCAGCAGCAGGTGCAAGTGGTCGCAGCGCCGATTGTCCAGCGTGACGGGTTCGGCCCAGTTGACCGGGCCAGGGTGCTCGGCCAGCGCGATCAGACCGAGCAGCAGCAGGCGGTGCAGGTCGGCTGCTACCGCAGCGGCGTTGCGGGCGCTGGTGTTGTCCACCGGCCGGCCGGCGCGCCACAGCTGCAGATGGTCATTGCGCTGATCGCGCAGCAATTGCAGACGGCCCGCGCCAGCGGTATCCGCCAGATCGCTACTCAGCGCCAGCACACCAACCCCCGGCAGCAGTCGCAGCGCCAGCGGGCTCGGCCCGGCGACGCCGCCGGCCGCCTGCAGGCCAGCTGCCGGCGGCCACCAGGTATCCGACAGCGTCACATTCAGGTCGCGCAGCGCCTGCCAAGCGGCCAAGCCCTGGGTGCGCGCGGCGGCCTGCAGATGTCGCTTGGCGCTGCTGGAGCCGTCACCAGTGGGTACATCGGGCCAGGGCGCGGCGCAGCCGGTCAGCAGCCACGGCGCCCAGCCCAGCGCATGGCCCAGCCAGCGGCGGCGTGCGGTGTCCGGGGCGTCGGTCTTCGCAGTCATGGCGGATTCCTGGCGGGAGCGGTCAAGGCCCCATTCTGGGCGTCAACCCCCGGCCGCGCCGGTAACCCCCCTGTGGCACACTCGGCCGCTTTGCCTCGAGGGGCTGCCACCGGCCCGAGTGATTTGGACAAGATTCTTCTGCAGATCGCGGCCGAGCTGAAGGTCGCTCCCCGCCAGGTACAAATCACCGTCGAGCTGCTCGACAGTGGTGCCACCGTGCCCTTCATCGCCCGCTACCGCAAGGAGGCGACCGAGGGGCTGGACGACATCCAGCTGCGTGAGCTGGAGGCCCGGCTGGCCTACCTGCGCGAACTTGAAGACCGCCGCGAAGCAGTGCTCAAGAGCATCGCCGAGCAGGGCAAGCTGACGCCCGCGCTGCAGGCGGCGGTGGCGGCAGCGCCGACCAAGCAAGCGCTGGAAGACCTCTACCTGCCCTACAAGGTCAAGCGCCGCACCAAAGGTTTGATCGCCCGCGAGGCGGGGCTGGAGCCACTGGCCGACCGCTTGTTTGCCGATCCGCAACTGGACCCGCAGGCCGAAGCCGCGGCATTTGTCGCCGGCTATGACGGCGGCGTCGCAAAACTGGCCGAGGCTGGCTTCGCCGACGCCCTGGCGGTGCTCGATGGCGTGCGTGACCTGCTCAGCGAACGCTGGGCCGAGGACGCGGTGCTGGTCGGCAAGCTGCGCGAATGGTTATGGACCGAGGGCCTGCTGCGCAGCAAGCTGGCCGACGGCAAGGACCCGGAGCACGCCGACAACGCCAAGTTCCGCGACTACTTCGATTACGACGAGGCGATCCGCGGCGTGCCTTCGCACCGGGCGCTGGCGGTATTTCGGGCCCGCACGCTGGGCGTGCTCGATGCCAAGCTGGTGCTGGACGAGGACACCGTGCCTGGCCAGCCCGGCCTGGGCGAAGGCCGCATCGCCGTGCACCTGGGCTGGCGCCATGCCAAGCGGCCGGGTGATGAGCTGATTCGCAAGACCGTTGCCTGGGCCTGGAAGGTGAAGCTTTCGCTGAGCCTGGAGCGCGACCTGTTCACCCGCTTGCGCGAGGCCGCCGAGGCCACCGCGATCAAGGTCTTTGCCGAGAACCTGCGTGACTTGCTGCTGGCTGCGCCGGCCGGCAAGCGGGTGGTGATGGGGCTGGACCCCGGCATCCGCACCGGCGTGAAAGTGGCCGTGGTCAGTGACACCGGCAAGGTGCTGGCCACCCACACCGTCTATCCGCATGAGCCCAGGTGCGACTGGGAGGGCAGCCTGCACACGCTGGGCAAGCTGGTGGCCAGCCATGGTGTCAACCTGATCGCCATCGGCAACGGCACCGCCAGCCGCGAAACCGACAAGCTGGCCGGCGACCTGATCAAACGAGTCTTGGCGGCTGCGCCGGAGTACCGGATCGAGAAGGCGGTGGTCAGCGAATCCGGCGCCTCGATCTATTCGGCCAGCGAATTCGCCAGCAAGGAACTGCCCGAACTGGATGTGAGCCTGCGTGGCGCGGTGTCGATCGCCCGCCGGCTGCAGGATCCGCTGGCCGAACTGGTCAAGATCGACCCCAAGAGCATTGGCGTCGGCCAGTACCAGCATGACGTCAACCAGAGTGAACTGGCACGCACGCTGGACGCGGTGGTCGAGGACTGCGTCAACAAGGTGGGTGTGGACCTGAACACCGCTTCCGCGCCGCTGCTGTCACGCGTGGCCGGTTTGTCGGCGGCGGTGGCCGCTGCCATCGTGCGCTGGCGTGATGCCCATGGCGCCTTCCGCCATCGCCAGCAACTGCTGGAGGTCAGCGGCCTGGGCCCCAAGACCTTCGAACAGGCGGCGGGTTTTTTGCGCATCCGCGATGGCGACAACCCGCTGGACCAGACCGGCGTGCATCCCGAAACCTACCCGGTGGTGCAGCGCCTGCTGGACAAGCTGCAGCGCCCGGTGACCGAGTTGATGGGCAAGGCCGACGTGCTGCGCACGCTGCGGCCGGAGGCCTTTGCCGACGAGCGATTCGGCGCGATCACGGTGAAAGACATCTTCACCGAGCTGGAAAAGCCCGGCCGCGATCCGCGCCCCGATTTCAAGGTGGCCAAACTGGCCGACGGCATCGAGCACATCAAGGACTTGAAGGAAGGCATGACGCTGGAAGGCACGGTGAGCAACGTGGCCCAGTTCGGCGCCTTTGTCGATCTGGGCGTGCACCAGGATGGCCTGATCCATGTCAGCCAATTGGCCAACAAGTTTGTCAACGATGCCCGCGAGGTGGTGAAGACCGGCGACATCGTCAAGGTCAAGGTGCTGGAGGTTGATCTGGCGCGCGGCCGCATCTCGCTGACCATGAAGCTCGACGCCCAGCTGGGCAAGGGCGGCGGTGCGCGCGGTGATGCGTTCCGCCCGGCGGCGCGCGACGAGCGCCAGGGCCGCGGTGGCCAGCGGCCGGCTGCCCAGCCGGCGGTCAGCGGCGGCGCGATGGCCGCAGCCTTTGCCAAGCTGCAGGGCAAGCGTTGAGTCCCATGCGTGACGCCCTGCCTCATCCCGTCGCCATTGCGCGACATTCACTCGCCCTGGCTGCTGGCCTGGCGGTGCTGGGCGGGCTGCCGATGGCGGCATTCGGCCAGGCTGCGCCGCAGCAGGTGGAGATCAGCGCCCAGCCGCCGTCCGATACCGAACAGCGCCGGCGCGATCCGGTGGCCAAGAGCATCTACGGCCGCGAGGAACTCGACAAGTACGGTGATACCAGTCTCAGCGACGTGCTCAAGCGGCTGCCCGGCGTCAACATGCAGGGCGGCAATCCGCGGCTGCGTGGCCTGGGTGCGGGCTACACGCTGCTGCTGGTCAATGGCGATCCGGCGCCACCGGGTTTCTCGCTGGACAACCTGGCACCGGGCCAGGTCGAGCGCATCGAGGTCACCCGCGGCCCGACGGCCGAACACAGCGCGCGGGCGGTGGCCGGCACACTCAACATCATCCTGCGTGAAGCGCCGCGCACCCGCCAGCGGGAGCTGGGTATGCGGCTGGCCTACCAGGCATGGGCGCCCACCTTGGCCGCCAATGGGCAATGGGGCGATCGTGACGGCCGGTTAAGTTACACGCTGCCGATGGCGCTCTACCAGTGGCGCGGCCAGGCCGATACCTTCAGCGACCGCCGGGCGGTGGATGTCAACAACGCTGCGCAGCACCTGCGGGTGACCGGCCTCGACCAGTACTGGGGCGGCGGCTTCAACCTGAGCCCGCGGCTGGTCTGGAAATTCAGCGACACCGAAAGCCTGAACCTGCAGTTGTTTGCTCAGCGCCACAACTTCAACAACCGCGGCAGCTTCAACACCGAGGTGCTGCAAGGCGCGGCGCCGGCCAGCATCGAAGAGCGCTTTGTCAGCGGCGGCCACTGGCAGATGCAGCGCGCCAACCTGTCATGGCTGCAGCGCTGGGCCGGCGGTGCGCGGCTGGAGGTCAAGGGTGGCGGCCAGGCCAGCCGCAGCGTCTTTCGCAACCTCACCGATGGTGTGGATGGCGCCGGTGTGCCATCACTGACACGCGACAGCACCGGCAACAACCGCGAACTCAGCCTGACCAGCGGCGGCAAGTTCAGCACACCGCTGGGCGAGGCCCACACGCTGGCGCTGGGCTGGGACATCGAGCAGAAGCGCCGTCGCGAGCAACGCAGCGTGATCGAAAACGGCGCCCAGCAACTGATCGGCTACGACGGCCAGCCGTTCGAGGCCGACGTGTCACGCAGCGCAGTGTTTGTGCAGGACGAGTGGGAGATCGCGCCGCGCTGGTCGACCTACCTGGGCCTGCGTGCCGAGCGCATCGCCACCCGCAGCATCGGCACCGACGGCGAACTGCGCAACAGCAGCCAGGTGGTGACGCCTATCTGGCACCTCAACCACAAGCTCAATGCCACCGGGCGCGACCTGGTGCGTGCCAGCCTGACACGCAGCTACAAGTCGCCCGAGCTGAATGCGCTGATGGCCCGGCCCCGCCTGAACAACAGCTACCCGGTGAGTGGCAGCAACCCGCAGATCGCGCCTGACCGCATCGGCAACCCGGCGCTCCGGCCCGAGCTGGCCAGCGGGCTGGACATCGCCTTCGAGAAATACCTGCCGCAAGGCGGCGTGCTGAGCATCGGCGGCTTCCACCGTCGCATCAACGGGCTGATCCGTAACCAGGTCAGCCTGCAGGCCGTGCCTTGGGCGTCGGTGCCGCGCTGGGTGTCGCAGCCCGTCAACCTGGCGGGCGCGCGCAGCACGGGCTTGGAACTGGAACTCAAGGGCCGAGCTGACGAACTGCTGCCCGCTGACTGGGCGATCAAGGGCTTGAGCCTGCGCGCCTCGGCCAGCCTCTACCACTCGACGGTGGACGGCATTCAAGGCCCCGACAACCGGCTGGAGCAGCAACAGCCCTGGTCGGCCACCGCCGGCTTCGATCAGGTGATCGGCCAGGTGCTGGGCGGCCCGCACCTGACCTACGGCGCCAGTCTGGCCTGGACGCCGGGTTACCGCACGCAACAGACGCCGGCGCAAGCGCTGACCGCCGCGCAGGCGCGCAGCCTGGACCTGTACACGCTGTGGGCCGTCAGCCGCCAGACCAGCCTGCGGCTGTCGGTCAACAACCTGCTGGCCGATGCCAGCCGCAACCTGACCGAGCTGCTGCCCGAGACCGGTGATCCGCAGTCGACGCTGAACACGCGCAGCAGTCGCCGCTCGTTCCAGGCGGGATTGCTGGTCAAGTTCTAGGCCGCTGACGATGCGCGCGCTGCAGGTGTTTGCCGGCCCACGCGCCTTGGCCCATCTGCGCGAGCGGGGCCTGCGGCCGGCCGATGTGCGCCTGATCCCTGCCGCCGCCGGCGGCCCCAAGGGCTTGATCCTGAACCCGCTGGACCGCTTTCTGTTTGGCCACTGGCTGGCCGACAGCCCGCACCGGCTGCACCTGCTGGGGGCCTCGATCGGCGCCTGGCGCATGGCCTGCGCGATGCTGCGCGACCCCGACGCGGCGCTGGCCGACTTGGCGCAGCGCTACATCCAGCAGGATTTCCGCGTGCCGGCAGGCGGCTGGCCCGACGCGGCCGAAGTCAGCCGCGTCTCGCGCGAGATGCTGGCTGGGCTGTTTGCTGGCCAGGAGGCCGAACTGTTGTCGCATCCGCAGCGCAGGCTGCACATCATCACCAGCCGCGGCCAGGGCCGCTTGCTGCAGCGAGAAGGGCGCTGGCGCACGCCGCTGGGCTATGCCGGTGCGATGGCCGCCAACCTGAGCTCGCGGCGTGCATTGGGCGGCTGGCTGCAGCGTGTGGTGTTTTCCGACCCGCGGGAGGCGCTGCCACTGGCGCTGGACGACCTTGACAGCCACCGTGTGGCGCTGGATGCCGACAACCTGGACCCTGCGCTGCGCGCCAGCGGCGCCATCCCCTTTGTGCTGCAGGCGGTGCACGACATCCCCGGCGCGCCACCGGGCGCCTACTGGGATGGTGGCATCACCGACTACCACCTGCATCTGGACTATGCGGCGATGCCCGAAGGCCTGGTGCTGTACCCGCACTTCCAGCGTGCGCTGGTGCCTGGCTGGCTGGACAAGGGCCTGAAGCGCCGCCATGCCGCGACATCGGCGCTGGACAACGTCGTGGTGCTGGCGCCGCACCCCGCCTGGGTGGCCACGTTGCCCAATGGCAAGCTGCCGGATCGGCAGGACTTCAAGGCCTACCGGCATGACCCAGCGGCGCGCATCCGGGCCTGGCAGCAGGACGTGGCCGCGGCCGAGCAACTGGCCGATGAGGCTGCCGACTGGCTGGCGGCGCCGACCCAGGACGCGCTGCCGCTTTAGTCGAGCGGTGGCTCACGCCGCTACAATTCATGTTTTCGACAATCAACAAGAGCGAGAAGGGCACCCTGGTTATGACACCGCGAACTACCCCGTTCGTCACCAAAGCCTGACCGGCCGCGCTGTCACGCCTGTTCCTCCCTGTCCCCTTGTTGAACAAAAGCGCGGTGCCCTCCGCGTTTTTTTTCGTCTGCCTCACTTTCACGCCCCCTGGAGCCTCCCATGATTGCCATTACGCTGCCCGACGGTTCACAACGTGAGTTTCCGCAGCCCGTCACCGTGGCCGAGGTGGCTGCATCGATCGGTGCCGGCCTGGCCAAGGCCGCGCTCGGCGGCCGGGTGGGGCAGGGTGATGCAGCGCGGCTGGTCGACACCAGCACCCTGATCGAGCACGACGAGCACCTGGCCATCATCACCGACAAGGATGCCGACGGCCTGGAAATGATCCGCCACTCCACCGCCCACCTGCTGGCCTATGCGGTGAAGCAACTGTTCCCCGAGGCCCAGGTGACGATCGGCCCGGTGGTCGAGAACGGCTTTTATTACGACTTCGCCTACAAGCGCCCGTTCACGCCCGACGACCTCTCAGCGATCGAGAAGCGCATGGTCGAGCTGGCCAAGAAGGACGAGCCGGTGGAGCGCCGCGTGCTGCCGCGTGACGAGGCGGTGGCGCACTTCAAGGCGCAAGGCGAGTTTTACAAGGCCGAGATCATCGCCAGCATCCCTGCCGACCAGGACGTGTCGCTGTACCGCGAGGGTGGTTTCGAGGACTTGTGCCGCGGCCCGCACGTGCCGTCCACCGGCCGCCTGAAGCACTTCAAGCTGATGAAGCTGGCCGGCGCCTACTGGCGTGGCGACCAGGCCAATGAGCAATTGCAGCGCATCTACGGCACGGCCTGGGCCAGCAAGGACGACCTGGCCAACTACCTGCGCATGCTGGAAGAAGCCGAGAAGCGCGACCACCGCAAGCTTGGCCGCGAGCTTGACCTGTTCCACATCGATGAGCATGCGCCCGGCCTGGTGTTCTGGCATCCCAAGGGCTGGGCGGTGTGGCAGGGTGTTGAGCAGTACATGCGCGCGGTCTACCGCGACAACGGCTACCAGGAAGTCAAGGGCCCGCAACTGCTCGACCAGGGCCTGTGGGAGAAGACCGGCCACTGGGACAAGTACCGCGAGAACATGTTCGTCACCGAGAGCGAGAAACGGGATTACGCGCTCAAGCCGATGAACTGCCCGGGCCACATCCTGATCTTCAAGCAGGGAATCAAGAGCTACCGTGATCTGCCGCTGCGTTACGGCGAGTTCGGCCAATGCCACCGCAACGAGCCCACCGGCGGCCTGCACGGCATCATGCGGGTGCGCGGCTTCACGCAGGACGACGGCCACATCTTCTGCACCGAGGACATGATCCTCGACGAATGCGTGGCCTACACCGCGCTGCTGCAGAAGGTGTATGCCGACTTCGGCTTCACCAATATCCTCTACAAGGTGGCGACGCGGCCGGACAAGCGCATCGGCAGCGATGCGGTCTGGGATAAGGCCGAGGCGGCGCTGATCGAGAGCCTGCAGCGTTCGGGCTGCGATTTCGTCATCTCACCGGGCGAGGGCGCCTTCTACGGCCCGAAGATCGAATACACGCTGAAGGACGCCATCGGCCGCGAGTGGCAGTGCGGCACGATGCAGGTCGATTTCTCGATGGCCGAGCTGCTGGGCGCCGAGTATGTGGCCGAAGACAGCGGCCGCCGCCACCCGGTGATGCTGCATCGGGCCATCGTCGGCAGCCTCGAGCGCTTCATCGGCATCCTGATCGAACAGCATGCCGGCGCGCTGCCGGCCTGGCTGGCGCCGGTGCAGGTGGTCATTGCCAACATCACCGACGCACAGCAGGATTACGTCGCTGAAGTGGCGAAAACGCTGCAAAAACAAGGAGTTAGAGTTCACGCCGATTTGCGCAACGAGAAGATCACGTATAAAATCCGCGAGCATTCGTTGCAAAAGGTCCCGTACATCCTGGTCGCTGGCGACAAGGAGAAGGCAAGCGGGTCGGTTGCCGTGCGCGCCCGGGGCAATCTCGACCTGGGGGTTATGCCGTTGAGCGTCTTCTCCGCCAAGCTCGCTGACGACATCGCCCGCAAGGCCTGAGGCCGCTGCTCTCGGCGCGCATATTCGTTTTGTGCTGCTGTCCGTCAGGTGCCCATTGCTTGCCTTGGGGTGCTGAGCCGGATGGTTTGAAGGGGTTTGCACCATCGCTACTTATATGGACCGCCGTACGCCCAATGTGGAGCGAAAGCATCGGCTGAACCGCGAGATCATGGCGCCCACCGTGCGCTTGAACGGGGTTGAGAACGAACCACTGGGCATCGTCAGCATCATGGATGCGCTGCGCCTGTCGGGCGAAGCCGATGTGGATCTGGTGGAAATAGCACCTACCGCTGATCCGCCGGTGTGTCGGCTGATGGACTACGGCAAGTTCAAGTACCAAGAGCAAAAGAAGGCCGCCGAAGCCAAGTCCAAGCAAAAGATCATTGAGGTCAAGGAAGTCAAGTTCCGGCCTGGTACCGACGACGGCGACTACAACATCAAGATGCGCAACCTGCGGCGATTCATCGCTGAGGACGGCGACAAGGGCAAGGTCACGCTGCGTTTCCGCGGCCGCGAGATCACCCACCAGGACATCGGCATGCGCATGCTGGAGCGCATCCGCGACGAACTGGCCGATGTCGCCATCGTCGAGCAGTTTCCCAAGTTGGAAGGCCGCCAGATGATCATGGTGCTGTCGCCCAAGAAGAAGCAGTAACGAATTCAGTTTTTGGTGTACCGAATTCCCCGCGCCGGTCTGGTCACCGGCGCACTTTGGGGAACAGCCGTTGCAGGCTTTACAAGTGCCCTCGCCAACAGCGAGGCCGCCTGCAGGGGCAACTAAGAAGGAGCAGTCATGCCCAAGATGAAGACCAAGAGCGGCGCGAAGAAGCGCTTCCGCGTGCGTCCGGGGGGTACCGTCAAGCGCGGTCAGGCGTTCAAGCGCCACATCCTCACCAAGAAGTCCACCACACGCAAACGCCACCTTCGTGGCACGGTTGCTGTGCACGAGACCAATATGGGCCACATGGCGCAGATGCTGCCATTCGCCGGTCTGTAATCCACTGATAGACAAAGGAGCACAACATGCCTCGCGTCAAACGTGGTGTAACAGCCCGCGCTCGCCACAAGAAGATCCTGGCCCTTGCCAAGGGCTACCGCGGCCGCCGCAAGAACGTCTACCGCATCGCCAAACAGGCGGTGATGAAGGCCGGCCAATATGCCTACCGTGACCGCCGTACCCGCAAGCGCGTTTTCCGCGCCTTGTGGATTGCCCGTATCAACGCCGCCTCGCGTGGCCTGGGCATCACCTACAGCAAGTTCATGGCCGGCATGAAAAAAGCCGAGATCGACATTGATCGCAAGATGCTGGCTGAACTGGCTGTCAACGACCCGGCGGCTTTTGGCGCCATCGTTGACAAGGTGAAGGCCCAGTTCGCTTGATCTGCTGCCGTCCGGCTAAAGCTGGACGGCAAACCAAGTTTTGACATCGGGCCTGGCCCGATGGCAAATCAAGCTTTTGAAGGTCGTCACCCGTGGACGGCCTTTTTTGTTTTCCGACAGCCCATGACCGATCTCGACACCCTGGTGGCCGCTGCCACCGCCGACTTTGCCGCCGCGCCCACGCCAGCCGAACTGGAGAATGCCAAGGCCCGCTTCCTGGGCAAGGCCGGCCGTGTGACCGACCTGCTCAAAGGCTTGGCTGCCTTGTCGCCCGGAGAGAAGAAGTCGCGCGGCGCCGAGATCAACCAGACCAAGCAGCACATCGAGGCCGCCCTGACGGCCCGCCGTGCCGCACTGGCCGAGGCCGAACTCGAGACCCAGCTCAAGGGTGAGGCGCTGGACGTCAGCCTGCCGGGCCGCCAGCGTGGCCTGGGCGGCTTGCATCCGGTGTCGCGCACCCTGGAGCGCATCGAAGCGATCTTCGGCTCGATGGGTTTCGATGTGGCCGAAGGCCCCGAGATCGAGACCGACTGGATGAGCTTCACCGCCTTGAACAACCCGGAGAACCATCCGGCTCGTTCGATGCAGGACACCTTTTACGTCGACATGAAGGACGAGGCCGGCCGCTGGTACAACCTGCGCCCGCACACCAGCCCGATGCAGGTGCGTTATGCGCGGGCCCATGCGGCCAAATATGCTGGCGTCGATCCGATGCCGGAGATCCGCGTCATCGCGCCGGGCCGCACTTACCGGGTGGACAGCGACGCCACCCATTCGCCGATGTTCCACCAGTGCGAAGGGCTGTGGATTGGCGAAAACGTCAGCTTCAAGGACTTGAAGGTAGTGTTCACCGAGTTCTGCCGCAAGTTCTTTGAGAGCGAGGATCTGCAGCTGCGCTTCCGGCCCAGCTTCTTCCCGTTCACCGAACCCTCGGCCGAGATCGACATCGCCTTTGCCTCGGGTCCGCTGAAAGGCCAATGGCTGGAAGTGGCCGGCTCGGGCCAAGTGCATCCCAACGTGGTGCGCAACTACGGCCTCGACCCCGAGCGCTACATCGGCTTTGCCTTCGGTATGGGCCCCGACCGCCTGGCCATGCTGCGCTACGGTGTGAGCGACCTGCGGTTGTTCTTCGAGAACGACCTGCGCTTTCTGCAGCAGTTCCGCTGAAGCACCGCCGCCGCCTGCACCACCGCCCCAACATCCTGAGCCACCATGCAATTTCCTGAATCCTGGTTGCGAGAGTTTTGCAACCCGCCGCTGTCCACCCAAGCCCTGGCCGACCTGCTGACAATGTCGGGTCTGGAAGTCGAAGACCTGCGCCCGGCTGCGCCACCGTTCAGCCGCGTGGTGGTGGGCGAGATCGTCGAGGCCGAGCAGCATCCCAATGCCGACCGGCTGCGCGTGTGCAAGGTCGACGCCGGACCGCACAGCCGCGACGGCGCACTGCAGATCGTCTGCGGCGCGCCCAACGCACGCGTTGGCATCAAGGTGCCGCTGGCGCTGGTGGGCGCCGAGCTGCCGCCGGCAGAGCCCGGTGCAGCGCCGTTCCAGATCCAGCTCGGCCAGCTGCGCGGCGTGGAGAGCCAGGGCATGCTGTGCTCGGCGCGTGAGCTCAAACTCAGCGAAGACCATGGCGGTCTGCTGGAGCTCGACCCCTCTGCGCCTGTCGGCGCCGATGTGCGCGAGCTGCTGCAACTCGACGACACGCTGTTCACCCTCAAGCTCACACCCAACCTGGCGCATGCGCTCAGCGTCTACGGCATCGCCCGTGAAGTGGCCGCGCTGACCGGTGCGCCGCTGAAGACGCCGGCGTTTCCGCCGGTGCCGGTGGCCCTGGCCGATACCTTGCCGGTGGACGTGCAGGCGCCGGATCTTTGCGGCCGCTTCTCGGGCCGCATCGTGAAGCACCTGAATACCCAGGCCAAGACGCCGGCCTGGATGGTCGATCGGCTGGCCCGTTGCGGGCAGCGCTCGGTCAGCGCGCTGGTCGACATCTCGAACTATGTGATGTTCGAGTACGGCCGACCCAGCCACATCTTCGACCTCGACAAGATCCATGACGGCCTGGTGGTGCGCTGGGCCAAGCCCGGCGAGACGCTGAAGCTGCTGAACGGCAGCACAGTGACACTGGACGAACAGGTGGGCGTGATCGCCGATGCGCAGGCGGTGGAATCACTGGCAGGCATCATGGGCGGTGATGCCACCGCGGTATCGGACGACACCCGCAGCATCTATGTTGAAGCCGCTTTCTGGTGGCCCGAGGCGGTGGCCGGCCGCTCGCGCCGTTTCAACTTCAACACCGATGCCGGCCACCGCTTCGAGCGCGGTGTCGACCCGGCCTTGACCGTCGCCCACATCGAGCACATCACACGGCTGATCATCGACATCTGCGGCACGCCCGAGACCCAGTGCGGGCCGATCGACGATCAGCAGCTCCAACTGCCCAGCCCGGCGCCGGTGGCGCTGCGGGTGGCGCGGGCCTCACGCGTGCTGGGCATGCCGATCAGCACGGCGCAATGTGCCGAGGTCTTCACCCGCCTGGGCCTGGACTTCACCGAGGCCGACGGCGTGCTGCAGGTGATACCACCAAGCTGGCGCTTCGACATCGCCATCGAGGAAGACCTGATCGAGGAAGTGGCGCGGGTGATCGGCTACGACAAGCTGCCCGACACGCCGCCACTGGCGCCGGTGACGCCACGTGTGCGCACCGAGTCGCAGCGCAGCGCGTTTGCGGTGCGCCGCGCACTGGCCGCACTGGACTACCAGGAAACCATCAACTTCAGCTTCGTCGAGGCCCGCTGGGAGCAGGAACTGCACGGCAATGCCGATCCGATCCGGGTGCTGAACCCGATCGCTGCGCCGCTGTCGGTGATGCGCTCCAGCCTGATCGGCAGCCTGGTGCAGGTGCTGCGGCACAACCTGGCGCGCAAGGCGCCGCGGGTGCGGGTGTTTGAGCTGGGTCGTGTGGCCTGGCGTGATGCCGGTGTGGTGTCTGGCGACCTGACGGTGGCTGGTATCAACCAGCCGATGCGACTGGCCGGCCTGGTCTACGGGCCGGTGGACAGCACGCAATGGGGCAGCAAGGAGCGTGTGGTCGATTTCTTCGACCTCAAGGGTGACTTGCAGGCTTTGCTGGCGCCACGTCGTGCGGTGTTCACGCCGTCCGAACATCCGGCGCTGCACCCGGGCCGCAGCGCCCGCGTCTGGCTCGATGGCCAGGCCGTTGGCCACATCGGCGAACTGCATCCGCGCTGGCGCCAGGCCTACGAGCTGCCGGCCGCGCCGATGGTCTTTGAACTCGATCTGGCCGCAGTACTGGCGCAGCCGGTGCCGTCCTTCCAGACCATCGCCCGCCACCAGGCCGCGATCCGCGATCTGGCGCTGGTGGTACCCGAATCGGCGCGGCATGACGCCTTGATCGACGCGCTGCGCGACGACCCCAGCGGCTTGGTGCAGTCGGCCACGCTGTTTGACGTCTACAAGCCGGCCCAACCCACCGCCGACATGGCCGCAGGCGAGCGCAGCCTGGCGGTGCGGCTAGAACTGCTGGACGTTGCCGCCACGCTCACCGAAGAGCGCATCGAGACCGCGGTGGCCGCCGCCGTGGCGCGTGCCACCCAGGCGCAGGGCGCCCGTCTGCGTGCTTGACCCCCCCACTACCAGCGAGACAACACACCATGAGCACCGAGGACTCTGCCGCCGACCGCGTGATCCTGCCGTCGCTGGAAACACCGACGCTGACCAAGGCCGAGCTTGCCGAGCTGTTGTTCGAGCGCTTGGGTCTGAACAAGCGCGAGTCCAAGGACATGGTCGAGGCCTTCTTTGAACTGGTGCATGACAACCTGGTCAACGGCGACGATGTCAAGCTCTCGGGCTTTGGCAACTTCAACATCCGGCGCAAGGCGCCGAGGCCAGGGCGCAATCCGCGCACCGGCGAGTCGATCCCTATCAAGGCGCGCAATGTGGTCACCTTTCACGCCAGCCACAAGCTCAAGGCCATCGTGCAAGGTGACGCACCGCCCGGGGATGAGTTCGAGTAGAGTCTGAGTTTCCTTCCCCACCGCATTGATTTTTATGGAGAAACTGCTGCCTGCCATCCCGGCCAAGCGTTACTTCACGATCGGTGAGGTGAGCGAGCTGTGCGGTGTCAAACCGTATGTGCTGCGCTACTGGGAGCAGGAATTTACCCAGCTCAAACCGATGAAGCGGCGCGGCAACCGCCGCTATTACCAGCACCATGAGGTGCTGCTGATCCGCCGTATCCGCGACTTGCTGTACGACCAGGGCTTCACCATCAGTGGCGCCCGCAACCAACTGGGCGAGCTGGTGTCGGGAGGTCGCAGCAGTGACCGCAGCGAGGCACCCGACGAGTCACAAGCGCAAGAGGCGGCGTCAGACGGCGGCGAAGAGGGCATCGACGACAACGCACTGCTGCCCGTGCCGGAGGTGCTGGAACTGGCGCCTTCACAACTGCGCGCCGAGCTTTTGTCGATCCGTGCACTGCTGACCGTCTGAAGCCGCCGGTTTCAAGCTATACTTCAAGGCTCAGTCGGGGCGTAGCGCAGCCTGGTAGCGCACTTGCATGGGGTGCAAGGGGTCGCGAGTTCGAATCCCGCCGTCCCGACCATTTGAGACGATTTGAATCCAAGGCTTAGCTCTTACATGGGTCTAAGCCTTTTGGCTTTCTGGGGCTTGGGACACCGCTTGGGAAACCTTGGCTTGCGCACTGCGCCGGTCGAAGTCGATGGCGCCAGCTGTCAGGCGGCGGCAAGCTGAGTCGCGCGGTGCCTGGACCTGACTCCGCCCAGACGCCAGCGCAGCGGTCGGGGTTGAATCCGACGTCTGGCAAAACGGCAGGTGGTCTCGCCGCCGAACTCGCTGAGCAGCCCGCGGATGCGATTGATGCAGGCGGTGCGCTCGGTGACAAAGCCCTGACGCGGGCGGTGCACCATCAGCCGCGCTAGCTGATCCCGGACTTGATCGGCACCAAGCGCATGTTGGCCGCTGCATCACCTTGCAGACCGCCGCCGCATCTGCCGCGTCGTTCTTGCCGCGCTTGCCATTCATGCGGTAGGGCGCCACCAACTTGGGCGCCGTCAACCGCACGGTGTGGCCATGGGCCTGAAACTGCCGCGCCCAGTGGTGCGCTGGAAAGCACGCCTCCATGCCGATCACATCGGGTCGCCGTGCGGCGATCAACGCGTTCAGCTTGCCGTGCGCCACCTTGGGCTGGCGCAACTGCTCCGATCCCCCTTGACTGACGCCGTGAACGGCAAATACGGTCTTGGCCAAATCGATACCGGTCGCAATAATGGTCATGGGCCTTCACCTTCCGGGTGCGTTGATGAAATTTCGCATGTCCCATCTTGGCACTGCTTGCCAGCACGCCGTGTTTCGGATTACTCGCGGCGGGGAAGGCCCTTCCATTTGTGAGGCCGCACAGTTGAACAATTTCTCACTCCAGCCGCCGAAGAAACCGAACTCGCTATGAACGTCCTACTCGGCACAGTCATCCTCTACGCACGAGACATGCAGAAGACGGCAGACTTCTACAGCCAGCACTTTGGCTTCAGCACAACGGGGCAAGTGGTCAAGGGATTGATTGAACTGACGCCACCCGCAGGGGGTACGGCAATTCTGATTCATCAAGCGGCAAAAAGTCTGAAACTAGGGCAGGTGGGCGTCAAACTTAGCTTTCATGTCCTTGATGTGCAGGCCTTTGCTACAGAAGCGGCAAAGGATGGCCTTGCGTTCGGCGCTGTTCATCACGCAAACGGCTATCAGTTTGCTAATGCGAAAGACCCAGACAAAAACTCTGTGAGTATTTCCAGTCGGGCCTTTCGTTAAATCGCCGTGCAGTGCGGCTTACTGATTCGCTCGGCCGGATATTTGCTGCGATCGGTATTTGGCCCATATTTAATTCTCGACCTGATCGCATCCTCCACGAAACGCCAGTTAGCTCAAACCTGTTGGTTGTATCAATTAATTCAATTTCCAGAAAGTCAAATATGATCACAGTCATCGTCGAGTTCAAACTCCCGGAACCGATCACGAGAGATCAAGCGCGCGAAACGTTCTTGAGTACGGCATCAAAATACAAAGGTATGCCTGGTTTGGTGCGGAAGTACTATTTCCTGTCACAAGACGGTAGCAAAGCAGGCGGGATCTATCTTTGGAAGTCGAAGGCCGATGCCGACCTGGTCTATACCGATGAATGGAAGGCATTCGTGAGGGGCAAGTACGGCAGCGACCCATCATTGACCTATCTCGAATGTCCAGTAGTAGTCGATAACTTGTCCAATGAAGTCCTGTCGGATTGAGTCAAGGTGATTGAGCCAAGGTGATTGAGTCAAGGTGGATTGGAACAAGGGCCTTTCCATCGATGCGTCTATGGTGCTGTGGCTTAACCATTCGCTCAACAGAAACTTTTTGGTAGCCGGCGCTGGGCCACCATTTGGTTTTGTCCAACGCGACCTGCCGCAAACGAGCGAGTTGTTGAAACGTTCAGTGACTCACCATTGACATCCGCGCGTCATCCGCGCGTTAACCATTTGAACTCCACATGATCGATTCACCCTGGACCAACGGCGAGAAAAAGGTTGAGCGGCGCGCCTTCGATGCAGCTGTTAAACGTGAGCCCTCCCAGCTGGTTTCCGAATTCAAGGCTAAGGCGAAACGTACGAATGATACTGAAGCGCTGTGGGAAATTCGAGACTGGCTCAACAGGCGTCAACGGGAAATCGATGCCGAATTTAATTTTCGATACTCTCAGTTGCTATTTGTATTTGCGGGATTGGTTCGAGCCGGAAAGATGAAGCCAGAGGACTTGGTGGGGCTTTCTGAGCAAAAACTCGGCGCTATTATATTGCTTTCAGAGTTGTAGTTGATTTCGAGTGATTGGGGTCGTCTTGCGGCCTGGAGCCAGGGCGTCGTATCATGGGGTAAATGTCAATTCGGTTTATTCGAGACAAAAAGGAAGAGAAAACAATGAGCGCGCCCCGTTTCCGAGGAGTATTTCCTTACCTCGTGTCGCCGATCCTGCCGACGGGAGAGGTAGATGCAGATGTGCTTGCTCGTCTATGCGACGATCTGATCAAAGCGGGTGTACATGGACTGGCGCCGCTTGGTTCGACGGGCGAGTTCGCCTATCTTTCGCGGGAGCAGCGACGGCGCGTCGTGGAGGTTGTGGTTCAAGCCGCGCGCGGCAGGGTGCCGGTGATTGCGGGCGTGGCGTCCACCACCACTGCCGAGGCCGTTTCGCAGGCGCGAGAGTATGAGCGGCTGGGTTGCAGTGGCATTCTTGCGATCCTGGAGGCCTACTTTCCGATTGCCGATGAAGGCGTCTACACGTATTTCAAGGCGATCGCCGACGCGGTTTCGTTGCCTATCGTGCTGTACACGAATCCGAACTTCCAGCGCTCCGATTTGAGCCTGCCGGTCATCGAGCGCTTGAGCCGCGTGCCCAACATCGGCTACATCAAGGATGCTTCTTCGAATACCGGCCGTCTGCTGTCGATCATCAATCGTGTCGAAGGACGCATGGAAGTATTCGCGGCCTCGGCACACATACCGGTTTGCGTGATGATGATCGGCGGCGTCGGCTGGATGGCGGGTCCTGCCTGCGTGGCACCGCAACAGAGCGTTGAGCTTTTCGAGCTCTGCCAGCGGGGCGACTGGCCCAAAGCGATGGCGCTCCAGCGCCCGCTATGGAAGTTGAATCAGGCTTTCGCCAAGTACAACCTGGCCGCCTGCATAAAAGGCGGCTTGCAGTTGCAAGGCTATGCAGTCGGCGATCCACTGGCACCGCAAGCTCCGCTGTCACCCGAAGGTAGCGAAGAAGTGCATAGCGCGCTGCAGGCGATCGGCGCGCTGTAGCCGATTGTTCGCCGCCCTGCTGCGCCGAGCCGTCGGTTGCCGCGGCGCGCCGTATCCCCCTCTGCTTTTGCCAGTGGCGACGTGCAGTCTCCAGCATCGGGCTCCCCTTCCCTTTCATTTCCATTTTCAGATTAACCACACGACATGAATCTCGACCTCGAAGGCAAACGTGCACTCATCACCGGATCCACGGCCGGCATCGGCTATGCGATCGCGCATGGCCTGGCGGCGGAGGGCGCCCATGTGGTGATCACCGGCCGCACCCAGGCCTCGGTCGACGCGGCGCAGGTGCGCCTCAGGTCGGCAGAGCCGAATGCCGCGGCCGAGGGCGTGGCGGCCGACTGCGCGACGGCTGCCGGTGCGCAGCAGGTGTTCGACCGCGTCGATGCGGTGGACATCCTGGTCAACAACCTCGGCATCTACGAACGCAAGCCGTTCTTCGAGATCGAGGATGCCGACTGGATGCGCTTCTTCGAAGTGAACGTGCTGTCGGGTGTGCGCTTTGCGCGCCACTACGCGCAAGCCATGGCGAAGGGGTGGCGCGTTCGAATCCCACTGTGCCGACCACTTGAGACTATTTGACTCCAAGGTTTAGCTCTCACAAGGGGCTAAACCTTTTGGCTTTCTGGCGACCGGCTTTGCCGATGCTGCCAAGACCACTGACTGAAAGGATTCTGCTGCATGAGCGAACAAACCCAGCAACTCACGGAACTGCTCACCGGCCTGTTGGCCAGCTACGGCATGAACGTGCTTGGCGCGATCGTCACCTTGGCGGTCGGCTTTGGCGCCGCCAGCTGGCTGGCGCGGCTGGTCAACCGGGCGATGCGCAATGCCGACAAGATCGATCCGGTGTTCCGCCCGATGCCGGCCAAGATCGTGCGCATCGCGGTGGTGATCTTCACGCTGATCGCGGTGCTCAACCGCTTTGGCGTCGAGACCACCAGCCTGATCGCCTTGCTGGGCGCCGCCAGTCTGGCCGTTGGCCTGGCGCTGCAGGGCACGCTGAGCAATGTGGCAGCGGGGCTGATGATCCTGCTGTTCCGACCGTTCAAGATCGGCGACGCCATCAAGCTCGGTGGCGATGTCTACGTGATCGACATGCTGGGCTTTTTTGTCTGCAAGGCGCACTTGCCCGACGGCCCCACCGCCTTCTTGCCCAATTCCAAGATCTGGGGCCAGACCATCGTCAACCTGTCGGTCACCGACCAGGACAAGCGCCGCATCGACGAGGTCTACGGCATCGGTTACAGCGACAACATCGACACCGCGCTGACCATCCTGCGCCGCATCGCCGACGACGAGCCGCGTGTGCTGCAGGATCCGGCGCCATTGATCAAGGTGGAGGCGCTGGGCGACAGCTCGGTGAACATCCTGTTCCGCGTCTGGACCGCCCGCGCAGACTGGTATGCCACCAAGCTTGACCTGGTACAGCGCTGCAAGGAGCAGTTGGAGCAGGGCGGCATCAGCATCCCGTTCCCACAGCGGGACGTGCACGTCTTTCAACAGCCGGCTAAGGCCCAGGCCTGAACGCAGCGGCGGCCGGGCCGTTGCGCACGGCTGGCCGCGCCTAGATGGCGATGCAGCCGTGAGCGGGCGTCGGTGTCAGGGCCGATGGACCGTAGCAAATACCTTCTGCGCCACCTGCCAGCGGCCATCCACCTTCAACAGGTTGAGGTAGTCGGTGAAGTAGCGCGGCGGGATCTGGCAGCGTACTTTCACCAGGGCGGTGGTCGGCCCCGACTGGTCGATCAGCAGGATCGCGTCGTCGCGGGCCAGGCCCTTGGCCCGTGGTGACGGCCGCTCGCGCACCGCCTTCAACCACTGCGCCAGCGGCAGCACTTGGAGCTGGCCATCCTGTTCGTAGCTCAGCGCACTGGTGGGATGGAAGATGCTGGCCAGCTTGTCGGCATCACCTTCGTAGAGGCCGTCGAAGTAGGTCTGCACCAAGGCCTCGATGGCGGGTCGTTCGTTGTCGCTCATGGGTTCACTCCTGTGGGTTGATGAGGCGCCGCTGCTCAGCGCGGGCTCATGCGCAGCGCACCGTCGAGCCGGATGGTCTCGCCGTTGAGCATCGGGTTCTCGAGGATATGCAGCGCCAGCGATGCAAATTCATCGGCCTGGCCCAGCCGCGGCGGGTGCGGCACGGCGGCGCCCAGCGAGGCTTTCACGTTCTCCGGCAGGCGGGCCAGGATCGGTGTGTCGAACACACCTGGCGCGATGGTGCAGACGCGGATGCCGCGCTGCGCCAGGTCACGTGCGGCCACCAGGGTCATGCCGATGATGCCGGCCTTGGCCGAGGCATAGGGAATCTGGCCGATCTGGCCTTCGTAGCCGGCGATTGATGCGGTCAGCACGCAGGCGCCGCGGTCGCCAGCTTCGGGTTCGTTGCGCGCCATGCAGGCGGCGGCCAGGCGCAAGGTGTTGAAGCTGCCGATCAGATTGACGCGCACCACGCTTTCATAGTCGACCAGCGAGCCGGGGTTGCCGTCGCGGTCCACCAGCCGCACCGTGGCGCCGCGGCCAGCGCAGTGCACCAGGGCGCGCACCGGGCCCAGTCGGGCGGCCAGTTCGAAGGCGGCGGTCATCTGCGGGCCATCGGCCACGTCGGCGGCGGCAAAGTGCGCGAGAGGGCCAAGTTCAGCCGCCAGCTCGGCGCCCTTGGATGTGGGCAGGTCGATGATCACCACCTGCATGCCCTTGGCCAACAGGCGCTTGGCGGTGGCTAGGCCCAGGCCCGATGCGCCGCCGGTGACCACACCGACGCTGTTGCCGTAGTTCAATCGCTTCTCCTCTTGTGGGGTCTGGTGCTGGCCGCGCCAGGTGGCCCGGGGCGCCCATGGTGCGCCGCTCGGCCAGCGTGCCGCCGTCGCTACGGCGACAGGCAGGCGGCTCGCAGCCGCTTAGGGTGGCGCTTTGGCGGCCAGCCCATTGGCTGGGCAAGCGGAGCTTGATCATGCCCTTCGACTTGGTGATACGCGGCGGCGAACTCGCCGATGGTGACGGCGGCGCCTTGCGCCAGGCCGACGTGGCGGTGGCCGGTGGGCGCATCGTCGAAGTTGGCCGAGTGGCCGGCCGTGGCCGCGAGGAGATCGATGCCCGCGGCAAGCTGGTGACCCCCGGCTTTGTGGATATCCACACCCATTACGACGGCCAGGCCACCTGGGACAGCCGGCTGCACCCGTCCAGCTGGCATGGCGTGACCACCGCGGTGATGGGCAATTGCGGTGTCGGCTTTGCGCCGGTGATGCCGCAGCACCATGACCGGCTGATCGAGCTGATGGAGGGCGTGGAAGACATTCCCGGCGCCGCCTTGCACGAAGGCTTGTCCTGGCAGTGGCAGGGCTTTGGCGACTACCTGGATACGCTGGCGCGGCGGCCGCGCGACATCGACATCGCCGCCCAGTTGCCGCATGGCGCGTTGCGGGTGTTTGTCATGGGTGAGCGCGGTGCTCGCCTGGAGGCCGCCACCCCCGAGGACTGCGCCCGCATGCGCCAGCTCAGCGCCGAGGCCATGCGCGCCGGCGCGATTGGCTTTTCCAGCTCACGCTCGGTCAATCACCGCTCGATCAAGGGCGAGCCCACACCCAGTCTGCGCGCTGCCGAGGACGAGTTGCAGGCCATCGCGATGGGGCTGCAGGATGCCGGACGCGGCGTGTTGCAGTTCATCTCCGACTTCACGACGCCGTCGCTGGACGAGGAGTTCGCCATGCTCGGCCGGCTGGTGCAGGCCAGCGGCCGGCCGATGTCGTTCTCGTTGGCCCAGCGGGCTTCGGCGCCGGACCATTGGCGTCACTTGCTGGCGCTGGTCGACGAGGCCCAGGCGCGCGGTCTGCCCATCGTCGCCCAGGTGGCACCGCGGCCGATCGGCGTGCTGCTGGGCCTGCAGGGCAGCCGCAACCCGTTCTCGGGCTGCGCCAGCTACCAGGCCATCGTCGGGCTGTCGCTGGCCGAGCGGGTGGCGGCGATGCGCCAGCCCGAGTTGCGTGCGCGCTTGCTGGCCGAGTTGCAGGGCGCCAGCCACGATCCGCTGGTGCCCAAGATCACCCGCTTCAACCGCATCTATGCCTTTGGTGACCCGCCCGACTACGAACCGCCGCCCGAGCGCGCCATCACCGCGATCGCCGCGGCGCGTGGCCAGAACCCGGCCGAAGCCGCCTACGACATGCTGCTGGAAGACGAGGGCCGGGCTTTCTTGTTTGCGCCGTTTGCCAACTATGCCGACGGCCACCTCGACGCCTGCGGCGAGATGCTGGCCCATCCGCACACAGTGATCGGGCTGGGCGACGGCGGCGCCCATGTCAGCATCATCAGCGACGGCAGCTTTCCCACCTACCTGCTCAGCCACTGGGGCCGCGACCGCGCGCATGGCCGCTTCGACCTCGGCTGGTTGGTGCGCCGCCAGACGCTGGACACTGCGCGCACCGTGGGCCTGCTTGACCGTGGCCGGGTGGCGCCGGGCTACAAGGCCGATCTCAACGTCATCGACATGAACCGGCTGCGGGTGCTGGCCCCGGTGATGGCGGCCGACTTGCCGGCTGGCGGCCGGCGGCTGCTGCAGCGGGCCGAGGGCTATGACGCGACCATCGTCTCGGGTGTCACGGTATACCGCCAGGGCGAGGCCACTGGCGCGCTGCCTGGCCAGCTGGTGCGCGGCCCGCAGGCCGTGCCGGCAGCCGCCAGCCGGGCCTGACCCGCCGCCCGGCCCGGCGCGCAACTTGGCCAGGCTTGCCAGCTGCGTGGCCTGTCGGCGGCTTCAGAGCTGACTGGCCGCACGCCTGAAGGCCAGCCGCGTCATCATCCGCGACGCCGTGTTGGCGCTGAACAGCAGCGCAAACCACTGCTCGCGTGGCTGCACAAACAGCGCCGTGCCGCTGATGCCCGACCAGCACATCTCGCCGGCGCTGCAAGGCATGGCCGACGGCCCCCAGTCGTGGCGCACCGCCAGCCCCAGGCCGAAGCCGAAGCCGGGCCCGGTGTAGCTGGCCGGGCCATCCACGCCTTCGGGCAACTGGTTGCGCCCAAACTCGGCCATCAGCCGCGCCGACAGCAGCCGGCGGCCACCAACTTCACCCCCCTGGGCCAGCAGCCGGGCAAATGCAGCGGTGTCGTCCAGCGTGCTGATCAGGCCACCGCCGCCACTGTGCATGCGGGGCGCGTCAGGTGCCGCTGGCGCGCCGATGGCCGGGATGCTGGCCTGCCAGGCGGCATCGTCGGCCCAGGCGGTGGCCAGGTCGGGGCCTTCGTCGGGCGCCAGGTCGAAGCCGGTGCGGGCCATGCCCAGCGGATCGAACAGCCGCCGCTTGAGCGACTCAGCCAAAGTGCAGCCGTCGAGCAGTTCGATGATGCAGCCCAGCACATCGGTCGAGTAGCCGTAGCGGAAGCGGCTAGCCGGCTCGGCCACCAGCGGCAGGGTGGCCAGGCGGGCCAGGAATGCTGCACGGTCCAGCCCGGTCAGCGCCGGCGTGAAGCCAGCGTCGGCCCAGGCCTGGCGGACGGTAGTGATGCCGATCTCGTGCGGATAGGCCAGGCCCGACGTGTGGCGCAGCAGGTCACGCACCGTGGGTGCGGCTTGGGGTTTGTCGCCATTCGCCAGCCGCATGTCGCGCAGCGCGGGCAACAACTCGCCCATCGGCGCGTCCAGGTCCAGCCGGCCTTCGTCGACCAGCATCAACACGACCAGCGAGACCATCGCTTTGGTCAGCGAGGCGATGCGAAAGCGCACACCGTCGTGCATGGGGCTGGCGGCGTCGGGCTGGATCGATCCGGCGGCATGGCGGGCCAGCACCTTGCCGGCGCGCTCCACATGGGCCAGCGCACCCGGCGCGTGGCGGGCGGCGATCTGGTACGCCAGCAGTTCGGTGATCGGTGTGGACATGCATCACTCCTTGCCATGAAAAAGGGCCAGCACAAGGCTGGCCCGGTTC
>JBBQZM010000013.1:0-34516 GCA_038207685.1 Burkholderiales bacterium
AGCGTGCCGAAGCCCAGCGGGCTGTAGGCCAGCAGACCGACCTGGCTGCGCAGCAGCGTCTCGTCCAGCCCGTTGTCCGCGCTGCGGTTGACCAGCGCATAGGGGTTTTGTACCGACACCACCCGCGGCAGGTGGTGCAGCTCAGCCAGGCGCAGAAACTCCGACACGCCCCAGGAGGTTTCATTGGACAGGCCGATGTGGCGCACCTTGCCGGCCTTCACCAGGTCGGCCAGCGCCTCCAACTGGACGTGGATCGAGCTGAATTCGCGGTCCTTGGCCGGATCAAGGTAGATCGAACCGAAGGCCGGCGCATTGCGGTTGGGCCAATGGATCTGGTAGAGGTCGATGGTGTCGGTCTGCAGCCGGCCCAGGCTGTCGTCGCAGGCCTGCACGATCTCGGCCGGCAGGAGGTTGTCGCTGCCGTTGCGCACCCAGTCCATGCCACGCGCCGGGCCCGCCACCTTGGTGGCCAGCACGATGCGCTGGCGCATGCCGGGCCGCTCGGCCAGCCAGCGGCCGATGATGGTTTCGGTGGCGCCGTAGGTCTCGCGCCGCGGTGGCACCGCGTACATCTCGGCGGTGTCGATGAAGTTCACCCCCCGCTCCATCGCGCGGTCGAGGATGGCATGCGACGTCGGCTCGTCGACCTGTTCGCCAAAGGTCATGGTGCCCAGGCAGATGCGGCTGACTTGCAGGCCGCTGACGCCGAGCTGGATGGTGGGAATGGAAGGATGGGTCATGCGCCGGCCAGTGAATGAAGTGCACCGAGTGTGCCGCATCCCGGCGGCGCTTGAATGCCGCCCTGGCGACTGCCGGACGGCGCAAGCTGGCGCCAGGCGCGCGGCCGATCAGCCGCCGACCGCCACCGGCGCCTGCGGCTGGGCGCACCATTCGCTCCAGGAACCGGCGTAGAGCGCGGAACCTTCCAGCCCGGCCGAGGCCATGGCCAACAGGTTGTGGCAGGCGGTGACGCCCGAGCCGCATTGCTGCACCAGATCGCCGGCCTGACGCTGGCCCATCAGCGCCAGCCACTCGGCGCGCAAGGCTGCGGCCGGCTTGAAACACCCGTCGGCACCCAGGTTGTCGCGAAAGCAGCGGTTCATCGCGCCCGGAATGTGGCCGCCCACCGGATCGAGCGTCTCGTTCTCGCCGCGGAAGCGGTCGGCCGCGCGGGCATCGACGATCAGCCGCAAGCCCTGGCCGATGCCAGCCAGCACGGCCTCGAAGCCCAGATTGCGCTCGAGCGGCGGTCGCCGTGTGAAATGGCCTGGCGGCTGCGGCGTGACCGCGCCGCGCTGCAACGCGCCACCCGCCGCCCGCCAGGCCGGCAGGCCGCCGTCGAGCACCTGCACCTGGGCATGGCCCAGCCAGCGCAGCATCCACCACAGCCGCGACGCGTAGATGCCGCCCGAGCTGTCGTAGGCCACCACCGGCTGGTCATCGGCAAAACCCAGCGCCGACAGCCGGGCAGCCAGCGCCTCGGGTATCGGCAAGGGGTGGCGGCCGTTGCGGCCGGTGGTTGGCGCAGACAGGTCGTTGTCGAGGTGCAGGTGGATGGCGCCGGGCAGGTGGTCGGCGGCATGGGCACGCGCGCCGGCGCCGGCATCCGTCAGGTCATGGCTGCAGTCACACAGCAGCACCGGCTGGCCGGCAGTCAGCATCGCCTGCAGGGCGGAAACGTCGATCAAGGGTGGCAGGTTCATGGGGGACATTGGATCAGCTTGTTCGGTTTGACGACGCAGCGGCCGATGCCGTCGCGGCCAGTGCACGTTCTTCTTCCTGCAGGCGCAGCACACTTCGGCGCGACGGGTGAGAAGGGACTGGTGCACGACCGGCAGCTTAAAGCCGGTCTGGCCGGCGCCCATCTGGTCGGAAACCCCAAGCTCGAAATCAAAACAGCCCTCAAGTTGCATCGACCTGTCCCGATATCTCTGCTAGCGGCCATCGCGGCCGATCCCGGGTGCATACAGCGCCTGCTTGTCGGAGTGTTCATGCAGTTCTCGCCGCTATCCCAACTCAAGCAGCGCGTCGTCGTCGGCGCGCCCCTGCCCTTCAACATCCGCGACCACGATGGCACGCTGCTGCTGGCCCACGGCCAGTGGGTGGATACGCAGGCGCAACTGGAAGCGCTGTTCCAGCGCGGCGCCCAGGTGGATTTGGCTGAACTGCAGTCGCCATTGATGCGGGCGCACCATGCGCCGCCGGCCGAACTGCCTGGCCTGTGGGGTGACAGTCTCACGCAATTGGCCAACACCTTGCGGACCTGCGAGGACGAAGGTTTTGCCGACGCGCTGGACGCCCATGCCGCGCCGGTGCTGGCGCTGGTGGAGCGCGACAAGGATCTGGCGATCTTCCAGGTGCTGCGGCAGAACGGCAATGCGCTGGTGGAGTACGGCGTCCACCATGCCACCCATGCCGCGATCACCGGCTTCCTGGTGGCACAGCGCCTGAACTGGGCGCCTGATGACGCAGTACGGGTGTTCAAGGCCGGCCTGACGATGAACCTGGCGATGCTGGAGCTGCAAGGCCAGTTGGCCACGCAATCCGGACCGCCCACCGCCGAGCAGCGGGCACAGATCCTGGATCATCCGACACGCAGCCGCCGCCTGCTGGAAATCGGCGGCGTCAGCGACTGCGACTGGCTCGACGCCGTCGAGCAGCACCATGAGACGCCCAACGGCAAGGGTTATCCCAGCGGCATGCGCGACCCGGGCAACATCGCCTCGCTGGTGCGCCGCGCCGACATCTACACCGCCAAGCTCAGCCCGCGCGCCACCCGAGAGTCGATTGCCGCCGACAAGGCCGGCCGCATGATGTTCATGCAGGAACCCGGCCACCCCATGGTGCTGGCGCTGGTCAAGGAGTTCGGCGTCTATCCGCCGGGCTGCTTTGTGCGCTTGATGTCGGGCGAAACCGGCTTTGTCGTCAAGCGCGGCGACAAGGTGATGTCGCCCATCGTCGCCGTGCTCACCAGCCCCACTGGCGCCACGCTGGCGCAGCCGCTGCGACGCGACACCGCGCGGCAGGGCTTTTCAGTGCACTCGGTGCTGGGCGCCCATGCCGGCGGCTTGCGCCTGCCGCCCGAGCAACTGGTGGCCTTGCTGGCCGAGTAAGCGTCAGCGCCCGTCGAGGTCGTCAGCCGCGGCGAAGGCCTGCAGCCGCTCGCCGGCAATGCGACAGATGCGCCACTCGGGCATTACCGTGGCGCCCATCTTCTCGTAGAAGCGGATCGCGTTCTCGTTCCAGTCGAGCACGCTCCACTCGAAGCGGCCGTAATTGCGCGCGGCCGCCAGCCCGCCCAGGTGCGACAACAAGGCCTTGCCGATGCCCGCGCCACGGCAGGCCGGCTGCACATACAAATCTTCCAGGTAGAGCCCGGGCTGGGCCAGGAAGGTCGAGAAATTGGTGAAGAACAGCGCGAAGGCCACCACTTGGCCGGCGCTTTCGGCCACCACCGACTCGACCACCGGCCGCTCGCCGAACAAGTGCGGCGCCAGCGTCTCGGGGGTCAGGCGCAACAGGTGGCTCAGCTGCTCGAATTCGGCCAGTTCGGCAATCAGCCCGGCAATGGCCGGCACGTCGCGCGGCTCGGCGGGGCGCAGTTGGTAATCGATCATCCGCCGATTCTGGCACTGCGGCCTGGGCGGCGGCCGATCGGCTGGCGGGATGTCGCCCTGTCGCGCCACCGACAGCCGGGTCTCGGGCGCTACGCCTACAGTGCCGGCCATGAGCCTGTCTGCCCCTGATTGTTACCAGCCCTTGCGCCTGGCGCAAAGCCGCCAGCTGCCGTTGCGCGGCCTGCACTACCACTTGCACCAGTGGGGCACACCCCGCGCCGGCCAGCCGCTGCTGTTGATGATGCACGGCTTCATGGATGTGGGCGCCTCGTTCCAGTTTGTCGTTGACGCGATGGCCCGTGCCGGTGATGCCGAGCGCTGCATCGTGGCGCCAGACTGGCGCGGCTTCGGCCTGACCACCGCACCCGCCGCCACCGATGCCTACTGGTTTGCCGACTACCTGGGCGACCTGGACGCCATCATCGACACGCTGTCGCCCGACACCCCGGTCGACCTGCTGGGCCACAGCATGGGCGGCAACGTGGTCATGACCTATGCCGGCGTGCGCCCCGGTCGCATCCGCCGGCTGATCAACCTCGAAGGCTTCGGCCTGCCCGACCTGCCGGCGTCGAAGGCACCCGGCCGGCTGACCGCCTGGCTGGACGAGTTGAAGCGGCCGCAGTCGCTCAAGCCCTATGCCAGCCTGGACGAGGTGGCCCAGCGGCTGCGCAAGAACAACGCACGCCTGCCGGCCGACAAGGCGCTGTGGCTGGCCGGGCACTGGTCAGCGCAGGCGGCCGACGGCCTCTGGCATCTGCGGGCTGATGCTGCGCACAAACGCATCAACCCGGTGCCCTACCGCGCCGCCGACGCCATCGCCACCTGGCAACTGATCAGCGCGCCGCTGCTCTGGGTGCAGGGTGTGGCCAGCCGGCTCGACGCCCATTGGGGCGGGCGCTACAGCCATGCCGAGTTCCAGCAGCGGCTGGCCCATGTGCCCGATGTGCGTCAGGTCGAACTGGCCGATGCCGGCCACATGCTGCACCACGATCAGCCTGAGGCACTGGCCGCTGCGCTGGAAGACTTTCTGCAAGCCGGCGCGGCCGTGGCTTAGGGCGTGCACTGTCGTCCCATTCGGCTTCAGGGTTAGAGTGCATCATCGGTATGCGGCCGCCGGATTCCAGGCCGCGACAACCCCCACGGCTGATCGATGCTGAAGTTCCGACAACGCTTGATCCTGCTGACTTGCGCTCTGGCACTGTCGGCTGGCGCAAGCGCGGCGCCCGATTGCAACCGATCGTTCAGTTTGGCACTGCACGACCATGGTCTGCTCTACTCCAGCCGCACCGGCGAGGGCATCGACAAGGACATGGCTGACGAGTTGATACGCCGCAGTGGCTGCAAGCTCAGTGTCACGCTGATGCCGCGGGCGCGCATATGGCAATTGATCGAGTCCGGCGCCCTCGATTTCAGCTTGTCGGGCATCAGCAACGAGGCGCGCGAGCGCTTTGCCAGTTTTGCCTGGTACTTCTCCAACAAGTACTTCCTGCTGGTGCGCAACGACATCGGCGTGCAAAAGCTGGACGACTACGAGCGCAACAGCGCGCTGCGGCTGGGTGTGATCCGCGGCTTCCGTTACAGCGCCACGGCCAACCGGCTGGTTGATCGGCTGCAGGCACAGAACCGGGTCAGTCATGCCAGTACCCTGGAACCACTGTACGAAGTGCTGCTGGACAACCGGGTGCAAGCGATGCTCATCGAGCCTTTCGACTATCCCGCCCTGGAAAGTACCCGAATTCGCGAGCGCACGCAGATCCTGGAGTTCGAGGATCCGCCCGTGCCGCATGGCCTGATCATGTCGCGCACCGCACTGCCGGAGGCCCAGCAGCAGGCATGGCGCGCGCTGATCGACACCATGCGCGCCGACGGCACGGTGCAGCGCATCTTCGAGAAGTACTTCAAGCTCGAACTGGCGCAAGCGATGACCCGCTTCTGACTTGTGCCCGCTCGATGAAGCGTTCAGCTTCCTTGTTGTGGCCGCTGCTGGTGGGTGGCCTGTCACTGGGCCTGACCGCTTGGCTGTGGCAGCATGAACAGGATCTGGAGGATCGCGCGCTGCGCGACAACTTCGACTTCGGCGTCCGCCAGATGGCCTCGCGAATCGACGCGCGCACTGGCAGCTTCGAGCAGCTACTGCTCGGTGTGCGCGGCCTGTTCGACGGCTCGGACGATGTCACTGCCGAGGATTTCAGCCGCTATGTCGAATCGCTGAGTACCGGCAGCGGTTTTGCTGGCCTGAGCAGCGTGGCATTTGCGCCCGTGCTGACTGCCGGTCAGCTGGCCGTCCAGCTGGCCAAGCAAGGGCGCAGCGGCGCGGCGGCCTTTACGCCCGATCCGCCGGGATCACGGCTGCGCATCGCGCCGCTCACCTACGCGGCGCCGCGGGTCGATCCCATGACGGGCGCGTTGGGCAAGGACCTGCTCGCCGATCCGCTCAGCGCGGAGGCCATGGGCCAGGCCGCCGAATCGGGGCGGATGACCATTACCCACTTGCTGCGCACCAGCAACGCGACAACGGCAGCCGATACCGGCTTTCTGCTGTTCCTGCCGCTGTATGACAAGGACCGCGACATCTCCACCGCGGCGGTTCGCCGGCAGCACCTGGTCGGCTGGGTGTTGGTCAGCTTCCGCGTTGCCGAGTTGATGGCCAGCTTGTATGGCGAAGGCACGCCCGGGCTGGATCTGCGCATCCACGATGGTGTTGAACTGAGCGATGCCACGCAGCTTTATCCGATAGTGCGCGCTTCCCAACCGCCACTGCCGGCTCGCCTCGAGGCCCAGGAGTACTTGGGTCTGGCAGGACACACCTGGACGATGTCGGTGCGCAGCACACCCGAGTTCGACCAGCGCCACCGCAGTGACTCGCCGCGCATCATCGCCGTGGCGGGTGGCGGCCTCAGCCTGGCGCTGGCCCTGCTGAGCTGGCAACTGGCCACCGGGCGCATGCGGGCCCATGCCGCCGCGCTGGCAATGACGCGGCAACTGAGGGAAAGCTCGGAGCGCTATCGCCGCATCGTCGACACCGCCGACGAGGGCATCTGGCTGGTCGATGCCGCCAATCGCACGACCTTTGTCAACCCCAAGCTGGAACGTATGCTGGGCTACCGCGCCGACGAGTTGCTGGGCCGGCGCTGGTTCGAGCTGATGGACGATCAAAGCCGAGCGCTGCTGGCCGGCGCTGGCGACGCCAAGCGCCAACAAGATCACACCGAACAGCTCGACATCCGACTGCTGAGAAAGGACGGCGCCGAACTCTGGGCAACGCTGTCGACCAGCCCGATCCTTGACGAAAAGGGTGCCGATGCCGGTGCGCTGGCCATGCTGACCGATGTCACTGAGCACAAGCGCGCGCAGGCCAACCGGGCTCAACTCGAAGATCAGCTGCGGCAATCGCAGAAGATGGAAGCCATCGGCACCCTGGCCGGCGGCATTGCGCATGATTTCAACAACATCCTGGCGGCCATCCTCGGCAATGCGGGCTTGGCGGGGCAGCAGGTGCCGGCCGACCATCCGGCGGCGGGCCATCTGGCGCAGATCCGCCGCGCAGGCGAGCGTGGCCGCAGCCTGGTGCAACAGATCGTTGCCTTCAGCCGCCAGCAGCCGCAGCAACGGCTGAGCCAGGCGCTGCAGCCCCTGTTCGAGGACACGGCCGAACTGCTGCGCCCGATGTTGCCGGCCGGTGTGGAACTGGTCTTGCAGCTCAGCCCACGCGAGCTGCGCGTCAGCGCCGATGCCACCCAGCTGCAACAGGTGCTGATGAACTTGTGTACCAACGCCTGGCATGCCCTGCACGGCCATGTCGGCCGCGTCGTGATCAGCCTGGACGAATGGGCTGCCGACGCGCAAGCGGCCAGCCCGTTCGGCGACTTGCCGTCGGGGCGTTATGCCCATGTGCGGGTCAGCGACGACGGTTGCGGCATGGACGAGGCCACGCAGCAGCGCATCTTCGAGCCTTTCTTCACCACCAAACCGGTGGGCCAGGGCACGGGCCTGGGCCTGTCGGTGGTGCATGGCATCGTCAAGCTGCATGGCGGCGCCATCCGGGTCGACAGTGCGCCGGGCCAGGGCAGCCGGTTCGAACTGGTATTGCCGCTCGAGACCGTTCTAGCCGATGCCGAGCCGGCCGCTACGCCGTCGGCCATGGCGACACCGCAGGCAGCCACCGCGCGTGGCCACGGCGAACATGTGCTGTATGTGGACGACGATCCGGTGATGGTGGTGCTGGTGGAAAGCCTGCTGCAGCAGGCCGGTTTCCGGGTGACCTGCCTGGACGATCCCAACGAGGCCCTGCAGCGCGCCGGCAGTCCGGGCGAGGCGATCGACCTGGTCATCACCGACTTCAACATGCCGGGGCTGTCAGGGCTGGACATCGCCCGCGCCCTGCAGCAGCAGCGTCCCGGACTGCCGGTGGTGATCAGCACCGGTTTTGTCACCGAACAGCTGCTCAGCCAGGCCAGGCAGGCCGGCGTCCGTGCCGTGCTGCAAAAGGAGTACACACTGGAGCAACTGGTCGGTGTGGTGCATCAGCTGCTCGACGGTGCGTCCACCGAACGCGCCTGAGCGGCCTCAATCCACCGGCGTCAGCTTGGCAATCGCCAGTGCCAGCCACTTGGCGCCGTGGCGGCCGAAGTTGACCTGGGCGCGGGCGTCTGGCCCGTTGCCTTCGAGCGTCAACACCACGCCCTCGCCAAACTTGGTATGGAACACGCCCTGCCCCACGCGCAGGCCATGGGTCGGCGCCTTGGGCACCAAGGGCGGCGGCGCCGGCGGCGCGGCAAACGACGGCCGGCCGGCGACACGACCGGCACCGATCACCGAGCCCAGCCCGCTGCCGCGCTGCCAGGCCTGCTGGTAGTCCTTGGCAAAACCCGAACCGAAGCCGGCGTTGCGCGGCGTCAGCCACTTCAAGGCGCCCTCGGGCAGCTCGTCGAGAAAGCGGCTCTTGACGTTGTAGCGGGTCTGGCCATGCAGCAGCCGGGTCTGGCTGAAGCTCAGGTAGAGGCGCTTGCGGGCGCGGGTGATGGCCACGTACATCAGCCGGCGCTCTTCTTCCAGGCCGTCGGCGTCGCTCAGCGCGTTCTCGTGCGGGAACAGCGATTCTTCGAGTCCGGTGATGAAGACGCAGTCAAATTCGAGCCCCTTGGCCGAATGCACCGTCATCAGCTGGATCGCGTCCTGCCCGGCCTGGGCCTGGTTGTCGCCGGCCTCCAGCGCGGCATGGGTCAGGAAGGCCGCCAGTGGCGAGACGATCTCACCCGTCTCGGCATCGGGCGTCAGGTCCACCGCCGCCACCGCCGTCACCGCAACGGCGGCCGCCGCATTGGTGCTGGCCAGCGCGCCGGGCAAGCCGGTTTCGTCGACCGGCAGCGCCACCGCGTCCTTGCCAAAACCCTCCTGGGTAACAAAGGCCTCGGCGGCGTTGACCAGTTCCTGCAGATTCTCGATGCGGTCGGCGCCTTCCTTGTCCTGGCGGTAGAAATCCAACAGGCCCGAGGTGGCCAGCATCTGCTCGATGATCTCGCGCAGCGTCAGGCCGCGGGTGGCGTCGCGCAGGCCCTCGATCAGTGCGGTGAACGCGGCCAGGTTGCTGCCGCCCTTGCCCGCCACCGCGGCCACGCTCTGGTACAGGCTGCGGCCGCTGCTGCGCGCGGCGTCCTGCAGTTGCTCCAGCGTGCGCGCGCCGATGCCGCGGGTCGGGAAGTTCACCACCCGCAGAAAGGCCGTGTCGTCGTTGGCGTTTTCCACCAGCCGCAAGTAGGACAGCGCATGTTTGACCTCGGCACGCTCGAAGAAGCGCAGCCCGCCGTAGACGCGGTAGGGCACACCGGCATTGAACAGCGCACTCTCCATCACCCGGCTCTGCGCGTTGCTGCGGTAGAGGATGGCGATCTCGCTGCGCGGCGTACCGCTGCGGTGCAGCGCTTGAGCTTCTTCCAGCAGCCACTGCGCCTCGGCATAGTCGCTGGTGGCCTCGGCCACGCGCACCAACTCGCCGGGGCCGGCCTCGGTGCTGAGGTTCTTGCCCAGCCGGCGGCTGTTGTGGGCGATCAACGCATTGGCGCTGTCCAGGATGTTGCCGAAGCTGCGGTAGTTGCGCTCAAGCTTGATCACCTGCTGCACCCGGTACTCGCGCTCGAAGTCGGCCATGTTGCCAACCTGCGCGCCGCGGAAGGCGTAGATGCTCTGGTCGTCATCACCCACCGCAAACACGCTCTGCTTGCCGCCCGCTGGCGCAAACATCTTCAGCCAGGCATATTGCAAGCGGTTGGTGTCCTGGAACTCGTCGACCAGGATGTGCGCAAAGCGGTGCTGGTAATGCTCGCGCAGCGCGGCGTTGTCGCGCATCAGCTCATAGGTGCGCAGCATCAACTCGGCAAAGTCGACCACACCCTCGCGCTGGCACTGGTCTTCGTAGGCCTGGTAGACCTCGACCATCTTGCGCGTCTGCGGGTCATGCGCGTCCACGTCCTTGGGCCGCTCGCCGTTGTCCTTGCGCGCGGCGATGAACCAGCTCACCTGCTTGGGCACAAAGCGCTCTTCGTCCAGGCCCATCGCCTTGATGATGCGTTTGACGGCGCTGAGCGAATCGGCAGTGTCGAGGATCTGGAACGACTGCGGCAGCGCCGCCAGCTTCCAGTGCGCACGCAAAAAACGGTTGCACAGGCCGTGGAAGGTGCCTATCCACATGCCACGCACCGGTACCGGCAGCATCGCCGACAGCCGGTGCAGCATCTCCTTGGCGGCCTTGTTGGTGAAGGTCACCGCCATCAGCCCGCCGGGGCCAACCTGGCCGGTGGCCATCAGCCAGGCGATGCGGGTGGTCAGCACCCGCGTCTTGCCCGAGCCGGCGCCGGCCAGGATCAGGCTGGGCTGGGCCGGCAGCGTCACCGCCGCCAGTTGTTCCGGGTTCAATCCCTTGAGCAGAGACCCGGTGCCGGGCGCGGTGGGCGCTGCCGCCTCAGAATACTGTTCATGCATCCAATGATTCTAGGAGCCGTGTTGCTGGGCGCGGCGACCAACGCTGCGGCCGCGCCGGCCAACAACACCTGCCCGGCGCCACAGGCCGCACTGCACGAGCACTTCATCGCCGCAGATTGCACCACCTGCTGGGGCGAGGCCTTGCCCCAGATGCGCGCGCTGCCCGGCTGGCGATTCGACTGGATCGTGCCGGTTGACGCCTCGGCGGCGATGGCGGTGGCCGCGCTGCCCGAGGCCACCGAGCGCGCACAACGCGTGCTCGGCGCCAGCGGCCGTCCCGGGCCGAGCGCGCAAACAAGCCACGATCGGCCGGCGCTGGCCAGGCGCCTGCCTGCCGGTCTGAGCGTGGTGTCCGGCCCGGCCTGGCAAGGCTACATCGGTGTCGAGATGCGGCTGAAGCCGGCCACCCGGCAGCGGCTGCCGCCTGGCAGCAGCGCCTGGCTGGCGCTGGTTGAACGGGTTGAGGCCGGCAGCGAAGGCACGCCCGTGGCGCGTGACCTGGTGCGCACCGTCGCCGGGCCGCTGCCGTTGGGCGGCACCAAGGGCCAGGACACCCAACACCTGCGGGCGCTGCGCTGGCCGGCCACGGCGCTGCCCGAGCGGCTGCAGACGCGAGCCTGGATCGAAGGGCCTGACGGTCAGGTGCTGGCCGTCGCCGCCGATCGTTGTCCCTGAACTGACTCTAAGTTGCCGATGGGCCTGTGCAGCGCAGCGGCGGGCGCCAGCGCCACTGGCAGGCAAAATGCCGGCCGCCACCTCCGCTCCACCACCGCTGATTGCCATGGACATCTTCGACTACGACAACATCCTGCTGCTGCCCCGCCAATGCCGCGTTGACAGCCGCGCCGAGTGCGACACCTCGGTCGAGTTCGGGCCGCGGCGCTTCAAGCTGCCGGTGGTGCCGGCCAACATGAAGACCGTGGTCGACGAGGCCACCACCGAGCAACTGGCCGCCAGCGACCACTTCTATGTGATGCACCGCTTCGACCTCGACACCCTGGCCTATGCCCGGCGCATGCGGGACCGCGGCCTGTTCGTGTCGATCAGCTCGGGCGTCAAGCCGGCCGACGCAGCGGTGATCGACCAGCTGGCGGCCACCGGCATCGGCGCCGACTACATCACCATCGACATCGCCCACGGCCATGCCGAAAGCGTGCGCCGCATGATCAGCCACATCAAGCAGAAGCTGCCCGAGGCCTTTGTCATCGCCGGCAACGTGGGCACGCCCGAGGGTGTGATTGACCTCGAGAACTGGGGCGCCGACGCCACCAAGGTGGGCATCGGCCCCGGCAAGGTCTGCATCACGCGGCTGAAGACCGGCTTTGGCACCGGCGGCTGGCAGCTCAGCGCGCTGAAGTGGTGCGCCAGGGTGGCCAGCAAGCCGATCGTTGCCGATGGCGGCATTCGCCACCATGGCGACATCGCCAAGAGCGTGCGCTTCGGCGCGGCGATGGTGATGATCGGCTCGCTGTTTGCCGGCCATGAAGAGTCGCCCGGCGCCACGGTCGAAGTCGACGGCAAGCGCTACAAGGAGTACTACGGCTCGGCCAGCGACTTCAACAAGGGCGAATACAAGCATGTCGAGGGCAAGCGCATCCTCGAGCCCATCAAGGGCCACCTGGCCGACACCTTGCGCGAGATGCACGAAGACCTGCAAAGCTCGATCAGCTACGCCGGCGGCCGGGGGCTGGCTGACTTGCGCAAGGTCAACTACGTCGTGCTGGGCGGCGAGAATGCCGGGGAACATCTGCTGATGTGAGTCCCTGAAACCGCCGCTGCCGGCGCCTGGCCAGTAGCGGTGGGCGCGATTTGTCCAATCCCAACTTTTTCCGGAGGTGCTGTGACGGCTCTTCTCAACCTGTCTCGTCGCATCGACGGGCTCAACGAGTTCGTCGGCCGTTGGGTGTCGTGGCTGGTGCTGGCCGCGGTGGTGATCAGCGCGGCCAATGCCGTGATGCGCAAGGCCTTCAGCCTCAGCTCGAATGCCTTCCTCGAGATCCAGTGGTACCTGTTCGCCGCGGTGTTCCTGCTGGCTGCCGGCTACACGCTGCTGCGCCAGGAACATGTCAAGATCGATGTGGTGCTGGGCCGGTTCTCGCGCCGCACACAGGTCAAGGTCGAGATCTTCGGCTTCATTACCTTCTTGCTGCCGCTGGTGGTGACGGTGATCACCCTGGCCTGGCCGCTGGTGGTCAAAGCCTTCTTGTCGGGCGAGATGTCATCCAACGCCGGCGGGCTGATCCGCTGGCCGGTGTTTGCGCTGCTGCCGCTGGGCTTTGCGCTTCTCGGGTTGCAGACCCTGTCCGAACTGGTCAAGCGTGTTGCCTTCCTGCAGGGCCGGGCGCCTGACCCGGGCAAGAAGCTGCAGGCCAAGACCGCCGAACAGGAGTTGGCAGAAGCAATCCGTGTCCGCGCCAATACCGATGCCGCCACCCGGGCCGCCGGAGGCGCACGATGATCGAGTTTCTGCACACCAACATGGCGCCGCTGATGTTTGTCGGGCTGGTGGTGTTTCTGCTCGTCGGCTTTCCGGTGGCTTTCTCGCTGGCCGCCTGCGGCCTGCTGTTCGGCTTCATTGGCATCGAGACCGGCATGCTGCCAGCCGCGCTGATGCAGGCGCTGCCGCTGCGCATTTTCGGCATCATGCAGAACGAGACGTTGCTGGCGATTCCGTTTTTCACCTTCATGGGCCTGATCCTGGAGCGCTCGGGCATGGCCGAGGACCTGCTCGACACCATCGGCCAGCTGTTCGGCCCGGTGCGCGGTGGCCTGGGCCTGGCGGTGGTCCTGGTGGGCGCGATGCTGGCCGCCACCACCGGCGTGGTGGCGGCATCGGTCATCTCGATGGGCCTGATCTCGCTGCCCATCATGTTGCGCTACGGGTATGACCGGCGCATCGCCTCGGGCGTGATCGCCGCCTCGGGCACGCTGGCGCAGATCATCCCGCCCTCGCTGGTGCTGATCATCCTGGCCGATCAACTGGGCAAGAGTGTGGGTGAGTTGTACAAGGGCGCCTTCCTGCCGGGCTTCATCCTGACCGGGATGTACCTCGGCTTTGTGGTGCTGGTGGCCATCTTCCGCCCGACCTGGGCGCCCGCGCTGCCTGCCGAGGCCCGCACCATTCGCGAGGACAACGGCAGCGCCGGCCTGCGCTCGCTGGGCTTGCTGTTTGTGCTGTCGCTGGGTTGCGCGCTGACCTTTGCACGCACCCGCCCGGCCACCATGCCGACCGACGAGTTGGTGGTGCTGTCGATGAGTGTGGGCGTGGGCGTGGCCTTCGTGTTGGCGGTGCTCAACAAGGGGCTCAAGCTGGGCCTGCTGTCGCGCATGGCCGAGCGCGTGACCTTTGTGCTGATCCCGCCGCTGGCGCTGATCTTTCTGGTGCTGGGCACCATCTTCCTGGGCGTGGCCACGCCCACTGAGGGTGGCGCGATGGGCGCGATGGGCGCGCTGCTCATGGCCATGAGCCGCAAGCGCCTGAGCCTGCCGCTGATGCGCTCGGCGATGGACCAGACCATGAAGCTGTCCTGCTTCGTGCTCTTCATCCTGATCGGCTCCACCGTGTTCAGCCTGTCCTTTCAGGGCGTGGACGGGCCAAAGTGGGTGGAGCACCTGCTGACCAGCCTGCCCGGCGGCCAGGTCGGCTTCCTGATCGTGGTGAACCTGCTGATCTTCGTGCTGGCCTTCTTCCTCGACTTCTTCGAGCTCAGCTTCATCGTGGTGCCGCTGCTGGCGCCGGTGGCTGACAAGCTGGGCATCGACCTGGTCTGGTTCGGCGTCCTGCTGGCGGTCAATATGCAGACATCCTTCATGCACCCACCGTTTGGCTTTGCGCTGTTCTTCCTGCGCAGCGTGGCGCCCACCGAGGACTACAAGGACCGTGTCACCGGTCGCAGCGTAGCCAAGGTGACCACTGGCCAGATCTACTGGGGCGCGGTGCCTTTCGTGCTGATCCAGATCGTGATGGTGGGCCTGATCATCGGCTTCCCCAACCTGGTGTCGGGCGGCCTGGCGGCGAAGAAGGCGGTGGACACCAGCAATGTGGTGATCGAGGTGCAGCCACCCGATCAGGCCAACGACCAACCCATCGACATGGACGCCCTGTTCGGCAAGCCGGGCAGCAGCGCGCCGACGAAGTAGGCCCGCGGGGGTCGCGCGCCACCCTTTGCCGCAGGCCTTACGGCAAAAAGGCCCCGCCGGCGGTTGCCATGCGGAGCCTTCTTTGTGGGTCTATCAGCCGCGCCATGGCGCGGCAGAAGGTTCAGAGCTTCTGTGCCTGCATGAAGTCGTCGAAGCCGGCCTCAGCGAAGCGGAACCACAGGTTGGCATCAGCGCGGAACTTGACGTAGTCGTCGTAGATCTTCTTCCAGGCCGGATTCTTGGCCGAGATATCGCTGTACAACGCGTTGGCTTCCTTGAGGCCCGCCTCCATCGCGTCTTTCGGGAAGCGGAACAGCTTGGTGCCGCCGGCCACCAGTTGGCGCAAGGCCACCGGATTGCGGGCGTCGTACTTGGCCTGCACGTCCACCAGCGAGTAGGCGGACGCCGCTTCGATCATGGCCTTGTACTCGCCCGACAGGCTGTCGTAGGCCTTCTGGTTGACGAAGTAGTCAAAGGCGGCACTGCCCTCCCAGAACGCCGGATAAGCGTAGTAAGGGGCCACCTTGTTGAAGCCCAGCTTTTGGTCGTCATAGGGGCCTACCCACTCGGCAGCGTCGATGGTGCCTTTTTCCAGCGCCTGATAGATCTCGCCACCGGGCATCGCCTGCACGGTCACGCCCAGGCGCTCCAGCACCTTGCCGGCCATGCCCACAGTGCGGAACCGCAGGCCCTTCAGGTCAGCCAGGCTGGTGATGGGCTTGCGGTACCAGCCGCCCATCTGGGCGCCGGTGTTGCCGCCAGGGAAACTGATCATGCCGTAGTTGCTGTAGAACTCGCGCATCAGCTTCAGGCCGTTGCCTTCGAACAGCCAGGCCGTCATCTGGCGCGAGTTCAGGCCGAAGGGGATGGCCGTACCCATCGCAAACGCCTCGTTCTTGCCGACGAAGTAATACGGCGCGGTGTGCGCCATTTCAACCGTGCCGGCCTGCACACCGTCCACCACGCCGAAGGCTGGCATCAACTCACCGCCGGCATGCACCGAGATCTGGAACTTGCCGCCCGACATGTCGTGCATCCGCTTGGCAAAGCCTTCTGCGGAGCCGAACAGCGTATCCAGCGACTTCGGGAAGCTCGACGCAAGGCGCCAACGGATGGCGGCCTGGGCATGCACCGCGGGGGCAACACCGGCCGCGAGCACGCCGGCCAAGCCGGCGCCACGAACAAAGGAACGACGTTCCATGCAGATCTCCTGAAGAGGGGGGGCTTAAAGGGTCGGTGGATTCTAGGGGGCTGAAACCGCCTCGAAGGGTGGTGTAAGCCTGTACTCGCCGGCGCGACCTCGTCCCAGATCAGCTCCCCGCGACCTTCATGCGTTCGACCAGCATCGAGCCCACCGTCTTGCCGCCCGAGACATAACGGTCGGCGCCCAGCGCGACGATCTGCTTGAAGATCTGCTGCAGGTTGCCGGCGATCGTCACCTCGTGCACCGGATGGACGATGCGGCCGCCCTCGACCCAGTAGCCGGCGGCGCCGCGCGAGTAGTCGCCGGTGACCGAGTTGACACCCTGGCCCATCAACTCGGTGACGAACAGGCCACGGCCCAGCTTGCGCAGCATCTCGTCGAGGTGGTCGCCGGGTTGCGTCAGCCGGCTGCTCAGCGCCAGGTTCTGCGAACCGCCAGCATGGCCGGTGGTCTGCAGGCCCAGCTTGCGCGCCGAATAGCTGCTGAGGAAATAGCCTTGCACCACGCCGGCATCGACCACCCGGCGTTGGCGCGTGCGCACGCCCTCGTCGTCGAAGGCGCTGCTGGCCTTGCCGCCGCGGATCAGCGGGTCTTCGTCAACATCGAGGTGATCGGCCAGCACCGGCGTGCCGATGCTGTCAAGCAGGAAACTGGCACGCCGGTACAGCGCGCCGCCGCTCAGCGCCCCCACCAGCGCGCCCAGCATGCCGGCGGCCAGCGTGTTCTCGAACAGCACCGGCACCTCGCAGGTGGGCACCTGGCGGCTGCGCAGGCGCGACAGCGCGCGCTCGGCGGCATAACGGCCGACGGCCTCGGGCGAGGCCAGGTCCAGCGCATTGCGCTCGGAGCTGTACCAGAAGTCGCGCTGCATGCCCGCGCCCTTGCCGGCGATCGGCGCCACCGAGATCGAATGCCGCGAGCTGGCATAACCACCGCGGAAGCCCCGGCTGTTGCCGGCCCAGAAGTGCGACTGCTGCGCCGAGGTGCCGCCGCCTTCGCTGTTGCTGATCTTGGGGCTGGTGGCAAAGGCCGCATCCTCGCAACGCCGCGCCAGCGCGGCTGCACCATCGGCATCCAGCGCCCAGGGATGGAACAGATCAAGGTCGATGCCGGCGACTTCGGGCGTCGCCAGGTCCTCGGCCTCGGGCAGGCCGGCGGCCGGATCCTCGGCGGTGAAGCGAGCGATGTCATAGGCGGCGCGCACCGTCTGGGTGATGGCCGCGCGCGAGAAGTCGCTGGTGCTGGCGTTGCCGCGGCGCTGGCCGAGGTAGACAGAGATGCCCAGCGACTTGTCGCGGTTGCGCTCGACGTTTTCCAGCTCGCCCTTGCGCACCGACACCGAGAGCCCGGCGCCCTCGCTGACCTCGGCCGCCGAATCGCTGGCGCCCTGTTCCTTGGCGATGGCCAGCGCATCGTCGATGATCTGCTGGAACTGCTCGCGCTGAAAGGCGAAACCCTGGGACGTGGTGGAACCTGACATGGTGGCGATGCTGGTAGCGAGGTGGGCGACAATGATAGCCACCGACCCCTTCACCCCTAGGAAGCAGACCCGGCCCATGCGCCAACGCCCTGACAACGACCCCGGCCTGCCTGAGACTTTCGTATTCGAACGCCCCAGCAAGACCCGCCTCAAGCAGCAGGCCCATGACCTGCAGGAACTGGGCGAAGCGTTGGTCGAGCTGCCGCCCAGCCGGCTCAAGGACGTGACCATGCCCGACGGCCTGCGCGAGGCCATCGCCCAGTACCGCCGCACCAAGAGCTTCGAGGGCAAGCGCCGGCAGCTGCAATACATCGGCAAGCAGATGCGTTTTGCCGACGAAGCCCCGCTGCGCGAGGCGGTGGATGCCTTCAAGCTGGGCTCGGCCAAGGACACGCTGCTGCTGCACGAGGTAGAGCGCCTGCGTGACGAGTTGGTAGCCAGCGACGACGCCCTCACCCGCTGGGCGGCCGAGTACCCGGGCAGCGACTTGCAGCGCTTGCGCAGCCTGGTGCGCGCCGCCCGCAAGGATGCTGCCAGCGCGCCCGAGCAGCGCAATGGCCGCGGCTACCGCGAACTGTTCCAGTTCATCAAGCCCTGGCTGGCCGATGCTGCCGGCCAGCCGGCGCATGACCCGGACGACGACGAAGACGAGGTCGACGATGAGTGACTTCGACCCGGTGAAGATCGGCCTGGTGTCGATCAGCGACCGCGCTTCCAGCGGCGTCTACGCAGACAAGGGCATCCCGGCGCTGCAGGACTGGCTGGGCCGTGCGCTGAAAAACCCCATCCAGTGGGAAACCCGGCTGATCCCCGACGAGGCGGACAGCATCAGCGCGGCGCTGCGCGAACTGGTCGACGTGGCCGGCTGCCACCTGGTGCTGACCACCGGTGGCACCGGCCCGGCGCCGCGTGACGTGACACCCGAGGCCACGCTGGCGGTGGCCGACAAGACCATGCCCGGCTTCGGCGAGCAGATGCGCCAGATCAGCCTGCGCTTCGTGCCCACCGCCATCCTCAGCCGCCAGGTGGCGGTGATCCGCGGCAAGGCGCTGATCATCAACCTGCCCGGCCAGCCCAAGGCCATCGCCGAGACGCTGCAAGGCTTGCCTGACGCCAACCCGCCGACACCGGGCATCTTTGCCGCCGTGCCCTATTGCGTTGACCTGATCGGCGGGCCCTACCTGGATTCGGACGACGCCGTGATCAAGGTCTTCCGGCCCAAGAGCGCGATCCGCCCGCCCAAGACCTGAGCTTGTTGCCCCCAACGCCCGAGTGCCGGGCGCGCTACTTCACCAACTGGTTCAGCCGCTCGGCGTCGAAGGTCTCGGTGGTGTGGGCGTCGCGCGGTACGCAGTCGGCGCCGGGCAGTTCACGCGCGCCGCCCGACAGCTTCTCGATCGCCTGCCACAGCAGCGCAATCTGGTGCTCCTGGGTGCTGGCGTTGTCGATCAAGCCCTTCATCGCCTGCGACACCGGATCGTCGCCCTGGGTCACGCCATAGGCCGAGAAGCCCATCTTGGCGGCCACCACCTCGCGGGCACTGTCAGCCGCAGCCTGCAGGATGCGCGCCGGGTTGCCCACCGCGGTGGCGCCGGCGGGTACCGGCTTCATCACCACCGCGCCCGAGCCCACACGCGCGCCGTCACCCACCGTGAAGCCGCCCAGCACCTGCGCATTGGCGCCGACGATCACGCCCTTGCCCAAGGTGGGGTGGCGCTTGGTGCCACGCCCCAGCGAGGTGCCGCCCAGCGTCACGCCCTGGTAGATGGTGCAGTCGTCGCCGATCTCGGCGGTCTGGCCGATGACCACGCCCATGCCGTGGTCGATGAAGACACGCCGGCCCAGCGTGGCACCGGGATGGATCTCGATGCCGGTGAAAAAGCGGCCCAGGTGCGACAGGAAACGGCCCAGCCACTTGAAGCCATGGCGCCAGGCCCAGCGCGCCCAGCGATGCCAGATCACCGCATGCAGGCCGGGGTAACAGGTGAGCACCTCCCACATCGAGCGCGCCGCAGGGTCGCGCTCACGGATGCAGGCAATGTCTTCACGCAGTCGGCTGAACATGGGCAGAAATGGTCTGGATGGGCCGTCCAGTGTAGTCCGCCCCTTCGCCCCTTCGCTGCTTGCAGGCAAGGCCAGGCACCTACACTGCGTTGGTGATAAGACCGCACCCGACCGCCCCGCGCGCCAGCAGCAGCCCACGACGTGTGCTTGGGCGCACGCTGCGGCACCTGGCGCTGTTGGCGGCATCGCTGGCGATGACTTCGCCGCTGACCTGGGCGGCCGGCCGCGCCGCGCCGACGCCAGTGACCGAGGCTGTGCCCACCGCCGCCGGCGCCGGCGAAGCAGCCGGCGCCGCCTCGGCGCCGGCAACCAGCGAGATCAAGGCGCCCAGCGTCTTGTCAGGCACCGGCCAGCGCATCTATGCCGAGATGCAGCCGCGCCTGCTGCAGGTGCGTACGCTGCTGAAGACGCAGGACAGCCAGTCTTCGGTGGGCTCGGCCTTCCTGGTCAGCACCGAAGGCCACCTGATCACCAATTACCACGTGGTCAGCAGCTATGCGCTGGCGCCGCAGCGCCACCGCCTTGTCTATGCCACGGTGGACGGCCAGCAGGGCGCGTTGCAATTGCTGGCCTTCGACGTGGTGCATGACCTGGCCTTGCTCAAACCGGTGGACCCGACGCCGATGCAAAGCCGCGGCGCGGTGCCGTTCCGGCCGGCAGGCGAGCCGCCCGAGCGTGGCGCGCGCATCTTCTCGCTGGGCAATCCGCTGGATGTCGGCTTTGCGGTCACCGAAGGCGGCTACAACGGCCTGGCCGAGCGTCATTACTTGCCCACGCTCTTCTTCGGCGGCTCGCTGAGCGCGGGCATGAGCGGTGGCCCGGCGCTGGATGCGCAGGGCCGTCTGGTGGGGGTCAACGTCGCGGCGCGGCGCGACGGCGAGCAGGTCAGCTTCCTGGTACCGGCCGCCGAGGCCCAGGCGCTGCTGCAACGCGGCCGCGACGCCGCGCCGATCACCCAGCCGGTACATGGTGAGATCGAACGCCAGTTGCTGGCCCACCAGGGCGCGCTGGTCGACCGCTTCATCGCCCAGCCCTGGCGCGCGGCCGGCCATCCGCGCTACCGGATACCGGTGCCGCAGGAGAACTTCATGCGCTGCTGGGGCAGCGGCACCACGGCCGCCACCCGCGGCCTGCTGTTCGAGCGCAGCGACTGCACCATGGACAGCGCGGTGTTCATCGACGAGCGCCTGCGTACCGGCTACATCACCGTGCGCCACGAAACCTACGACGGCAGCCGCATCGGCTTGCTGCGCTTCCAGCAGCGCTACTCCGACAGCTTTGGCAATGAAAACGTCGGCGGCACCGACAGCCACCGCGTGGCGGCACGCTGCACCGAGTTGACGGTCGACCGCGGCGGCCTGCCACTGCGCGCGGTGATCTGCCTGCAGGCCTACAAGAAGCTGCCCGCGCTGTTCGACCTCAGCGTACTGACTGCCTCGCTGGACGGCAGCGACGTAGGCATGCAGGGCCGGCTGGATGCGATGGGCCTGAGCTTCGACAACGCGCAGCGCCTGGCGCGCCACTACCTGGAGGGCTTCGGTTGGACCGTACCGCGACCCCCGAACAACGCATTGCGCTGATCGAGCTGCTGGACCGCGACGGCCGCGTGCGGCGCACGCTGGATGTGCACGCCTGGCCGGTGACGCTGGGCCGGGCGCTGGACAACACCTGGGTGCTGGACGACGCCCATGTCGCGCCGCACCATGCCACGCTGCAGCTGGCCGCCGACGGTGGGCTGGAGATCGCCGTGGGCGACAGCATCAATGGCGTGCACCTGAACCGGCGCCTTCTGGCCGCTGGCCAGAAAGCCAGCCTGCCGTCCGAAGGCGCGAGCCTGCTGCTGGCCGGCCAGCGCCTGCGCGTGCGCCTGGCCGGCGCGCCGCTGGCAGCCGAATGGCTGCTGGCGCGGCCGCTGGCCGCCGGCGCGGCCTTGTGGGGCTTGGCGCTGCTGTGGGTACTGGCACAAGCCGGCCAGCGCTGGGTGCAGCTCGACCCCGGCGCCGACCTGGTGCAGTGGCTGCCCTGGCTGCTGGGCCTGCCTGGCGGCCTGGCGCTGTGGTGCGGCGCCTGGGCCTTGGGCTCCAAGTTGTTCCGCCACGGTTTCGAATTTGGCAGCCATGCGGCGATCGCGCTGCTCACATTGCTGGCCTTCGAGGTGCTGGACCTGCTGCTGCCGCAGGCCGCTGCCGCGCTGGACTGGCCGCTGTTGTGGATGAGCTGGCGCCAATGGGGGCCGTTGCTGCTGCTGGCGCTGGCAGTGCGCGCCCATTTGCGCCTGTTGCTGCCGCAGCGGCCGCGGACCATCAATGCCAGCCTGGTCACTGTGCTGGTGGCCGGGCTGGCGGTGTCATTCATCGTCAACCAGCGCCAGCAGGGCCGCGTCTTCAGCGCGCCCTACATGAGCACGCTGCCCTTGCCGCTGCTGCGCTGGGGTACGGCGCAGCCGGTGCAGGCAGTTGATGCAGCGATGTTGCCGTTGCGCGACGCGGTGCTGGAGCGTGCGCGCCAGGCGGCCAGCGAAGATGAGGACTTGGACGAGCTTCAGCGCTGAGGCTTGCTCATGGCCCGCGCGATGCCGCGCAGGATGTGCAGTTCCTCGGCCGTGGGCTGGGCGCGCTGAATCAGTTGCTGCAAGCGGGGCATCAGCCGTTTGGGCGCGGCCGGGTCCAGAAAGCCGATCTGCACCAACGCCTGCTGCCAGTGCGCCAGCGCGCCGGCCACGGCAGTGCCATCGGCCGGCATTGTCTCGGCGGTGCGCGCCAACACCGGCCAGGCGCCCAACGCATTGCGCCAGTCGTAGGCGATCAGTTGCACCGCCTGCGCCAGGTTCAGCGAGCCATAGTCGGGCGCGGTGGGGATGCTCAGGCAGGCATGGCAGGCCCAGACGTCTTCGTTGCGCATGCCAAAGCGCTCCCCTCCAAAGACCAAGGCCACGCGCTGCGTGCCTGCCGCCACCTCGGCGGCCAGTGCCGGAAAACGATCACGCGGCGCAAAGGCGGGCGGGCCGAAGTCGCGCGGCGTCATCGCGGTGGCGCAGGCGAAGCTGATGCCGTCCAGCGCCTCGGCCAGGCTGGCCACGATGCGCGCGCGCACCAGGATGTCGGCGGCACCACTGGCCATCGCCACCGTCTCCTCGCGGCTGAGTACGTCGTCAAAGCGCGGCGCCACCAGCACCAGGTCGGAAAAACCCATCACCTTCATCGCCCGCGCCACGGCGCCCACGTTGCCGGCATGGCTGGTGTTCAGCAGCACAAAGCGAGTGCTATCGAGGCTGCTCAGCGGGGTGTTGGCGGTCACGTGCGGGTAAACTCCAGGGTTCTGTGCCGACATTGTCCTTGCTGGATAGCGGGCGGCGACGCTCTTTCTCCCTGCCAGCCCGTCAGCCCGCCCGCACCACCCGGTGCCGCCCTTTCCCGATCCAGGACGACCCATGTCGCAATCTCTGCACCCCATGCTCAACATCGCCATCAAGGCCGCGCGCGCCGCGGGGGCGATCATCAACCGGGGCTCGCTGGATCTGGACATCCTGAAGATCACGCGCAAGGGCCCGAACGACCTGGTCAGCGAGATCGACCACCTGGCCGAAGCGGCGATCATCGAGATCCTGCTTGGCGCCTACCCGGGCCACGGCATCTTGGCCGAAGAATCAGGCCGCGAGCATGGCTCGCGCGACAGCGAGTTCGTCTGGATCATCGATCCGCTGGACGGCACCACCAACTTCCTGCACGGCCTGCCGGTGTATGCCGTCAGCATCGCGCTAGCCTGGCGTGGTGTGGTGCAGCAGGCCGTTGTCTACGACCCCTGCCGCAATGACCTGTTCTACGCCTCGCGCGGCCGCGGTGCCTTCCTCAACGACAAGCGCCTGCGGGTGAGCAAGCGCATCCGGCTGGCCGATGCGATGGTGGGCACCGGCTTTCCGTTCCGCAAGGGTGACAACCTGCAGCGCTACCTGAAGATGCTAGAGACGGTGATGAGCGCCTGCGGCGCCATGCGCCGCCCTGGCGCAGCTGCGCTGGACCTGTGCTACGTGGCCGCCGGCTGGTACGACGGATTCTTCGAGACCGGCCTCAGCCCCTGGGACATCGCCGCAGGATCGCTGATGATCACCGAGGCCGGCGGCCTGGTGGGCAACTTCACCGGCGACGCCGATTTCCTTTACCAGCGCGAGGTGGTGGCCGGCAGCCCCAAGATCTATGGCCAGTTGGTGCCGCTGCTGGCGCCCTACAGCAAGGCGATCAAGAACGAAGAAGTCACCGAAGACGCATCGGCGGCCAACGCCGGGTCCAGCGACAGCCTGGCGGCGCTGATGAACGCCGGCATCGCGGCGCAGGCGGCCGGCGACATCGCGACCGCCACCGACTCCCCGGCCGCCATCGACACCCCGGCCGCCACCGCTGGCCCGGCCGCCGCCACGCCAGCGGAACGCGAGCGCAAGCCGGTGCGCATCCGCAAGATCGATGCGCCGGCGGGCGACGCACAGACGGGTGAGCGCGGCCAGCGTGCCGGGCGCACCGAGACCGCGGCAGAACGGGCCATGGGCCCGCGCCACGACGGCGATCGGCCGCGCCCCACCGGCCGGCCGGCACCTGGCCGGCCGTTGCCCACCAAGCGCTGAGCCAAGGCAGCGCCGGGCTGCACCCGGCACTGCCAAGCTTCAGACAGGCTGCAGGTAACGCACGGCCAAGGTATCCAGCGCAGCCTGGCTCAGGCCGATGCGCTGGCGCAAGAAGGGCTCGATGCCGCCATGTTCGGCATCGATGACCTGCAGCGCAGCATCCAGAAAGCCCTGCTCCACCCGCCACAGCACCGCCAGCACCTCGGCCGGCGTTTCGCTGGGCGCCGGCCGTGCATGCTTGTAGTGGCGGTTGGTCAGCAAGTAGTCCTGCAGCACCCAGTCGCGCGAGACACCCAGCGCCGACAGAATCAGCGCCGCGGCGATGCCGGTGCGGTCCTTGCCAGCGGTGCAGTGGATCACCGCCGGCACATCGGCCTGCAGCAAATGCTCGAACATCTCGGCAAAGCGGTCGGCCTGCTCGCTGACCAGTGACCGGTAGAGCTCACGCATCAGTTCGGCGGTGATTGCCGCCGTCAGCGTGCTGCCGGCCGCCGTCAAATCCTGCAGGCGCTGCACCACCGACGGCTCGATCGCCAGCGTGTGCTGCACCACACCGGGCAAGTCGTAGGGCGTGGCGGCGCGCTCGTCCACACCGCGGAAGTCGAAGGCCTGGCCGAGGCCCAGCGCCGTCAGCGTGGCGCGGTCGGCGTCGGTCAGCCCGGCCAGGTGCTCGGAGCGGAACAGCCGACGCCAGCGCACCGGCCGGCCGCCATGGCCGGGGTAGCCGCCGAGGTCTCGAAAATTGGTTGCGCCTTGCAGGCGCAGCAAGCGGTCGGGATGGTCGATCATGGTCTGTATTTTGACCTACGGCGCGAGTGGCGCGGACCCAACTCACCTGAATGCGCAGCAGCCTTCCAGGGCTCACTGGACCGCCCGAGACTTGGGAGGCGCCAAGCTTTGAGCGGCTGATGCCATGAAGAAGTCGGGCAAGTTTTCACCGGAGATGCAGGAGCGAGCCCTTTGCATGGCCGACGCAGATGCCGATTTCCCGGGGCCAGCGCCGCACTGTCAGAATCGCCGCACAACCCACGGGAGACAGACGATATGCGCACGACACTGGTACTGGCCGCCGCCGCCGCCCTTTTGGCCGGCTGTGCCGGCATGCACGGGCACGGTTACGGCAGCGGACCGTCGGCACGCGCCGTGCTTGAGCCGACGCGCGGCAATACGACGGCTGGCACGGTGATGTTCCACACCACGGCCAACGGCGTTTTCGTCCACGCCCGGGTCAGCGGGCTCAAGCCGGGCCAGGCGCATGGTTTCCACATACACGAGAAGGGCGACTGCAGCAGCGGCGATGGCCTGAGCGCTGGCGGCCACTTCAACCCTGGCGGCAAACCGCATGCCCACCCTTCGACCACCGACCACCACACCGGCGACCTGCCGTCGCTCAAAGCCGACGCCCAGGGCAACGCTGATCTGCGCGTTGAAGTTCAAGGCCCGACCATCGGCAGCGGTGCCACCGACATCATCGGCAAGGGCCTGATCGTGCATGCCATGCCCGACGACTACAAGACCCAGCCCACAGGCAATGCCGGCGCGCGCATCGCCTGCGCGGTGATCGCCGCCCGCTGAGCGCTTGGGGCGGCCCGACGGCCAAAACGTTCAAGCGCCGCTGCGCTTGACCTTGCAGCCCTCGGCGGCGAGCCACTGCATCACCCGGGCGACATGGTCGCCCTGCAGTTCGAGCACTCCGTCCCTGGCCGTGCCGCCGCTGCCGCAGGCCGCGCGCAGCCGCGTGCCCAGCGCCGCCAACGCCGTGGCGTCCAGCACCAGGCCGCGCACCAAAGTCACCACCTTGCCGCTGCGGCCCTGGGTCTCGCGGCTGACGCGGACGATGCCGTCGCCGCGAACCACCAGCGCCTGGCCGCAGCGGCAAGCGGCCAGCGGCTGCCGGCAGGCCGGGCACATGCGGCCGCTATCGGTGGAATAGACCAGTCCGCCAGGGCTGGGTTTGCGCATGCTGGAGACCATGGACGCTGATTGTCGTCCGGCGTCAGCCCAGCACCCGCTGCAGCGCCCGGGCCACCGCAGGCCAGTCGGTCAGTACGACAAAGATGACGCCAGCCGCCGCGCCGGCCAGGTGGGCGTCGTGGGCGACACGGCCACGCGCTTGGCGAGCCGCCCAGACGCTGTAGCCCAGGTAGGCCAACGCGAACAGCGGCGCCGGGATCGGCACCGGGATCGGCAGGATGAACAGGGAGGCACCGGGAAAGTAGACGATGTAGGCGAACAGCACCGCCAGGATCGCACCCGACGCGCCCAGGCAGCGGTAGCCCGGGTCATGCCGATGCCGCAGCCAGATGCCGGCCGCACTGACCAGCAGCCCGAAGCCGTACAGCGCCGAAAACCGGCCGCTGCCGATGGCCCGCTCGAGCGGGAAGGCAAAGGCCCAGAAGGTGATGCCGTTGAACAGCAGGTGCGGCAGGTCGGCGTGGACAAATGCACTGGTGACGATGCTGGCGTACTGACGGCGCGGCAGCAGCCAATGTGGTCGGAACAGGCATCGCTCTACCAGCGACGGCGCCACGTACAGGCCGATCAGGCTGGCCAGCACGAAGGCCGCCAGCAGCGAGGTGGAGGCCGGGTTGGCGGCGACGGCAGCAGCGAGTGGTTCCATCACGCCATCATCGCGCAGCCCACACGCCGATGATGGCGCAGCATGGCCGTCAACGGGCACTGGCCCAGCGACTCCAGAGGACAAGGCGCGGCCGGTTGTACGAGCGCACCGAAGTTCAGGTCGGCGATGACCGGTTGAATCCGCCGAGCAAGGCAGCCGTTGCGCAGCGATCGCCCGTCCCGGCAATTCAGCAAGTGAACCCTGCGCGGCGCCCTGCGCTGCGCTTGTGGCGTGTGCGGGTTCAGCCGTAGCGCTTGAACTCGCCTGAATCCACCTTGGCCAGGAACTTGGCCAGTTCGATCTTCACCACCGGCATCAGGAAGTACGGGCCGATGATGTTGAAGATGCCCATCGCGAAGATGGCCGCGTCGGAAAAGTCGATCACCGCGCTGAACCCGATCGAGCAGCCGATGACGACGAACACGCAGAACATGATCTTGTAGATCATCTCGTTGGTGCTGCCTTCACCGAACAGGTAGGTCCAGCCCTTGAGGCCGTAGTACGACCACGAGATCATTGTCGACACCGCGAACATCAGCACCGCCAGCGCCAGCGGGTAGCGGAACCAGTCGAAGGTGGCCTGGAAAGACGCGGCCGTCAGGTTCACGCCGGTCAAGCCGTCCGGCTTTGGAAAGGGCCCGGTGTTCAGCCCGGCGATGGTGATGACCAGCGCGGTCATCGTGCAGATGATGACGGTGTCGATAAAGGGCTCGAGCAGCGACACCAGGCCTTCGGTCACCGGCTCGTTGGTCTTCACCGCCGAGTGCGCGATGGCCGCTGAGCCGACGCCGGCCTCGTTGGAGAAGGTGGCGCGCTTCAGGCCCTGGATCAGTGCACCGATGAAGCCACCGGCCACGCCCTCGGCGGTGAAGGCGCCGTCGAAGATCGCGCTGAAGGCGGCACCGAGTTGGCCGAAGTTCATAAAGATGACGATGAGCGACATGGCGATGTAGATCGCCGCCATCACCGGCACCAGCTTCGAGGTGACCGAGGCAATCGAAGGCATGCCGCCAACGATGACCGAGAACACAAACGCGGCCAATATCAGCCCCGTGACCCAGCCGTAACCATCAGGCAGGCCGAAGGTCTGCACGATCATGGCGTTCGCCTGGTTGCCCTGGAATATGTTGCCGCCGCCCAGCGCGCCCAGGATCACCATGATGGCGAAGGCCGCGGCCAGGAACTTGCCCAGCCCGGCCATGCCCCGTTCGGCCAGACCACGACTCAGGTAGTACATCGGCCCGCCCGAAATCGCACCCGAGGGCAGCACGGTGCGGTACTTGACGCCCAGCGTGCACTCGGTGAACTTCGAGGCCATGCCGAGCAGGCCGACGATGATCATCCAGAAGGTGGCACCCGGCCCGCCAATGGCCAGCGCCGCACCGACGCCGGCGATGTTGCCCAGCCCGACCGTGCCCGACAGCGCGGTGGCCAGTGCCTGGAAGTGCGAGACCTCGCCATCGTGCTTGTTGTTCGGATCGGTGTAGCGGCCGCTCACGATGTCGACGGCCAGTTTGAACTTGCGGAACTGCAGGAAGCCGAAGTACAGCGTGAACACCAGCGCAGCCACCAGCAGCCAACCGGCGATCAGCGGAAAGGCCGTGCCGCCCACCGGCACCGAGGTGAAGATCAGGCTGGCGAACCAGCCGAGATAGTCGTTGAAGAACTTGTCGACGGCGGCGTCGATGCCTTGCGCCGACGCCGAGCTTGCAACGACCAGCAGCGTCGCAGTGAGCGTTGCCTGCCTGAAAACGGATCAATGCCGTCACATGAGCGGCGAAATGCCCAGCACGTCGATCTCGTCACGACGCAGCAGTTCCTTGAGCAGCGGCGGCTCGAAGTGGCGCTTGACCGTGATGGCGTAGAAGGTCTCGATCAGGTCGGGCACGACGCAGTACTCGACGAGCTGGCCGCTTGACAACTCGTCACGCACCACCACCGACGGCAGCAGCGCCACGGCGCCCGAGTCGCGGGCCAGCAGGCGCAGCAAGGCCATGTCGTCGACCTCAGCCAGCACCTGGCAGCGCAGGCCGTGCTGCTCGCACATCAGGTCGAAGGCGGCGCGGATGTCGCTGTCGCGACCGGGTAGCAGCAGCGGCACTTCGGCCAGTTCCTGCGGAAAGCGGAAGGCCTGCCGCCCGGGCCGCGGCCTGCCCACCAGACTGACAGGCTGGCGGGCGATGCGGCGGCAGCGCCACGGGTGGTCGGCGTCGGCGTGCACGCGCCGGTTCGACAGCACGACATCCAGCGTGTGCACACGCAGGCGCTGCAGCAGCTCCTGCAGGCTGCCGGACTGCAGCACCAGCTCAACATCGCTGCGTGTCAGCAGCGGCTTGACGAAGTTCTCCTGGAAATTGCGTGACAGCGTGGCCACCGAGCCGATGCGCAGCACCTGGCGCGTGTGCATGGCGCCGTCGCGCAGCATCGCCAGCAATTCGTTGCCCGAGGTGAAGATCGACTCGGCGTAGGTCAGCGTCATGCGGCCGGCCTCGGTGATCTGCAAAGTGCGGCCGACCCGGTTGAACAGCGCATGGCCGAGTTGCTCTTCCAGCCGCTTGATCTGCGTGGACAGCACAGACTGCGACACATGCAGCCGGGCAGCGGCTCGCGTCAGGTTGCCCTCCTTGGCCACGGCCCAGAAGTAGTGCAGGTGATGAAAGTTCAATCGTGACATGCAAGTAAGTATCTGTTTTATGGAACGAATCGTCAGTGACAATGAATTTTACTGAACCATCCTCAGGCGGCATAGTCGCGGCCAATCGAAGCCTGCGAGACCTGCATCATGGAACCGGACCTGTTGGAACTCTCACCCTGGCGCGCCGCCATGCTCGCGCTGGTGCCCTTGCTGTTCGCGACGGCGGCGGCTGCCGCCGCTGTGCTCGGACAGCGACCCGCCGCCGCATGGCGTGTCGCCCGCTGGAGCGCAGCACTGGCGCTGGGCGCGGCGCTGCTGTCGTTCGTTGGGCTGCTGGCTGGCGGTGCGGCACTGCTGCGTGGGCCGGCCCTGGTGATGCTGGGCGATGCCGGCGCCGTGCACATGGGCCTGCGCAGCGACGCGCTGGGCGGCCTGATGCTGGTGCTGGTGAGCTTCATCGGCTGGGTGATCGTGGGCTATTCGCAACCCTACCTGGACGGTGCTCGCGGCCAGCCGCGCTACATCCGTGCGCTGATGTTGACGCTGGCAGCCGTATCGCTGCTGGTGGTGACCAACAGCCTGGCGGTGCTGGCGCTGGCCTGGATCGCCACCAGCCTGGCACTGCACGGACTGCTGACCTTCTTCGAAGAACGGCCGCAGGCACAGATCGCGGCGCACAAGAAGTTCCTGGCCAGCCGGGTGGCCGACCTGTGCCTGCTGGGCGGCGTGGCGCTCGTCGGCCTGCAACTCGGCACGCTGGACATTGACCGCGCCATCGCCGCCGCACAGGCTTTGCCCGCGATGCCCGGCACACTGCAGGCCGCGGCGCTGCTGCTGGCCGTCAGCGCGATGCTGAAGTGCGCGCAGTTGCCGGTGCATGGCTGGCTGATCCAGGTGATGGAGGCACCGACGCCGGTGTCCGCGTTGCTGCATGCGGGCGTGGTCAACCTGGGCGGCTTCCTGCTCATCCGCGTCGGCACCCTCGTTGCCGACGTGCCCGAGGCTCAGGCCTTGCTGGTGGTCGTGGGCAGCGTCACGGCCGTGGTCGCGGCGCTGGTGACGACGACGCGGATCAGCATCAAGGTCTCGCTGGCCTGGTCCACCTGCGCGCAGATGGGTTTCATGCTGATGCAATGCGGCCTTGGGCTGCATGAACTGGCACTGCTGCATCTGGTGGCCCATTCGCTGTACAAGGCCCACGCCTTCCTGGCAGCCGGTGGTGCGGTGGAGCAAAGCCGTCTGCGGCAGATGACCCCTGCCGCGCCGCCGCTGAGCGCGGCGACCTGGGGCCTGGGTGCGCTGGTCGGCATGGCCTTGGTGGCCGCTGCCGCGCTGGCCTGGGGCTTGAAGCCGGCGGCCGAACCGGCACTCTGGGCCGTGAGCGGCATCCTGGCACTGGCGCTGGTGCCGCTGCTCACCGGGCCACTGCTGCGGGCCGGCGCGCTCGGTGCGCTGGCCGGGCTGGCCGGCGCGACGGTGGTGGCACTGGCCTACTTCGGGCTGCATGCGCTGTTTAGCGGCTGGCGCGGCGTCTCCAGCGCCGGCATGGTCAGCCCGGCCCTGGTGGGCTGGGTGCTGGCTTGCTTCGGCTTGTTGTTCGTGGTCCAGGGCGTTTTGCGGGTGTGGCCGCGCGGGGCGCTGGCCCGGTGGCTCTACCCCACGCTGTTCGCCGGCCTGTACCTGGACGAGCTCTTCACCCGGCTGACTTTCCGCCTGTGGCCGGCGCGGACGCCGGCCACACCGGGCACGCTGCCCAGGCCTGCCGCGCTGCGGCCCGACGTGCAGACCCGGTCCTGATCACGCACACGCATCACACAAGAGGCTCAAGATGAACTCCCTCCTCGACACTGCGCACCCTGCGCCTGCCGCAGCTGCCGCAGCTGCGGCGCTGCAAACCGCGATCGAACACGCCTGCGCCCGCATCGCGCCAACCTGGCCGTTGCACCGCTTCATCGCGGTCAACCCCTATTGGGGCCTTCTGGAGCGGCCCATCGCCACCGCTGCGGCCCAGTTGGCGGCGCTGTCGGGCAGCCCGATGCTGATGTCGCGCGACGGTTTCCGCCGGCAATGGCAGGACGGCCAGGTGGGCAGGCAGCACTTGCAGGCGGCCATCACCGCCGCCAGATCCACCGAGACGGTGGACACACTGCTGGCCAGCCTGGACGCCCACGCTGCATCGCCCGCACGCCTGCCGCTGGCCACCGACCTTGTCGACGCGCAGCGCGACCTGGGCCATGCCATGGCCTGGCGCGACTACATCACGCACCACATCAGCCAGTGCTGCGCCGCCTTCTTCGACCAAGGGCAGGCCAGTTGGGGCCCGGACCGCAACGGCGGGCTCTACCCGAGCTGGTTGCGGCAGTCCGCACACGACCTGGGGCCGGGCATGCTGATGGGCTACCGCGGCTTCAGCGCGCGCGTGGCCCGTCTGCCTGACGAACCGCAGGCACTGATCGCTGCCGCGATGCACGCGCTGCAAGTGCCCGCAGCGGCGCACGAGGCCTATTTCACCGCACTGCTGCTGAGCATCAACGGCTGGGCTTCCTGGTGTGCCTACCAGCGCTGGCAGGCCCGACTGGAGGCGCAGGATGACCCGCAGATCGTGCACCTGCTGGCGGTTCGGCTGGCCTGGGAGTGGCTGCTGCACGAGGGCCATGGCGCGCTGGGTGTGGCCAGCGGGCTGGCCGACGCCTGGCGCAGCAGCGACATGCGCATCAGACAAGCGCAAAGCGCGCAGCAGACCGACTGGCTGTGGCAGGCCGCCTTGGAGCGCAGCTACCAAGAGCCGCTGTGCCAGGGCCTGAACAAGGCTGCAGTTGCCGCCAGCGAACCCAGCACGGCGCCGCCCGCCGTGCAGGCCGTGTTCTGCATCGACGTACGCTCCGAGGTCTACCGCCGCGCGCTGGAAGCCAGCAGCCCGGATGTGCAGACCTTGGGCTTCGCCGGCTTCTTTGCGATGTTCGTCGCCTACCAGCCGCTGGGCACTGACATGTTGCGTCCGCAACTGCCCGGCCTGCTGGCGCCAGGCCAGTGCATCACCGACGAGTGCGACACACCGGGCCTGGGCCAGGTACTGGCCCAGCAGCGGCGTAAGAAGCTGCAGTGGCGCCAGCAGTGGCGGGCCTTTCGCGGCGGTGCGGGTTCGAGCTTCTCCTTCGTCGAGTCTTTCGGTCTGCTGTCTGCCGGCAAGCTCATCAAGCGCTGCCTGGGCGGCGAGGTGAAAGCGATCCCCGTCGAGCAGACTGGCCTGTCCGCAGCGCAGCGCAGCCAACTGCGCCCGCGCTTTCCTGCCGCGGGCGGCCCCGATCTCGAGGCCCGCGTCAACACCGCCGCCACCGCGCTGGGCGCCATGGGCCTGACCGCCGACCATGCACGCCTGGTGCTGCTGGCCGGCCACGGCAGCACCAGCGCCAACAACCCCCACGCCGCCGGGTTGGACTGCGGCGCCTGTGGCGGCCAGACCGGAGAAGTCAACGCGCGTGCGCTGGCCTTCTTGCTCAACGAGCCGCAGGTGCGCCAGGGTCTGCAGGCCCGTGGGGTGGTCGTGCCCGAGCGCACATGGTTTCTTGCCGGGCTGCACAACACCACCACCGACGAGCTGCAGATCTTTGACACCGACCTGCTGCCCACCAGCCATCAGCCCGACCTGCGCCAGCTGCAGACCTGGCTGGCCGACGCAGGCTGTCGCGCACGGGCCGAGCGTGCGGCCTCGCTCGGCCTGGACGGATGCGCCGGCGATGCTGCGGCGCTGGCCAAGGCGGTGACCGCGCGCAGCACCGACTGGGCGCAGGTGCGACCCGAGTGGGGCCTGGCCGGCTGCGCCGCCTTCATCGTGGCGCCCCGCAGCCGCAGCCAGCATTTGAACCTGGCAGGCCGCAGCTTCCTGCACGACTATGCCTGGCAGAGCGACGACGATTTCAAGGTGCTGGCGCTGATCCTGACCGCGCCCATGGTGGTGACGAACTGGATCAACCTCCAGTACTTCGCGTCGACGGTGGACAACACGCGTTACGGCAGCGGTGACAAGGTGCTGCACAACGTCGTGGGCGGCCATATCGGCGTCTTCGAAGGCAATGGCGGCGACCTGCGCATCGGCCTGCCGATGCAGTCGCTGCACGACGGCCACCGCTTCCGCCACACCCCGCTGCGGTTGAGCGTGTTCGTCCAGGCGCCGCAAGGTCCGATCGACGACATCATTGCCAAGCACAGCACGGTGCGCCAGCTGCTCGACAACGAATGGCTCCACCTGTTCCGCCTTGGCGACGACACGGGTGTCTGGCGCTACCGGTCCGGTGGCGCCTGGATTGCGGCGACACTCTGAGCAGTTAGCGCGGCCGAGCGAGGGACGGCTGGCCGCCAAATTGCCGGTAGGCACAGAGGCCCGCCCGACCCTTGCTTCACGGCCAGGTGTGTGTCTTTGACGCAGTGCCCAAGCGCCGCCGCGCGTGGAGAACATCCACTGCGCGCAAGCCGCTTGTATCGTGCAGGTCAAGAACCCCCTTGCCGAACCGAGTCCCGCCACCCTGCCCCGCTCGCCTAACATCCCCGGTTCCATGACCGAACCGACACTGCCATCGCCTCCCAAGACAGGCGCCCAGACTTGCCATACGCCGATGATGGCCCATCATCGACGTGACCCAGTTTTTGCAGGGCTTATCGGTCGCCACAGCACGATTTGGCGGCGGTTTGGCGGCGATTTCAGACCTTCATTTTCACGGATAGACCTGACGGGGCCCTTGGGCTTACGTTGATTGCTGAAACAGGTACAGCAGAGCCGCCTGCATGCAGGTCGCTGGACCGAAAAGTCCGCCAAAGCGACGAAGACAATGCCCGGCCCTTTGAATTTCATTTCGAATTGAACCGGCATGTCGGTCAAGAAGCCCACCCCAACCTGGAGCGCCGTCAAGACCAAGTTGTCGAACTTCGACCATGCAGGCTTGATCTGTCTTGTGCAGGACCTCTATGCAGCCAGCAAGGACACGCGACCCTCTCTGCACACCCGGCTCCGCCTGGGCGGCGACACGCTCGCGCCCTACAAGGCCACCATAGACCGCGGGCTGTGGCCGGACGTGCTGCAGCAGCAGGGCACCTCGGTGGCCAAGGCCAAGAAAGCCATCGCAGACTGCAAAATGGGCGTTGGGCACGGCCGATGGGCTGGCTGAG